>CAYXEC010000019.1:0-21852 GCA_964463855.1 uncultured Verrucomicrobiales bacterium | reverse complement strand
GCTTCTTCAACAGCCTCCTCGGCTACCTCCTCAACAGCAGCTTCAGCCTCAGCAGCGGGAGCCTCAGCAGCGGGAGCCTCAGGGGCAGCTTCCTCAGCAGCGGCGGTTTCTTCTACGGCAGCTTCAGGAGCAGCGGCTTCAGCGGATGCCTCCTCAGCTTTTTCGCAGGAAGTGAAGAAGGCGGTGGTGGCAGCGAGTGCGATGATGTGTCTAAGTTTCATTATACGTATTGGGTTCGTAGTTTATTGCTTGTCGCAATAGAGCCAGTGACAACAGGACTATTGCATCAAGCTGATTGGTTGTTAACGACATAAGTCCTTTAACACAGATGGGGAGGCTTGTCACAGGTTTCCCGAATTATTATTGTCATCACTAGACCTCTGGGGTGCTTTGTTGCTAAATAATGTATTTTGCTCTTGAACTTACAGGTGAGTTCGTAGAGTTTCTGCCCGCCTCATTTGGTAGTTTAGATCATTGAATTACGGGGAGTAGCTCAGCTTGGTAGAGCGCCGGCTTTGGGAGCCGGATGTCGCAGGTTCGAATCCTGTCTCCCCGACCATTTTCCTCTGGAAAATGCCTGCTACTCGCGCAGCGAGTCCTCAAGGATGACCCCGACGCGGTCGGGGGAGCGCACAGGGAAGCCCCCGCGGATACTACGGGCCTGCTTTACCCCGGAAATCGGGGGGCATTGCTGACCACTGGCCAAGCCCATGTTTTTATGGAGAGCTCTCTGCGGGGTTTGCCATGAATTCAAAGTGAACTTTAATTAAAGCTTTATCCGCATAAGTATAAAATTTAGCTAAATAGCCTTTGCCGGAAGCATGGGACCTGCCATCAGCCCACTCGCCTTCCATGGTGCCACTTTTTGGGATATCTATCTAAAATGTATCTGGTCCCGTGCTGCCTAGCTTTGCAATGAATTGGTATTTGATGTTTCGATCGTCATCCAATTTCATCAACAACTTGATGCGTTCGCCCGGCTCAAAGCGCAGGCCGTGATGGCCAGATGTTTTTAATTCTTTTCCATCTTGGTCGGTTGTATAAAGCCTCAACACTTTGCCCTCAATGTCTTCGGGCAAGTCTATAATAAAGCAATAGATGCCATGCCATTTTGCGATGTCTTCTGCCGAAATCTTGGGAAGCCCGTCTGTAATATTCTCGGCTTTTACTGGCGGAGTGCAAAGGCCAGCCGAGGCCAGCAGGAGTGCGACTAGAAAAATATTTAGTTTTTTCATCGTCTCTCTTTAGCACAGGGACGTTGAGTTTGACACCCTTATCATTGAGGCTTATTTCAAAAAGGCTTTGGAAGTATCGCATGCAGCAGCAACCGGGGCGCAAGGGGATCCAAATCACGCTACCCTTGAAGCTGTGAATGGATACGGCAGGGTATTTCTGTAGATCCGGGATTGCAGACTGCTATTCAATGCTTATCCTCAAACACATGCTCATCAAGGCCCAATCAACATCTGCCGCTGATGCCCTTGTGCTTGTTTCCATGCTTCAGGCGCGTTTTGTCGTGGGGCTGGAGCGGGTTTCCTCTGCTTTCGGTCATGATGTGAGCTTTGAAAAGGCAGAGTGGCTTCGCGATGGCGGTCAGCATGGTGGGGGTAACCGCTACTCGGCTGCCGAGGGTGCGATGTTCAACCGTGCTTCGGTCAATGTTTCCCAGGTGCACTACGATGACCTGCCGGAGAAGAAACTGGGTTCGGCCACGGCCATTTCCACGATCATCCACCCCCAGAACCCGCACGCGCCCTCAGTGCACATCCATATCAGCTGGACGGAAATGAAGGGGGATGGAGATGCCGCTGTGAGCGGGTATTGGAGGATCATGGCGGATTTGAATCCCTCGGTGATCCATAGCGAATACCGCGATGAGTTTGAGCAATGCATGAGGGCTGCGGCACCAGAGCAATATGAGGAGGCAGCTGCGCAGGGAGACAGGTATTTTTATATCCCTGCACTGCAGCGACACCGTGGGATAATCCATTTCTATCTGGAAACCTATGCTACGGACAATACGGCAGCTGACAGGGAGTTTGCAGAGCTGTTTGGCAAAACCGTGATCGATGGCTATCTTGAGATCTTGCAGTCGGCCTTGTCTAACTACCCTGATGCTGATGAGCAGGCCAGAGTCGGGCAACTTGCCTACCACACCCTTTACCTGTTCCAGGTGCTGACGCTGGACCGCGGAACGACATCGGGCTTGTTGGTGCACGATCAGAATGATCTCGGCATCATGGGGTCCTTGCCGGCGCGTGTGGATCGTGATCTGCTTGCCTCGTGGCAGGCGAAGCTCATGGCCCCGCAGGACGAGCTGGTGCGCAAACTGGTGGATGTCTTGCCTGATACATCACCCTCACCCGTAGGTGAAGAGGTGAAGTTGAATCTCGCCCAAACAGTGCGAGAGCACTACCGTAAACATCCCGAAGCACTTGCGTTGCAGGCCTCGGGAAATGTGATTGCGCCAACAGTGGATAACCACAGCTGATCGGTAATCAAGCGCTAGGAGGCTGGGCAGCGGGCTTCTCCTTGACCTTGGTCTGAATGCGGAGATCGCGCAACTGGAGGGCATCCACGGGTGAGGGGGAGGATGACATAATGTCCATGCCCTTGTTGTTTTTGGGGAATGCGATGACTTCGCGAATCGAGGACTCACCACAGACAAGCATGGCCAGGCGGTCCAGACCGAGGGCAATACCGCCATGGGGAGGGGCACCGAATTTGAAGGCGTCGAGGATGTGGCCGAACATGCTTGCTTTCTCCTCCTCAGTGACTCCGAGTGCGGTGAACATGGCAGATTGAAGCCCGGCTTCGTGAATCCGGATGGAACCACCTCCCAGTTCGTAACCGTTGAGCACGACATCGTAGGCTTGGGCGCGGAGACCTGCATAGCGCTGACTCTCGTCCTCGATCTCAGCGGTAGCGGCAGCGATGAGCTTGGGAACGTCCTCGGCAATCGGACGGGTGAAGGGGTGGTGGACAGCATTCCACTTGCCTTCCTCCTCGTCGTATCCCAGCAGAGGGAAGTCGGTAACCCAGAGGAAGTCGAGTTCGGTATTGCCCTCGAGGATATTTTGCAGATCCGCACAGCAGAGGCGGATGCGTCCCAGAACCTCGCAGACGGTTTCCCAGTCACCGGCACCAAAGAGGATAAGGTCTCCCGGTTCAATGTTGAGTTTTTCCCTCAGAGCTTCGACTTCGGTATCAGTCATACGTTTGACAAAGGGGGAGCGCCAGGTGGAACGGTCCTCGTCTCGCGCCTGAATATAGGCGAGCCCTTTGGAGCCGGCTTCGATAGCGGTCTGGGTGAGTTTTTCAATCTGGCCTTGGGAGGCATTGGCAAAGCCCTTGGCGTTGATCGCCTTGACCACGCCACCAGCTTCAATGGCTCCCGAGAAGACGCGGAATTCACAGTCCTTGAGTTCTTCGGAGAGCTCGGTGAGGTGATAGCCGAAGCGGCGATCAGGTTTGTCCGAGCCATAGGTGTTCATGGCCTCCTCGTGCGTGAGGCGATCGAATGTGCTGGGGATATCGACATCGAGCGCATCCTTGAAGACCCTGCCGAGTAGCCCCTCGATAAGTGCATGCATATCATCAGGAGTGACAAAAGACGCCTCGATATCGATCTGGGTAAATTCAGGCTGGCGGTCTGCACGGAGATCCTCATCACGGAAACAACGGGCGATTTGGAAGTATTTCTCAATACCTCCGCACATCAGCAGCTGTTTGTATTGTTGTGGTGCTTGAGGGAGCGCATAAAAAGAGCCCGGGTGCATACGCGAGGGGACAAGAAAGTCACGGGCCCCCTCGGGAGTGGATTTGGAGAGAATGGGTGTTTCGATCTCACAGAAGCCATCGGCATCGAGGTAGTTGCGTGTGGACTGGGTGATGCGGTGGCGCTGGCGCAAGTTCCTTGTCATGCGCTCTCGACGCAGGTCGAGAAAACGGTATTTCATCCGCAGATCCTCGTTGGAGAGCTCCTTGTCGAGCTGGAAGGGAAGGACTTCGGCTTTGTTAATGATGGTGAGCTCGCTGGCAGATACCTCGATGGAGCCTGTGGCCATTTCTGGATTGACGGTGGAGACCCCGTCTATAATGGGGCGTTCCTCGACCTTGCCCGTCACTTGGATCACGTCCTCACTGCGCAGGGATTTGGCGAGTTCAGCGGCTTTGGCGTTTTCCTCAGGGCGAAAAACACACTGGGTCAGGCCTTCACGGTCGCGCAGGTCAATGAAGGCGACACCACCATGGTCTCGGTTGGAATTCACCCATCCGATCAGTGTTGCTGTTTCGCCGATGTTTGAGTGGTGGAGTTCGTTACAGGTATGGGTTCTCATCTTGGTTAAAAGTGGGTGGGCAAATATGGAGCACGCTGATGGACTAGGCGATCAGCGGGCCATCCGGAGCCTGGAGATGTGCCTGAATGGTTTCAACGAGGCTGATGGGTTCTTTGATGGTTTCCTCACTGCGTGAGGAGAGGTTCTTGAGTTGGGTTTCAGGGAATTCACTGCCGATGACAAGTGCCAGACGTGCTCCGGATTGCTCTGCTTTTTTAAATTGTTTGCCAACGTTGAGCTGGCTCATGGAGTAATCAACGGAAATGCCTGCGGCTCTTAGCTGTGCAAGGATGCCGAGGGCATCGTTGCGCTTATTTTCGTCAGCAACAATAAGGAAGACATCACACGCAGCATTGCGTGCCAACCATGATTCCATCTCCAATTTCGCTTTTGGTGTTTGCTCAATAAAATTACGTATGACCATGTCACCCATGGCAAAACCCGTGGCTGGAAGATCCGCGGCTCCATTTGACATGATGGAGAGAAGCCCGTCGTAGCGACCGCCCCCCGCGACAGCGCGCATCGATTTTTGGGTGTCAAATATCTCAAAGACAGCCCCCGTGTAGTAGGCCAGGCCACGGACAATGGTCAGGTCCAACTCAAGGAAATGCCCCATACCGCGGGCGTCGAGGTTGGTCTTGATTTCGAGAAAGGCCGGGGATGCATTCTCAGGATTGTTGATAAATTCATCCACCTGCTGGCGGCTCACTTTGAATGCTTGGAGCTGCTCGTCGAGGACCTCAGGCTTGAGTTTCTCAAGGCGGTCAATGAGGGGGAGGAACTCGGACGGGTCAGAAATCTTATGTTGCTCGCAGAATGCCAGCCAGCTATGGCGGTCAGAGGCTCTGATGACGAAATCCTTCTCGCTAAAGCCAAGTGCCAGCATCGTGTCTATTGCCAATGCGATAAGTTCGGCATCAGCACTTGGGGAAGATTCGCCGATGATGTCGGCGTTGAACTGGATGAATTCACGGCCGCGCCCTTTTTGCGGCTTCTCATAACGAAAACAGGGGCCGATTTCGAACCACTTGAGAGGCTTGGGAAAGTCACGTTGGTTGGCTCCGACAATACGCGCCAAGGATGCTGTGAGTTCTGGACGCAGCGTAATGTCGCGCCCTCCCTGGTCTTCAAAGCGAAACAGCTGGGTTGCAAGCTCGCCCCCCGTTTTCTTAAGGTAAAGCTCGGTGGACTCGACAATGGGAGCCTCATACTCGCTGAAGCCGTAACGGTGTGCGACATCTCTCCACACTGAATACAGGTAGTTGCGCACCGCGCAGTCACGCGGAGTAAAGTCGCGGAACCCGGGCAGAGACTGGAAGCACTTGTCGGCCATGCGGCGGGGAGATGGCATAGACGAGCGTGATATTCAAGAGAAATGGCGAAATAAGCCACTAATGATCAAGAATACAGCAATGATGAAACGAGCCGCAGAGGCAAGCTTGATGCCAGAGAGATGGAGTGTGGAACCCTTTAGTAAAAAAGGCCGTGGCCCGTTGACTCGCAGGGGGGCTAGACTATGGCTTCCCTGGCAAGTGCCACTGCGTAATCCCGGTTCAGCCGGGATATGTTTTCGGCACTGATCTCCTTCGGGCATACGGCCTCGCACTCATAGAGGTTAGTGCAATTTCCGAAACCTTCGGCATCCATCTGGCGCACCATGCCCAGAACGCGTTTGTCCTTCTCAGGTGCTCCCTGAGGTAGCAGATTGAGGTGTGCTGCCTTCGCTGAGACAAAAAGCATGGCACTGGCATTCTTGCAGGCGGCGACACACGCACCACAGCCGATACAGGCAGCAGCATCCATGGCGGCATCGGCACGGGTTTTTGCCACTGGCAAGTTGTTGGCATCCTGGGCAGATCCTGTGCGGATATCGACAAATCCACCGGCAGCGATGATGCGGTCAAAGGCCGAGCGATCAACCATCAGGTCTCGTTGCAGAGGGAAGGCCTTGGCCCGGAATGGTTCGATCCAGATCGTGTCTCCGTCTTTGAACTTACGCATGTGTAATTGGCAGGCTGTCACGCCGCGCTCCTTGGAGTGGGGGATGCCGTTAATTGTCAGCGAGCACTGGCCGCAAATGCCCTCACGGCAGTCATAGTCGAAGTGAATGGGCTCACCCCCATCATTGATAATGCGCTCATTGACGATGTCGAGCATCTCCAGAAACGAGGCTTCAGTGGGGATGTTTTCAGCCTTATAGGTTTCGATGAGGCCGTCATCATGAGCGCTTTTTTGGCGCCAGACTTTGAGTGTCAAGTTCATGGAAGATATGATTTAAAGTTAAAGAATGAAAGTGAGCTGAAATCACCTAGGCATAGCTTCGGATAGCGAGGTGGACATTTTCAAATTCCAGGGATTCCCTGTGAAGGGTGGGGGGCTCTCCGACGCCGTTGTGCTCCCAGGCAGCCACATAGGCGTATTCCTCATCCCGGCGCAATGCTTCGCCTGGCTGGGTTTTGCCGTCCTTGACCTCTTGTGAGTCCTCCGTGAACTGATATTCGACCCGGAAGTGTCCTCCGCAGGACTCTTCACGGTTCAGGGCGTCGAAGCACATGACTTCGGCAAATTCGAGGAAATCGGCAACCCTGCCGGCTTTTTCCAGCTCCGTGTTGATGCCATTGGCGTCTCCCGGGATGCGGACGTTATTCCAGAATTCCTCACGAATTTCAGGGATACGCCGGAGTGCCTCTTCGAGGCCCTCCTTGCTGCGAGCCATGCCGCATTGTTCCCATACGAGCAGGCCCAGCTCTTTGTGGAAGCTGTCCACCGTACGGGTGCCGTTGATGTTGATGAGCTGGTCGATGCGCTCCTTGACGGCAGCCTCGGCCTGTTTGAACTCCTCTTGGCCTGTGCTTATCGTGCCCGGTTTTTGCCCTGCCAGATAGTTGGCAATGGTTGTAGGAATAACAAAATAACCATCGGCGAGTCCTTGCATGAGAGCAGAAGCACCCAAACGGTTTGCCCCGTGGTCGGAGAAGTTTGCCTCACCCAGGCAGTGTAATCCGGGAATGGAGGTTTGCAGGTTGTAGTCCACCCACAAGCCTCCCATGGTGTAGTGTACAGCGGGGAAAATCTGCATCGGTGTCTTGTAGGGGTCGTCACCGGTAATTTTTTCATACATCTGGAACAGGTTGCCATAACGAGCCCGGATGACGTCCTCTCCAAGGCGGGCAATCGAGTCCTTGAAGTCAAGATAGACGCCTAGTCCCGTAGGTGCCACCCCTCTGCCCTCATCGCAGACTTCCTTGGCAGCGCGGGACGACACATCACGCGGAGCAAGGTTTCCAAAAGAGGGGTATTTGCGCTCCAGGTAATAATCACGGTCCTGCTCTGCGATGTCCTCGGGCTTTTTGGTGCCGTTGCGGATGGCTTCAGAGTCTTCCTTGGAAACAGGCACCCAGATACGGCCGTCGTTGCGAAGAGACTCCGACATCAGGGTGAGTTTGGATTGATAGTCACCACTGACGGGAATACAGGTGGGGTGAATCTGGGTATAACATGGGTTGGCCATGTATGCACCTCGCTTGTAGGCCTTGAAGGCCGCGGTGACATTGCATCCCATGGCGTTAGTGGATAGGTAGAAGACGTTGCCATAACCTCCGGTTGCGAGGCAAACCGCATCAGCGCTATGTGATGATATCTCACCTGTGACCAGATCGCGGACGACAATGCCCTTGGCGTGACCGTCGACGAGAACGACATCCATCATTTCCGTACGGGTGAACATTTCCACACCTCCTTTGGAGATCTCTTTTTGAAGCGCCTGGTAGCAGCCGATGAGTAGTTGTTGGCCGGTCTGGCCCCGGGCGTAGAAGGTGCGCGACACCTGGGCACCACCGAATGAGCGGTTGTCGAGTAGGCCGCCATATTCACGGGCAAAGGGCACCCCTTGGGCAACGCATTGATCGATGATGTTTCTGGATACTTCAGCCAGACGGTAGACATTGGCCTCGCGGGCACGGAAGTCACCTCCCTTGACGGTGTCGTAGAAAAGGCGATATACCGAGTCCCCATCGTTCTGGTAGTTCTTGGCCGCGTTGATGCCACCCTGTGCTGCGATGGAGTGGGCCCTGCGGGGGCTATCCTGATAACAAAAGCATTTCACCTTGTAGCCAAGTTCGGAGAGTGAAGCTGCCGCCGAACCTCCTGCAAGACCCGAGCCAACGACAATAACGGAGTATTTCCGCTTGTTGGCCGGATTGATGAGCTTTGAGTCCATCTTGTGCTTGGTCCACTTTTGTTCGATGGGGCCCTCGGGTATTTTGCTATCTAATGACATGGTAGTGAAAAGTTGGTCAATCTGCAGTATGGTGGATGTTGCAGTCAGGTTCTAATGTGCCTTGGGTTGATCGGGGAGTTCTGAGAGCCCGGCTTTGGCCGCGGCCTCGACCTTGGCTTTGGTTTCCTTCATTTCCTCTACGCCGAGTCCAAAAAAGTAAACACTGATCGGGATGGAGACGAAGCCCACGAAGATAATGAGGCTGTAGGCCTTGGAGAAAAGCTGAATGGCTTTTGCAGTTTTCTTGGTCCTCAAACCAAGTGTCTGGAAAATGGATCCAACACCATGGGAGAGGTGTGAGCAGAGTAACGCCATGGCCAGTATGTAAAAGAGCACGACAAAGACATTCTGGAAACCGGCAATGGTCATGGCCCAGTTTTGCCTATAATCAGCGAGCATTTGCAGATCCTGCTGAACCCGGACGGTGTAGTGAAGTATATGGAATACGAAAAACACCAATACGGTGAGGCCACTCCAGATCATCAGGCGGGATGAGCGTGGGGCAACCATGGTGGCCTCATGCTGGTAGCGGCTGGGTCTTGCGGAACGATTGGCCGCGGTGAGTTGAATGGTGGCCAGGATGTGCAAGGCAAGGGCGACAAGCATGGTAATGCGGAAGATCCAAATACCCCATCCATGAAGCATGGTGTGGAGGAATTCAGCATAATGGTTGAATGCCTCGGAACTCTGATAAATGAGCATGTTGCCGGCCAGGTGACCTGCCAGGAAAAACACAAGATAAGCGCCAGTGAGGGCAACAACGATTTTTTTTCCAATGGAGGAGTGCCAAAACCGGCAGAGGGAGCATGTGGATGAACTCATAAGTGAAAAATGCTTGCGACAGCGCGCAGCAATCTAGAGTTAACATTTGAATTAATCAAGGGTCAACCACGATGAATCAGGTCATGGCAAAAAGCAAACAAGGCCAGCCGGAATACCAGGCAGGCCTTGGGAAAATATGGATTCAAGGCCAGATTCAGTAGGAGAAGAGCTCGTCGTCGCCAAAAAAGCGTTTGAGCTCTGCAGCTGCCGTTTCCGGGCCGTCAGAGGCATGACAGACATTGATCATCATGTCCTCGCCGAAATCACCTCGAATCGTGCCTTCGGGCGCCTCGTTGGAATTGGTGGGCCCGAGTAAATTGCGAATGCGTTCGATGACATCAATACCCTCCAGTGCCAGGGCGATGACGGGCGTGCGGCTCATGAATTCTGCTATCTCGGGGAAGAAGGGCTTGTCCGCGACATGCGCGTAATGCTCTTTGAGAATCGCGTCATCGAGCTGCATCATTTTGATGCCCCGGATCACAAACCCCTCTGCCTGGAAGCGGGCCAGAACCGTGCCAACGATGTTTTTCTCGATAGCGTCCGGTTTGAATAGAATCAGTGAAGTTTCAGTTGCCATGCGTGTGGCTGTAGCGGGGAACCGGGGTTTTGGCAACCGCGAAAGGATCAAATTCGGCAGGCGTTCATTCTGCGACCAGAGCCATGCAGGAGCGGCTTGGTAGATACAACCGTAATTTTTCGTGCTTGTCGGCCATGTATGTCAGGCTGTCGTCGATACGATCAAATCCGCCATGGTTGGGGGAATCGCTGTTGAGGATGATTTTATAATTCCCCAAGCGTGCAATGTTGATCTCATAGTCCGGAAAAGACTTGGTTGGATGGAAGTTAAACAGAAAAACCACATTGCCGCGTTCGGCTGCAAGGATTTGATCCTCATTGTGGGTGTGCAGCTTCTGGGCTGGATTGCAGGCCAATAGATTGTGCGCCTTGGCAAGCTTGATCATGTTTTTGTCAAACTCATTGAGGTGACGGTAGCGCAGCTCAGGGTTGTCGACCAGTGACCATTGTCGGCGGCAGTAATGGTATGACCAGTCATTGCCCTCTCGAGGGAAGTCCAGCCACTCGGGATGGCCGAATTCATTACCCATGAAGTTGAGCCAGCCCTCGCCACCGGAAACCAGAGTAAAAAGACGAATCATCTTGTGAAGTGCAATGCCGCGCTCGATGGTCTCATGGTGATCATCAGTGCCCATATGCCAGTACATTTCCTGGTCCATCAGGCGAAATGCGATGGTTTTGTCTCCGACGAGTGCCTGGTCGTGGCTTTCGGCGTAGGCAATATTGGCTTCCCCGTATCGTCGGTTTGTCATTACTCCCCACATCTCTTCGGGGTTCCAGTCCTCGTCTTTTTTGTGCTTCAGGAGTTTGATCCAGTAGTCCGGGATACCCATGGCGAGCCGGTGCGTAAAACCAGCGCCTCCCTCAGTAGTGGGTCTGCACAGCCCCGGCATGCCACTCATGTCCTCAGCCACGATGATGGCTCCGGGGCGGAGTTTGTGGCAGAGGGTTGTGGCGAGGGCGAGATAAAGAATGGCGTCTTCGTCAGTGCCATCGATGAAATACTTGTCGTAATGATCAAAGGCAGTATTGCCATGGTGTTCATAGAGCATCGAGGTAATGCCATCAAAGCGAAAGCCGTCGAAACGGAATTCCTCTAGCCAGTAGCGAACATTGGAGAGGAGAAAGCGGCGGACCTCGTTTTTGCTGTAGTCAAAACACTTGGAGTCCCACTGCGGGTGATCGCCCTTGCCGCCGCCGTGGAAATACTGGTGGTCGGTGCCATCAAACTCATTGAGCCCTTCTGCCAGGTTCTTGACCGCGTGGGAGTGGACAATGTCGAGCAGGACCGCAATGCCCAGTCCATGTGCCGAATCAATGAGATATTTGAGGTCTTCGGGTGTTCCAAAGCGTGAGCAAGCGGCAAAAAATGAGGACACGTGATAGCCAAATGAGCCGTAATAGGGATGCTCCTGTACGGCCATGAGCTGGATGGCATTGTAGCCAAGCGCTTGAATGCGAGGCAGGATGTTGTCGGCAAATTCCCGGTAGGTATGCAATCTCGGCTCCTCGCCAGCCATGCCTACATGCGCTTCATAAATGAGCGGAGCGCCCAGTGAGGACGGGTCGAAGTCGTGTTGCCATGCGTAGTCCTTCTCAGGGAGCCAGATCTGCCCTGCGTAGTCATGGGTTGTTTCATCCTGAACGCAGCGGTGAATGGTGGCGGGGATTCGATCTCTCGCGGAACCGTCGGCACCATGGATGTGCAATTTGATCTTATCACCGTGCTTGATGATGGCGGCGTCGAGCTCTGCTTCCCAGATGCCGCTGGCCTGTTTTTGCAGCGGGTGAGCGCCCGCGTCCCAATCATTGAAATCTCCAATAATGGAAATATATTGCGCGCCAGGTGCCCATTCACGAACCGTCCAGATGCCCTTGCCTGGATGGTGATGAATACCGAGGTCCTTGTGGGCCTGCGCATAGGCCTCTATACTGCCCGCAGATTCATTGATGAACTTCAAATGATCTTCCAAGTTCTGGATACGCCGGGCAATGTGATCCGAGTAAGGTTCGAGCCAGCAGTCGTCCTGAACCAGTTTGGGGACTTTGGCTGAATCACTATTCATACACACAGGCTAAGCATAGTGATGGCGCAACGCACGGAAAATATGCGCATGCGGGTTGCTTGAATCATTCCCCGGCAGCGAGCTTGAGTGCTTTGATGACAACATCAGGGGTAAGATATTCGGGAAGCATGATTGCCGGTCTGGATAGGTCCGCAGGATAAATCAGATTGGTTGGCAGGGACTTTCTGCCAGCGCGGTCCATGTCCTTCTTGATGATGGGGTCGCCATCAGTGCTGTCAGCGGTTACCACCAGGACATTGTATTCCTTGAGCAGGGAGTTCACGGCGTCGGATGAGAACACACGGCTCTCATTTTGTTGGCAGAGCAGTCACCAGTCCGCTGTGTAGTCAACCCAGACGATGCGCCCTTTGGAGCGGTTGAGTTCAACCACTCCCGGATACCACGATGAGCCAGTCAGTGGCGTGGCTGGAGCTCTCTCCTGGGTGGCCGACTTCGTCATGAGGAAAGCACCCGCAGCGACGAGCATTGGGAAGCTGATGCCCCAGACAAATCTTTTGACCTTCGGCGTGTAGGGAGTGCCAAAGCGCCCATAAGCCCAGAGTGCGAGGCCGATGACAACTGCCGCCATCAGCAGCCAGGAAGCTCCACCCGTGCCCGTGATTTTGGCGAAGCTGCGGAAGAAATAGGCAGCCGTGGCAAAGAGGGCGAATGCCATGAGCTGTTTGAAGGTTACCATCCAGGCACCCGGCTTGGGCAGTTTGTTGATGAGTTTTGGAAAGAAAGCCAGCACCACATAAGGGGATGAAATGCCGAGCGCGAACACGGTAAAGATCATCATTCCTTGCGGGGGAGGCTGCTTGAGGGTGTAGCCCATCACCGAGCCGAGGAAAGGGCCACTGCAGGGAGTGGCGATGAGTGTTGTCAGAACACCTGAGAAGAATGAGCCCGAGTAGCCTTTCTTGGCCTGCAACTCACCACCAGCTCCAGTCAGAGAGGTGCCTATTTCGAAAACACCTGCCATGTTCAGGCCAAACACGTAGAGCAGCATGATGATCGCGGCCAGAAAGATAGGGCTGGTGAGCTGTTCGCCCCAGTTGACATCGCGTCCGAAGGTAAAGATGAGCACATAAATAATGCTGGCGAGAATCCACATGGAGACGACAACGCCGGACATGAATACCAGGCCATGGACCTTGATTTTTTGTGGTTCGGAACCGGCTTGTTGGGCAAATCCCATGACCTTGAGTCCAAGAACCGGAAACACGCAGGGCATCAGGTTGAGCAATAAGCCACCGATAAAGATGAACCCAAGGGCCGTGCCCAGGCTGTGGGCTTTTTCCTTGGAGCCATCGAGGAGGACGAAATCGATTTTCTGCTCAGCATCATACATCTCTGCAGCTGCCGCTATTTCAGCGTCCGTGGGGGGCTGGTTTTGAGGGCCGTGAGCAGCTGCTGATGCCGTGCTTGTCTCCATTGCAGCCACTTCGCCTGCGACTGGAATGTCCACAGTGATGGCATTGCCGTCATCGAAAACGAGCATGCCCGATATTTGCGTTCCCGGCTTGGCAGATGATTTCAGTGGGGCTTTGAGAATATACGCATCACCGCGATCGGTAAGTGATTGCTGCTTGCCGGTATCGGTCAGGCCGGAGTTGTCGATGTAGTGCAGCGAGTTGATGATGGCGACACTGCCGTCCGATGTGCTGATCGTTAGGACAAGATCGGAGTTCTTGATTTTGGCCTCAATGTTCCAGGAGCTGGTTTCCTTTGGAAGTTTCTCTCTTGCTGCATTGAAGATCCCGGCATGTGTCGAAGAGAGTGTTTGCTCATCTCCAATCGGCACGCTGAGATTGACTGGCTTCGATACGGGTGGGGCGCAGCCTTTGTCGTCACACAGTTGCCATGTGGGAGTGACCTGGATCCCGGCGGTAGTACCTGCCTCCGCTGATGCGGGTACTGAGATATCGGCAAGCAGAATGTATTTCCCTTCATAAACATAGAATTGGACATCGCCACTTCTGTAGAGGTGGGGGACAGGCCAGTGGAGTGTTTCAAGGGCGTATCCCTCGGGTAGGCGCCATTCGAATTCAAGCGGTAGCCCCGGCCCACCTGGGTTTTGGTAATATGCATGCCATCCCTCCGCATGCTCAAGCTCAATGGCGACAGTGAACATCGAGCCCGGTGCGGTCTGCTCCACCTCGGAAATGAGGGATATCCGGGTGTTGTCTTCTTCCTGGCCGAAGGTATCGACTTGGGAGTGAGCCAGATTGGAGACTGCAGCGAGGGCGAGAAAGGTATGGATGATTGGCTTCATAAAAGCTGATTTGGAGATGTGGTGGAAAATCTGTTCCCCCGGTAAGCGTTGTCGCCCGGTGTGATTTGCTCAATGGTCTTCAGGCGTGTTCCGGTTCGCTTTCACCGGAAGACGTGGATGGATTGTCATCCTGGAGTTTGCGTTCCCAAACGTAGCGTATGAACAACACCTTGATGGCCGCAGTTAATGGCACGGCCAGGAGGGCGCCAATAAATCCGCCCAGGACAAGGGACCAGAAAAGCATCGAGAAGATGACTGTCATGGGGTGAAGCCCGACTGAATCTCCTACAATCTTGGGCGCTGTGATCAGCGAGTTGATTTGTTGTACCACAAAGAAAATAACGATGACGGCTACCACGTAGGCCCATGGGTTGTGGCCAAGGAAGTTCTGGTTGTCCTCGTGTCCGAAATGCACAAAGGCAATAAGACATGCCGGTATCAGGCAAATGATGTTTCCGATGTAGGGGATAACTCCAAGAATGGCCATGAACAATCCAATGACGAGCGCGTAGGGGAGGCCAAAGATCCAAAGGGCCAGTCCTACAAGAATCCCGTCAATAAAGGCGACAAGCATCTGACCCCGGAAAAAGGAAATGAGATAACCGTTGATTTCGCTCAGGGTGGCTACGACTTCACTTTTGAATTTCGATGCCTTGAGCGGTACATACTCATGCCAGTGTGCCTTGATACTCGAGCTTTCCTTGAGAAAATAGTACAGGTAGACGGGGGTCATCACGAAGCCAATGGTCAGGCCGAGAATACCCAGCAACTTCGAGGAGCCCTTACTAAACCAACCCGTGACGGCCTGAACAATCTGCGTGGCGTATTTGGACATGAGGAATTGCCAGCGGTACTGGTAAGCCGGTTCGCCATCCAGATGATCAGACGTGGCAATGGGAGCCCCGCTGGCAGCCAAGCTTGTTGAAGAACTTGTATCGGGCTCAATGTATACTGTGCCTGTCTCAGGGTTGATTTTTTCCGATGCGTAATCAATGGCAGGCTTGAGCCATGGTGCATCCTTGATATTGGCCATCGTGGCGGTGGCTTTGCGTGCGATTTGCTCCTTATCGTGGAAGGCGTCTGAAACCTGTTTTGCGATGGGAGGAACAATCAGAAAGCCAAGAACGGTGAGCAATATGATGAAGCATGCAAACACATAGATGACGGCTTTGATGCGGGATAAGCCCCTGTTTTGTAACCACGTGACGATAGGGTCGAGCAGGTAGGCTACAATGCCGGCGACGGCGAGTGGCACAAGGACAGGTTGCAAATAGCCCAGTGTTTCCCCTGTGAGCCAGATTAGCCCAGCGATGAGCGTGCCGATGATCAGTATGGAGATGCCTGTAAGGGCATTCCAGATGGTTTTGCGCTGGAAACGCGTTGGATATTGAGGTGTCACGATTTAAAATCCTAGTAACAGGATTGAAAATTGCGATGGTAAAATCAAGCCGAAGTCATGCCCGCAACTTATGGTTCTTCGGGGTGAGGCTACAGCCGGTATCAGCTTCTGGGGGCGTTGAGGGTGAGTAGCGCGACCTCGGGTGCACAGGCAAAGCGGACATTGGCATTGACCGTGCCCATGCCGCGGCTGACAAAGATGTTGGAATTTTCCTTCTGGTAATGCCCGTAGAGGTAGTTCCTGCCGTATTTGACCCTGACGGGGGCATATCCCAGAAGCGGAACCTGGCATTGCCCGCCATGGGTGTGACCCGAGAGCTGCAGGTCGACAGGGAATTCAGAGCTCAGTATGTCAAAGACATCAGGCTCATGGACCAAGGCAAGCACAGCCTCATGCTTGTGGCCGCGGTAGCAAGCCGGGGCATCAATAGTGCCTGACCACACGGAGTCCGTTCCCATGATGAAGAGTTTCTCGCCTTTGATGCTCAGGCAGGTGCCTTGGTTGTTGAGTAAATCAAAGCCCGCCCTGCGAAATCCACTTCGATAGTAGGATGGGCTGCCGTGCCAGCCGTCATGATTACCCATGACCGCGTAAATGCCATGGTTGGCTTTCAGGCCGGAGAGGGCGTCTGCCAGCGGGCTGAATACCTCAGCCGCGTTGTTGATGTAGTCACCAGTCAGGGCAATGAGGTCGGGTTTTTCGGCATTGATCACATTGACAGCTTTCTCGATAAGCTGGTCTTGTTCTCCCGGCTTGTAATGAATATCGGTGAGTTGGGCGACGACAAGGCCGTCGAGTGCCTGGGGTAGGCGGGGGAGTTCAATGGTTTTACGGGTCACAGAGAGCAGGGTCGGCTCAATGTATCGTGCATAGGAGGCGCAGGATGCAGCAGCAAGACCACTGGTGATCATGAAATTCCTTCTGTTGAAGAGACGTTGTGGGGGTTTTTGCATCTTCTTAAACTGGACAAATACCCTAGCACAGGTATTCGATCTGTCCATGAGCAAACTTCCTGACGATTCGGTCTCCATGCAGCTAGGCTCACGTATCAGCATACCGCAGTATGCGATGT
This sequence comes from uncultured Verrucomicrobiales bacterium, assembly GCA_964463855.1. Taxonomy (GTDB): domain Bacteria; phylum Verrucomicrobiota; class Verrucomicrobiia; order Verrucomicrobiales; family Akkermansiaceae; genus Oceaniferula. The sequence goes on along the minus strand of CAYXEC010000019.1, from coordinate 5,020 downwards.
CACTGGCGCACGTTGCCAGCCTGCGCTCGGAGGATCCGTTTCGCAAAGTGGGGGCTGCAGCACTGGACTTTGACAACCGTGTGGTGGGCACTGCCTACAATGGTCTTGCCCCTGGTTTTGATGCTCCCGAGGGGTTTTGGGATGATCGTGATCGCAGGCAGAAATTCATGCTCCACGCCGAGATTAATCTCTGTAGCTTGTTCAAGCGGGGAGAGGTCAAGTTGATTGCCTCCACAACGATGCCCTGCACGGCCTGCATGCAGACGCTATGCGCATACGGTATTAAGGAAATATACTATCGCGACATCTACCAAGAGTCAGCTGCTCCGGAAATCGCCGCAACTTACGGCATTAAATTTGAGCGGGTTACTCAGTATCCAATGGGATAACGGGTGCGATATTATTCGGCTCAGCGGGCGCCAGGTCATCATCGATAGGTTCATCCTGCCCGGTTCCGAATTCATCCTGGCCACCGTACAAGCTGCGCACGTAGCCAAACTCGATCATGGTATCTTGCCACGATGAAAGACGGTTTTTGTCCCCCCAGACAAAGAGAGCATCGCGGAGTATCTTTTTAGCCTCATCCGTTTTCTCGTCATGGTAGAGGAGTGCGGCTTTGGCGTAATAGTAATAGGGCGTGTCGTCCCACTCCCCGTATTTATTTTCCATCGCGCGCGCTTCATCGATGCGATTGGTCTTGAGCTTGCAGAGCAGCATTTTGAATTCACTGAGCTGAATCATGTTCTTGTTTTCTGGGGGCAGTAGTTTGATGAGCTCGGCAAAACTTTGATGAGCGGCTTCCCAGTTTTGCATGACGAAATCGAGCTCTGCGAGATTGAAGCGGATATTCGTGCTTTTGGGTGTGATTTTGAGTACCTCTTGGAATATGGGGTAGGCTTTCTTGAAGGATCGCATCTCAACATAGCAACCAGCTTTGAGAGTCAGGGCACCCGGGTGGCCTTTGAATATTTTATCGAGCTCGTCGAGTAGCTGAAGTGCATCAAAAAGCCTCTTTTGTTGGAAGAGCTGCTGGGCCTCGTAGAGATTGCGATTGAATAATTTACGCGTGTCCTCAGGCATAGCCATGAATCGCTTCAGGGTCTCTTCTCCTGTATTAGAGGCGGCACTGCTTTGCGGTGATGGCTCCTGTGCCCGTGCATCTTGGGCGGTGACAGTCAAGGCAATGGTAATGGACGCAAAAATGGTGATGATGAATTTCATGGCTTGTCGATGATAAGCAAAGAGCAGGAGCATGGTAAGTATTCCTGTTTGTATGCATTGTTCGAGGTGGCGTCAATCACTCAAACAATGTCTGTGTCCGGGCACTTGCCATGATCCGTTCTCGGAAACTTTTTATTCACTGTAAAGACCGTGAGAAAGAATATAGCTGGCTACCTCCGGGGCGAGCCATTCTGTGTGAAGTTTTCCCCCGCCACTACTACGGATCATTGTGGCTGAGGCTGGATGATCACCTTTAATGGAGTGTAGTTTATATCCCTCCCGGGGTTCGGGGTTTTGACCACGAGTGAAGACGATGAACTCCACCAGAGAGGCAAGGTGATCAGGCCTGTTCCAGCGTGGCAAGGCCCGCCACTGGTCCGTGCCCATCAGCCAGAAAAGTTGTGCCTGAGGGAATTTGGCAGCGAAATACTCTGCAGTACGCCAGGAATAACAGGGAGTCTCGGCAGTGAGGTCGTGATCATCTACCTCTGCCCATTCAAGGCCCGAGGTCGCCAAGCGGCACATTTCCAGACGGTGCCCACTACCGGCATGTGCTTGCTCTGATTTATGTGGTGACTGCCTGCAGGGAAGGAAGATGACCCTGTCGAGCTTGAGGGCATGCATGGCAGCCTCAGCAATATGCAAGTGGCCAAGATGAATGGGATCAAAGGTTCCACCAAATAGACAGATCTTCATGTGTGTCACCCTTTGAGGTTGTCCAGGCTTACTGGTCCTCGGTTTCAGCCTTTGTCGCGTTGGTGAACTCAGTGGTCTTGCTGCCAAACCAGAGCAAGCTTGCGCTCCCTGCAAACGCGATGAAAATGATCAGGGCCAGAAAAAAACTGAGACAGGATTTCATGGTATTGGAAGCTTAACGTCCCCGGGGGTGAAGGTCGAGAACATCCTTGGTGAATGTTGCGCCCAATGTCCGGGCGTCATCACTGTAGCTGCGCTGGGGCCGATGTTTTTAGAATGGTTTTCTTGTGATGCGGGCGGCATAGGCGCCATCCGTGTGATCGCGTTGGGGCAGTGCCTGATGCTCTGCATCGATTCGCCATTCTTCATGCTGTTCGATAAACCGGGTGATAAAGTCGTGATTTTCCTCTGCCTCGATTGAGCAAGTGGAATACACAATGCGTCCTTCCGGCTTGAGGCATGGTAGCGCATTGATGAGAATGGACTGCTGAACATCGCTCAGTGCACGCATGTCCTCAGGCTGCATGCGCCAGCGCGCGTCGAGCCTGCGGCGCATCACTCCGGTATTGGAGCAGGGGACATCGAGCAAAATGGCATCGAATTTCCCGCGCCACTCGGCGGGTGCGGGTTGAGTCCAATCATGTGCACGCACCGTGGCAATGCGGATGCCGAGATTGGCCAAATTGCCCTCGAGGCGGGGCAGGCGTTTCTCGTTGCTGTCCGTGCAGAGGATCTCGCCCTCATTTTTCATCATTGCAGCCATCATCGCGGTCTTGCCTCCGGGTGCTGCGCAAGCATCAAGAACACACTCGCCCGGTCGGGGGGCCAGAAGCTCAACACAGTGGCGCGTCGCCGGATCCTGGATATAGACGTAACCGTTTTTCATCCACTCTCCCGCAGGGGGACCCTCGATTTCGTAAAAGCCATCAACTCCATCCAGCGGGCTTGCTGTTTCATGAGCCTCCAGGGCATCTCTGGAACCCTCGACCAGTGGGTTGATACGCGCGTATGTGGGTGCTGGCTGGTTATTCCACTTGAGCAGCTCGGTGGCTTGGTTGGTGCCGAATGCTTTTTTCCACCGCTTCCATAGCCAGTCTGGATGGGAGAACCTGAGTGCTGGAGACAGATCCTCGAGTTCCTCGATGAGTTTCTTGCGCCGGGCAATCGCCTGGCGCAGCACCGCATTGACAAGACCGCGAACAGGAGCCTTGCCGCAATGTACTGTCTCATTGACCGCTGCGTGGTCAGCGATACCAAGAATGAGCAGCTGTGCCAGGCCAACCCGCAGTATGTCACGCGTCTCATGATCGAGCTTGCCCCTGCGAAGCTGTGCGATCCAGTGGTCAAGTAGGCGGCGGTTTCTCAGTACGGCAGATACGATGGACTGAAGAAGTGCACGGTCTTGGCTACTGAGGCTGTTCTTGGCGGATTGTCGCTCGATAAGGGAGTCCATGTAGGCGTGACCCTTGGCCCAGGCCCTCAGGGCTGAGACAGCGGCACGACGCACGTTGTTTGCTTGGCTTGCCATGTACGAGGAAAGCTAGCCAGATTACATCATTTCTAAACTAAAAACGAAATATTTTCCGTGGATTGTGACAGCCGGACTTGTCGTCTGCCGATCTTGGCCTTATGAGTCTCGCGTGACTTGTTTTCAGAGGGTGGCAGCCGCAGCCAGTATCGCGCTCATTGTCCTTATTTTTGTGGGGGCCATTGTGCGGGCCACCGGCTCCGGTATGGGATGTCCTGACTGGCCGACCTGCTGGGGTTGTCTCATTCCTCCCACAAGCGTGGATCAGATTGACACCTCCAAGCTCGATATCGAGAAATACCGGCGTCGTGCTGCGAGGCATGGCATTGACCCGGCCACCATTACCAAGGAATCCGTAATCAAGGAATTCAACCCGGTGCACACCTGGGTGGAATATGTCAACAGACTCACATCCCTGCCTTTGGGGCTTTTGACCCTCGCCACCTTCATCATGGCTCAGTGGCAGTGGCGCAAAAGACCGGTCGTTCCCATCGTGGCATCAGCAGCTCTTATGCTTCTGGGGGTCAACGCCTGGATGGGGGCACAGATTGTGTTCAGTGGACTCAAGCCGGGGATCATCACCATTCACATGGCGCTGGCGATCCTGCAATTATGCTTGCTGGTGTTTCTTGCCTGGCGTGGTTGTGAGAAACCCTGGCGACTGCCTGCATCCTGCCGTGAAAACGGCCTGACCAAAATAGCTGTGGTTTTATTCGTGCTGATTATTGCCGAGGGCATACTGGGCTCACAAGTGCGGGAGAAAACCGATGCCCTGCAGAAGTCTCACAATGCGGCCCCACGTTCCGAGTGGGTGGGGGAACTAGAGCAAAGCCCCACGTATCTGATTCATCGCAGTGGCTCGTGGGCCATCCTGATTGTGTCTGTCATGTTTTTTGCGCGCGCCAAAACGAACGGAACAGGGGCCAGAAAACTTGAATATCTCGTCACAGGCATTGTCTTTGCCCAGATGTGCCTTGGCCTCATTCTCTCCCAAGTGGGGATCCTGCCCGCGGCACAGGTGCTTCACATCGGACTCTCCTCCATCCTGGTGAGTGCCCTGTTTTTATGGCTGCTTGGCGCTTTTGCTCAGTCCAGCAAGTCCCTTGCATCGGCCACCTCAAGCCCGTGAGCCTCGCCGACGGGTTTGCAAGTTAACTTGCCTTTGATGCAATTGAGTCCACTGACGAGATCGGGCTCAACTTGACAGGCTCTGGAGACTCCGTTTTCAGCAATGAGGGTTGTCCAGCGCAGGGTGCTATTGCAGAGTGCTTGAGTTGAGGTGCGGGCGTAGGCACCGGGCATGTTGGCAACGCAGTAGTGGAGCACATCCTCCTCGTAAAAAGTCGGGTTCTCATGCGTGGTTGGTCGTGTTGTTTCAGCGCATCCTCCCTGGTCCACGGCGATATCGACAAAAACAGATCCCGGTTGCATGATCTTGAGCATGTCCCGGGTAATGAGCTTGGGTGCGGCTGCTCCGTGCACGAGCACGGCTCCTATGACAAGGTCCGCACGGGGTAATAGCTCAGACAAATTCGCCTCATTGGAATAGATGGTATGGGTGCCCTCCATGGTGAT
>CAYXEC010000018.1:0-30688 GCA_964463855.1 uncultured Verrucomicrobiales bacterium | reverse complement strand
AACTTGAAACAGCTCAATGAGGGGAAATCAGCAAGAAAAGTGGAAATTTGAACAAAAATGGCTTGATTTGCTGGCCCGATCCGCTATCTCCAGCCCCCCCGTTATGGCAAAGAAATCATGGATAGCGCGCAACAAGCGCAAACAAGCAACCGTCGCCAAGTATGCAGAGCTGCGTAAGCAACTCAAAGAGGAGAAGGACTATGTAGGTCTCAGCATGCTGCCTCGCGACTCAAGTGCCACCCGTTTGGTGAACCGCTGTGAATACACCGGTCGTCGCCACGGATATCTTCGTCGTTTCAAGCTTTCACGTATTGCATTTCGTGAGCTTGCTTCGCACGGACTGATTCCAGGTGTCACCAAGTCAAGCTGGTAGGCTCGGCCTTGTTGTGATATATTTCCGGCGTGAGATGGTTCCCTGAGGGGTTCCCCGTCTCACGCCTTTCTTGTGGCAACACACCAACGCTACAGCCAGTCATGCCGCTTTACGAATATATCTCCCAGCACGCTGATGACCCGAAGCGCTCATGCAGGATATGTGCCAGGGGCTTTGAATTGCGTCGTCCTGTGGACCGCGCTCCCCTGGAGCGTTGCCCTCTTTGTAAACACCCGGTAAAGAAGCTCATCAGCAGGATCAATACACCTAAACTCACCCCGCCATGGTCGATATCCGATGCAAAGAAAGCCGGATTCACTGTGCTCGAAAAGCGTGACGAGGGTGTCTATGAGAAGCAATAGTCAATAGTCGCCCTGTTACATGGATTGGATCATCCGGCATCATGAGCCGCTGGCGCAATCAAAGCCGCGGCACGATTTTGAGGCAAATGCCTTCAAATGATTTGCTGGGTTGTGAAGCTCTGCCGGTTCCTGTAAGATATCTTTTCTGAAGGTTGAAGTGAATTCCTCTATTGATCAGTTTCTGCTCTACATTGCAACAGAGCGCGGGCTTTCGACGGCTTACCAGCTCTCGGTGAGCCAAAGCTTGAATGCCTTGTCGCGATGGCTTGCTGAGAGGGGAGTGGCCGACTGGAATGATGTCGGTACGCAAGACCTCTCGGCCTTCTTGCTTGCTCAGAAAAATGATGGAATGTCTGCCTCCTCACTGCGCATCTGTGTGGTCCATTTGAAAATATTCTTCCGTCGTTTGGCAGGCTTGAAGGATATTGTGGCTGATCCCGCAGAGCCGCTGCTACCCCCTAGAGCTGAGCAGTTTTTACCTGAGACACTCAACGAGCATGATGTCAGAGCCATCCTTAGTGCTGTGGATACCCATAAGCAGCTGGGTCGCAGGGATCTTGCTATACTGGAGCTCTTTTACGCCTCGGGATTGCGGCTTTCGGAACTTTGCAACGCCCGTATCGAAAACATGGATCTTGATGAGGGGTTCATCCGGGTTACGGGTAAGGGGGGCAAAACAAGAATCGTTCCCGTGGGAGGCAAGGCACGTGTCGCACTCAGGGACTACGTGAAAAACGAGCGCCCTGAAATGGTCAAAAGTAACACCTCATCCTGGATATTTCTCAGTGTCAGGGGAGGAAAGATCAGCCCTGAGCGAGTCAGGGAGATTGTCAAGCAACGCGCCAAGAACGCAGGTATTGAGCACAATGTCTACCCTCATCTTTTAAGGCATTCATTTGCCACGCACCTGCTGCAAAACGGGGCCGATTTGCGCGTTATCCAGGATATGCTCGGGCATGCGGACATCGCAACCACCCAGATATATACACATGTTGATCAGAAGGGTCTCAAGAGCGTGCATCGGAAATTCCATCCCCGGGGCTAGCTCTCAGGCAAGCAACCAATAGCCAGTTCACAAAGGCTAGGCGGGCATTCAGAGCGACGCCTTGCTTGCTTGAGCAAGTGTTTCCTCATCCAGGCAAGAGTCCTCAAGAATGTCCCGGGCCCAATTTTGTTCACTGGCGATGTGCTTGAGAATACGCCAGGCCATGATTTGGACAGCGGGTAACTCACTCCAAATCAGCTCGCCAAGGTGGTGCCATTGGTCAGGGACGATGAGCTCGGGCTGGTTGATTTGTGTTATTGCGTTCTCGCAAATCATGAGGCAACGAGCAAGCTCAGGCTCCTCGGCTACTGGAGGTATTTCATAAATATGCAAAGAGACGCCGGAGGCCCCGGTAAGTTCGCATTTTGATTTGCAGCGGCGAGCCAGTTCCTTGCCGAAAGCAGACAGAGCCATCTGCCTTTGCTGATGAGCCTCAAACCCTTTTGCCATGACTTGTTATGAGCTGAGTAAAAATATAGTGAATACTCACTGTGCAGGAGGAGGCTGCACAGAAAGTCATTCATGGCACAGCACTACATGTAGTCCACGATCACCTCGTCGAGCTGATCGATGAGCTCCTGGATGGATTCTTGAGTTTCATTGCCCATGTTGGAGATGCGGAAGGTAACACCTTTGATTTTTCCATATCCTCCATTGATCAACACGTTGTGTTTGGCCCTCAATGCCTTGATGAATCCGGGGACATCGAGTTTGCCGTCGCGGTTGTCGATAGTTGTCAAAGTCTTGGATTGATAACCCTCCGGGGCAAAGTTTTCAAACCCGTGTTTTTGGGCCCATGCATGAATCATGCCGTTGAGTTTTGCGTGGCGTTCATAGCGGGCCTCGAGGCCCTCTTCCATGATGCTGTCCACCTTCTGCTTGAGGGCATACATGAGGGAAACTGCAGGCGTCGATGGGGTGTTGTTTTTCTCGGCGTTCTTCTCGAACTCGACGAAGTCAAAGTAATAACCGCGCCCCTCAGTCTGTGAAGCTCTCTCCAGGGCAGCCTCGGAAATGGCAAAAACAGCGAGCCCCGGAGGGAGGGCGAGGGCTTTCTGGACACCAGCAAGAACCACATCCAGACCAAGCTTGTCCATTTCAATAGGCACTGCGGAGAGAGAGGAGACAGTGTCGACGACGAGCAATACGCCGGGGAATTCTTTGACGACAGCCGCAATACCTGCAAGGTCGTTCAAAACACCTGTTGATGTTTCGTTGTGCACCATGGTCACGGTATCAAAGCCACCCTCCTGTAGTTTGGCGCGCACTGCCTCAGGATCGATAGCCTCACCCCATTCCACCTGAATCTTGTCAGCATCTTTACCGCAGCGCAGGGAGACATCATACCATTTGTCAGAAAAGGCCCCGCAGCATAAATTAAGTACCTTGGTCTGGACGAGGTTGCGAATCGCGCCTTCCATCACGCCCCAGGCTGATGAGGTCGACAGGTATACAGGACGCTTGGTGCCCAGAATTTGTTGCAAGCCCGGCTGGATGCTGGCGTAAAGTGCTTCAAAATCACCGCCTCGATGGCCAATCATATCCTGACACATGGCCTGATAAGTTTCCGGGGCAATATCCACCGGGCCGGGGATGAACAACTTGGGTAGTTTGGTCTCAGACATCGCTGGTGAGTATTCTCGAATTCCCCATCTTGTCAAAGCCAGAGATTGTCAGAATCCGGTGCGGTTTTGCCTGCTCATAGTGCTTGACCCAGCAAGTGGTAATTTTTACTTTTGTTGTGCATTAGTTCTTTCAAAGTGCCTCTTTTTACCACGCCAAATAAGGCGCTGGTTTTTTTCCAACCACTTGCCGCTGCCTCTTGCTTGCAAACTTTTTATGATGATCTCCTTACACAAGTCGCTTAGGATTTTGCTTCTGCTGTCCATATCAGGCCTCCTTAGCTCCTGTAATTACCGAACGCTTTCGCAGGAAAATAAAAACCTTAAAGATAGGAAGGCCCAACTCACCGAGGATGTCGACACGCTCGTGCTGGAGATGGGGGACGACACAGATGATCAGCTTGCCAGAATGGAAATCACCAAGGCAGAAGCGCACCTTGTAAGGCTAAAGCACGAGCATCAGGAATTAACCGCAACGGTTCAAAAGCTCAAGGAGCAGCGTGATGAGCTTGAAGCCGCTTATGACAGGCAAAAACAGGAATATGCCTCCAAGCCATGAATTTCCTTGGTTTTAAAGGGAAGGCGAAAATGCATGCGTCGGGGGAGTTTTTCAGCTGAGATTCAAGTGTTTATATGAAAGCTTTTTTTACACCGCGTTATATTGTGCTGCTCTGTGTGAGCATTGCCATTGCCTATTATTTCGTGAGCAATACCCAGAGATTTAAAAAGGAGAACGCCCAACTCAAGACCGAGATCAATGAGCTTAAGAAGCAGTGGATAAATCTCCGTGTCCGGGAGGGGGAGATTGCATTTGCTGCCCAGGAAATCGTCAGGCTTCAAGAGCAACGTGAAGAAATTCAGCGCGAGCTAGCAGGCATGACAACCACAATGAGGGTTGAACAAGAGTCCATCGTCTTTCTTCAGAAGGAAATGGATAAGCTTTTCTTTCGACAGCGAGAGAAGGTGAGGAAAGAAGCCAAGGGGGCGAGGTTCAAGAAAATGACGACTCCTGAGGGCAGAACCTACGAGGATATTGAAATCATTGAGGTGCGCCCCGATGGCCTTTCTTTCAGATTTGGCAGTGATAGTGCTTCCGCTGCTGGCCTTGGCTTGCATCAGATTTCGGACGAATGGATCGATCGCTTCATGTATACCGATGAAGAGGTCAATGCTGCATGTGCCAAGGCTGGTGTGAAACCTCGCAAAAAAAAGTGATCAGGGGCTTTCAGGCCTGCAAAGATGGTCATAATCACCAGCGTAAGCGGGGGAGAGGGGGCAGACATTTGTCGCAATATCCCTTGCTTTTCTGCGGAATTCTGTTTTATTCCCGCTTCCCGCACTAGGGCTGACTGGCAAGGAGCTGGTCTGTAACCAACACATAACATGAGTACAGAAACTGAAATCAATCCAGCTGACTACCAGCTTCACGATGGTGATACTGGCAGCGCTGACTACCAAATCGCGCTTCTTACCAAGCGCATCAAGCACCTCACCGAGCACATGGGTGAACACAAGAAAGACTTCGCCAGCCGCCGTGGCCTGCTCACCATGGTGGCCCAGCGCCGCAAGCTGCTCGACTACCTGAAAGGTCAGTCAGAAGAGCGTTACACAAAGCTGATCAAAGGACTTGGTCTGCGTCGCTAACTGAATTTTAAAACGGTCACGGTTTTACTGTGGCCGTTTTGCTTACGCTTGCAGGTTCGTGTTTATCGTCTCGCACAACCTGCCAGTGCCGGCATAGCCTTAGAAAATTTTCCCCAGGCCGCTTTCTTGGCCTGAATCATCCTTTCCCAGCTTTATCTTATGTGAAGCTGGAGGCTTTGCCCAAAATACCACCTGAGACGCCCGTCCCCGCTTGCTCATAGAGCAATATCAACATGACCGCATAATGCGTCTTCCGGGGCAAACCATGAAAGAAGAAAGAAGAAATAAGAAATGAATATGAACATTGAAAAAATTACGATCCCGGTGGGATCGAACCCCCTCACAATCGAGACGGGCAAGCTGGCCAAGTTGGCCGATGGTGCCGTTCAGGTGCAATCCGGAGAGACGGTGATGCTCGTCACTGCTGTCTCACAGACCAAAATCCGCGAGGGCCAGACCTGGTTCCCGCTTTCCGTCGAATACAAGGAGCGCGCAGCCGCTGCCGGTGTTTTCCCCGGGGGTTATTTCAAGCGGGAGGGGCGCCCGACTGAGAAGGAAATTCTCACATGCCGTATGACGGATCGCCCGTTGCGTCCTCTTTTCCCCAAGGGCTATCTCTACGACACCCAGATTGTTGCACTGATGCTTGCTGCTGACGGAATCAACGATGCTGACATTCTCAGCATGAACGGTGCATCCGCAGCTCTCTGTATCTCGGACATCCCGTTTGCTGGTCCTATCGGAGCTGTTCGCGTGGGCCGTATTGATGGCGAGTTCATTGTTAACCCCACATTTGAACAACGTGAACAAAGCGACCTTGATCTCGTGTACGTTGGCAACAAAACCGAGGTGATCATGATTGAGGGTGCTGCCAATGAGATTCCCGATGCCGAGTTCGTCAAGGCATTGCATTTCGCGCAGACTCATGTCACGACAATTGTCGAGGCTATCGAGGAGTTTGCCGCCAAGGTTGGCAAGCCCAAGCGTGATTATGAAGTGACCGTCGCCAAGCCTGACCTCCTCGAGATTGCCTACGAGGTTGCCGGGGACCGCATTGAGGATGCTATCTACGCTCCCAACAAGGTCGAGCGAGGAAAGAAAGTTGGCGTGCTTCGCGACGAGGTTGAAGCCACTATCAAGCAGCGTCACCCAGAAACCACTGATTTTGAAATCGAGCAATGCTTCGAATATCTCCAAAAGAAGGCATTCCGCATCTCCATCATGGAGAAGGGTATTCGTGCTGACGGACGTGACATTGACACCCTGCGCCCACTCTTCTCTGAAGCAGGTTCCTTGCCTCGCGTTCATGGTTCTGCAATCTTTGCCCGCGGTGAAACCCAGGCATTGGCCACGGCCACTCTGGCGCCGGCAGACGAGCGCCAGTATTTTGATAACTACGCCGGTGGTGAGGACAGCAAGCGCTTTATTTTGCACTACAGCTTCCCTCCATTCTCAGTGGGTGAGGCAGGTCGCTTTGGTGGCCTGAACCGCCGTGAGATCGGTCATGGTGCGCTTGCCGAGAGATCCATTGAGCCCGTGATACCCTCCGAGGAGGATTTTCCATACGCAATGCGTGTGACTTCAGAGGTCTTGGAATCCAACGGATCATCCTCCATGGCGACTGTTTGCTCAGGTGTGATGGCTCTGCTTGATGCGGGGGTTCCCCTGATCCGCCCTGTGGGTGCGATTGCTGTAGGTCTCGTTACTGAGATGGATGAGAATGATAATATCAAGGAATACAAAACCTTGCTCGATATCATTGGCTCTGAGGACTTCTATGGTGATATGGACTTCAAGCTTTGCGGTACAAGTGAAGGAATCACTGGCTATCAGCTTGATCTCAAGTTACCTGGAATTCCGCTGGCTATTCTTGAAGAGGCCGTTGTGAAGGCTGCTGGTGGCCGTGAGAAAGTGCTCCAGAAAATGCATGAAACCATTGCAGAGCCAGCGCCTCTCTCCGAGCACGCGCCACGTATTGAAACCACCAAGATCGACCCAGAGCGCATTGGTGAGCTCATTGGACCTGGTGGTAAGAACATCAAGGGCATTCAGGCTGAGTCCGGAGCTGATATCAACATCGAGGATGATGGTACTGTTCACGTATACGCTGCCAAGAAGGAGAGCCTGGACCGCGCCATGGAAATGATTAACCAAATGTTTGCTGAGGTGGAAGTTGGCCAGACCTACACAGGAGCCATTGTATCCACGACAAACTTTGGAGCTTTCATGCAAGTTCTTCCCGGCAAAGACGGCTTGATTCACATTTCCGAGTTAACTGAGGGCCGTGTGGAAAAGACCGAGGATGCAGTCAAAAAAGGTGACATTGTCACTGCCAAGTGCATCGGTGTCGATGATCGTGGCCGTGTGAAGATGTCCATACGGGCTGCTACCCGTGAGGCCAAGCAGAAGGATGTGGCCGCTGATGAAGCGCCGGTGGAAGCCTAATAAGGCTTCATCCATTCATTGAATCCTATCTTATCAACGGCGAGCGGCTCCACGAGCAGCTCGCCGTTTTTTTTGCTCACACTTATTCATTGTGTTGGTGACGAAATGCATTAGCATGAAAGAGTTAAAAACTTTTGTTTCAAATGAAAAAAGTCCTCGTTCTCATTCTTGGTTTGTCGATGTTGCCCGTTTGCAGGCTTTACTCCAGGACATGGACGAGTGCAGACGGGGAAAAAACATTTGAAGGCAAGTTTCGCAGCTACGAGAAGGAAACCGGTAACGTAAAAGTCATCAAGGGGATGAAGCAGTTTTCCTTTCACGTGGATATTCTCTCCGATGCTGATCGGGCCTGGCTGGAGAGCCAGTCAAGTGAGGAGAAAAAAGAAAACGCTGATGATCAGGCGGAGGTGAAGGAAGTGGGCAGCCAGGTTATCGGCAGCAAACTCAAAGAGGGGGTTCTTGTGAAATTAGAGAGCGGTAAGTTTGTTGAATACACCATGTCTTTTGCTCCCAAATACTACCTGGTGTATTTTTCGGCAAGTTGGTGACCACCTTGCCGGGCATCGGCTCCACAGTTGGTGGAGTCATACAAAGAGAAAATTGCAGACAACGACAAGGTGGAATTCATTCACTTTAGCTTGGACCGCACCCCGGAAGCCGCTCTTGATTGGGCTAAAAAGGAAAAGTTTCCCTGGCCACATGTGCTGCCTGACAAGCATGACGACTGCGGGCTCAAAAAATACATGAAGAGATTTGTGCCATACTATATGCTGGTGGATGCAGATGGCAACATCCTCGCCGAGGGTAATCCAGCGGTTTTTGACAAAGTCGACAGCTTGTAGTTGTTTTACAAGATCCAGAGAGGCGAGTGATTCTCAGGATTCGTAGAGGCGGGTGACCCGTGGGGTGATGCCAGTCAGCACAGCCCAGGGGATGGTATTGGCGAGATGGGCTATCTCGGTTGCGAGGATGTTTTCACCAAAGAGTTCCACTTCATCACCACTTTGACAATGGGGCAGGTTGGAGACATCCACCATGATCTGGTCCATGGTGACACGGCCCAATAAAGGGCATCGCATTCCGTGGATGAGAACGCTTGATACATGAGGTGGCATGGAGCGGGGATAACCGTCTCCATAGCCAATGCCGATGGTGGCAACCAGGGTCTCCTTATCCAGCACGGTTTCCCTGCCGTATGAAATCCCCTGTCCAGCAGGGAGATTGCGAACCAGCGAAACCCTGGATTTGAGGCTCAGGACCGGGATAAGTTCTTTCTGGTTTTCAGGAAGGGGAGACAAGCCATAGAGCATTAAGCCGGGGCGTTGGAGATTGGTGTGACGACTTTGGTATCCAAGGATGCCGGCACTGTTGGCCAGATGGATATAGCGAAACCGGTCCACTCCCAGTTGTTCGACCAGTGAGTCAAACTCATCATACTGAGCTTTGGTGAAGGTGTCATCTTCATCAGCACATGGCAAATGAGAGCCAATGCCCTCGATGTCGAGATGGGGCAGCTCATCGAGCTCGTCGATGTGTTTGATGAGATCCATGGGTAAAAATCCACCACGCCCCATGCCGGTGTCGACTGTGAGGTGGACCTTGAGCTTGCCCTTTTCCTTTGCCTGGCCTGCTAGCCGATCAAAGCCCCGTGCTTCATCCATGCTCGAGATGCATGCAGTCCATCTCTGGGCTACGATCTCTTCTCGCTCAAAGGGGCAGGTTGGGCCGAGTAAGTAGATCCTTGTGCGGATGCCTGCATGCGCAAGACGTCTTGCCTCAATGACACTGGCCACGCCAAAAAACCGGGGTGCAAGCTCGACCGGTAGAGCCTCCAATGCGTTTGCGATATTCTCGAGCCCGTGGCCGTAGGCGCCGGCTTTGAGGACGGCCATTACCTCGCCTTGCTGATGTGCCGTGGCGACACGTAAATTGTGTTCCAGGTGAGCAAGGTTGATTTCCGCCCAGGCACGGGGAGGGGAAACAGGGACTGATGTTTGCTGATCTGGCACGGGCATAATATATAGAGTAACTACATGGGAACCCAACACCAAATTTTGTTGGTCAGCAGCGTGTTCGAAATTGCTCCCTGCAATGTCTTGCATCCCGTCAAACCCGGCCTTAAATACCCGTGGAATGTTTGATTCAAAACTACTTAATGACGAGCAGGTGCAATCGATCCGTGACTGGGCAGCGGAGGGTGCCCAGCTTGCAGATATTCAGAAGCGTTTGGAGGAGGAAATGAAGTTTCGCCTCAGCTATATGGATACTCGGTTCCTGATCCTTGATCTTGGGGTAGAGATCAGAAACCTCGCCAAGGAGGAGGCGGAGTCAAGGCAGGCTGAGGAAGCTGCATCAGCTGGGCAAGAGACTGAAGATATTAACGAAATCTCTGAAGATGACCTCGAAGTCTTGCCACCACCCGGTGGGGGGAATGTCAAGGTCACCGTTGATGATATTGCCAGACCGGGCCTGATGGCAAGTGGGCGGGTAACCTTTGGTGATGGTCAGGGCGGAATGTGGTATGTAGACGAGATGGGGCGTCTTGGTATCGATCCTGAAGTAGAGGGGTATCGCCCATCAGAAGCCGACATTCTAGCATTCCAGCGAGAGCTGCAGGCAGTGATGGAGGCTCGCTAGATCCAAGAAATGATTACTATCTCTGCCCCTTGACGGGAATTTAAATCACGATAGTTTGCCATGATGAGTGTATTTCAGAGTCGCCAAGGCCGGTTTTTTGTCACCGTCGGGTTGCTAGCGCTTTTTACTACGGTGCCGTTACCCGCTGAGGCGGCTACAGACGCCCAGGCCGCTGAAATCACCCAGGAATACGATCGCCTGCAGCGATTATGGCTCTCTGAGATGCGCACAGCACCTGACGCTCGTGCACGAGACGCGGTTGCAGCCAAACGGCCGGATCCAGCTGAGTTCTCAGCCAGGCTCAAGAGGCTTATACGCAATGATTTGAACCATGAGTGGGTGCTCAAATACGGTGCCTGGTTGCTCGAGAACGATACGCAACTCAGTGCACCATCCCAACGTGTTTTGCTTGAAGCAGTCAAAACCCATCACCTCATGAGTCCCGGGCTTGGCCCTTTTTGTGTAGCGATGGTGCGGCTCAATGAGGCGGGTCAGCTACCGCCAGCCGGCAAGTTGCCAGTCCGGTCAGAGGGCATGAAATTACTCGAGCAAATCAAGCAAACCAACCCGAGCGAGAGGGTTCAAGGACAGGCGGCACTTGCACTTTCCATGATGCTGGGATCCATGGGGGATTCTCCAAGAATTATGTCGCAGCGTATTGAGAACCTGCGTGAGGCCATCATCAAAAGTGCGGACGTGACCCTGGGCAACACATCTGTGGCAGACATTGCCCGGGATGAGCTCTTTATCATCAATCACCTCTCGAAAGGGAAGACGGCTCCCGATATCGTTGGTGCCGACTCCGGGGGCAGACCGCTCAAGCTTAGTGACTACCGGGGAAAGGTGGTTATGCTCGTTTTCTGGTCAAGCTGGGATGATCAGGCAGCCAAGGCCCTGGAGTTGCTCCGTGAGAGTGTAGTCAGCCATCTCAGTGACCCGTTCATTTTACTTGGGGTCAACAGGGACTCATTGGCGAACCTGCGTGCCCTGGAGGCAGATCGGCTTGTGACGTGGAGAAACTTCTCTGACCCGAGCCAGACAGTTGCCGGACAATACAGAATCAGCTCATGGCCTTATTGCATTGTTCTCGATCAAAAGGGAACTATTCAATACAAGGGGCCTGTAGGCTCTTTCGCTGACGCGGTGGCCAATGACCTGATTGTCAACAAGCCCTGAGCTAGGATGCTCCGGTGCAAATTGAACGCCCCCTTACTTTAGGAAGGGTAATACCGATTTTTCTGGCTCCTCTGCTTTCTCATCGGGTTTTTTTGCAGGGTCGATATCAGGTGGGCACAGATGAAAATTCAAGCTGTAGATGGCTATCAACGGGGCTTCAAATTTGTGGTCCATGTGTTTGACTCCCGCCCGCAGCTCGGGTCTGGCGCCCAGATCAGGCTTCTTGCCAAGTACGTTGGGCACCACCGTTTTATACTTTAACCAAGCACCTTGGGCTCCAGCAGCCTCCCATTCCCACCCCTTGGAGTTGATCTCCCTGAGCCACGTGAGTTCTTGGAAGGAAAACTTTGTTTTGCGCTCGTAGTAGACCTGGTGCACGACGGGCTCCTTGTCGTGCATGCCCTGCCACAAGTCGACCGTGATGGACCAGTTGATATTGTGCGCAGGATCGAACTTCTCAAAGAGGTATTTGGGCGGTGCTTGACCCGGGTTTTGGGCCTTGCCTGCACCGAAGCGTTGTTCGAGCTGCTTGAGTGTCAGCCCCATCACCGACCATTGCTCCTTGAATTTGAGCAACTCATTGAGTTGTTTGCTGCTGATGGTAATAGTAACGGGTTTAGCCTTGTTTGGCTCGAAAACAGGATCCCATACAGCTAGGTTTTCTCTATTTGCTCTATTGCCCGCGATGATCTGGGCAATCATGACACCCGGAATGAATCCGTCCTGCCTGGTGTATTTCATCACGTGGACAACACCGGTGCTTGCCCAAGATGTCGCCTCAATGAGCCATTGGCCTTTGTCGTTGAGGTCGATTCTGTATCGCTGCTTGTTGATGTGGTGCAAGTCTGCCGGTTTGTTGACTCCTTGCTGCAAAGCAATGCCACCAACTTTTTGCAAGTTGTTTTCCAAATCATCCATATGAAGACCTATGCGCGCATGAAGCGATGTGCATGCTAGCAAAAGAATAGAGGGAATCAGAAATTTCACCATGGCATATGTTCTATCAATTTTTGTTTTCACGGGTCAAGGGAGTTGTGGAACATGACTCCCGATAACTTGGAAGAGCGCGGCACAGGCTATTGTAAATTTGTCGGTTAGTGAGCCGCCGAAAGGTGGCATTGAGAAACACTCTTTATTCATTACTGGGTTTGCTGTGCCGCACCATGCCCGTCATCCGGTTAAAGACCATTTCTTCACCATCAGGTGACAATCCAATGGTGACATTGCTGTTGGTCAATGCTTCCCGGATTGAGGCGGCGGCTTTTTCAAGGCGTTCATGATACTTTTCGTCCAACTTTTTTTGGTCGACGGATACCGAGGGGGGAGACGCCATCTTGAGTGCATAGTAGATGAGGACGACCCAAATCCCAATGATGAAGAGCAAGGTCAGGATCCCATACCATTTCGCCAGCGC
The DNA here is from genome assembly GCA_964463855.1 of uncultured Verrucomicrobiales bacterium. GTDB lineage: Bacteria > Verrucomicrobiota > Verrucomicrobiia > Verrucomicrobiales > Akkermansiaceae > Oceaniferula. The sequence continues at coordinate 17,970 of CAYXEC010000018.1, read as the reverse complement.
GTTGCCGTCTAAAAACCATGGCAAGGCCTCGTAGCAAAAGATTACCAGAATGAGCATGGAGAACATGAGCACAGCGAGGCAACCACAGGAATTGCCTCTGTTGCCCTGCATCGGCTTGGGGATTTTTTCCTCCATCTCCTTTAATTCCCTGATGGAAGTTAAATGGAGCTCATCGAGCCCTCCAAAGGTTAACTCAGAGAATTTGATCATAGGGCTGCCACAGCTGCCGCATATAGTCTCATGGGATGCGGCATGTTGGCGGCAGTTCAGGCAGAAGGGGACATTGCTGTACTCGTAAGCTCGGATAAAATCACTCACTATAAGTGGTTTATACCAGAATCAATATCGCTTTATCAAGCTTGATTGGCTGTGCCAGCGAGCAGGTTTTTCTCGGCCGGAAACCTGATGAGTAGAAGAGTCCGCGATGCGCGGACAAAGTGCGGCTCCCCCGACATAGTCGGGGTCATCCTCTCACTCGTGCAGAGCACTCCCGACAGGATTCGAACCTGTGACCTACGGATTAGAAATCCGTTGCTCTATCCAGCTGAGCTACGGGAGCTTGTATTGAAAATGCTGCACGGCGGCATGAGGGATGTAGTCAGAGAGGCGAATTTCGTCAAGCGATAGAAGACACATTCCGGTGTCTTTGCCGGGCAGGTTTTGCCGGACATGTCAGCGAGCTGATAGCTGTTGCTAGCCGTTGGGCAGATTGTCCTGCTCAGCTTCGATTCTCTCCGCCAGCCATTGTTTCATCATGGACTGGTAGTTGAGGTAACGGGAACGGGCAAGGCGCTTGATGCGCGCGAGCATGCGTGGGTCAAACCTCAGGGTGATGGTGGTGGATTCACGCGAGTCGGGCTGGTGCATGGCACTGGTCATGAGCTTGGGGTCGAGCTCGTGCTCGAGCCAGAAGGAGGCCTCTTCTTCTTCGGTCTCAAAATTGGGTATGTCAGTCCAGGATTGGATGGTATTCATGACTCAGAATGGTTTGTGGGAGATGTGAAGCGCCCCGCTACTTGATTTCTCCGTAGTTGCGTTGATAAAATCTCATTTCAGCCTCGGTCATGTCGCGGGCGGCGATGACGCGAGCGGTTTTGCCGTCGGTCCAGAAGGAGAGGAACAAATGACGGTCTCCCACGGTGCGTCCCAGGGTATAGAAGCGGGATTCGCTCTCAGGATTGTCATTGTCGGGGAGGAAGCGCAGTGCAAAGGGGTCCTCAAAGATTTCCTCGAGTTCATGAGGTTTGATTGCTTTGAGATCCAGTGGTGAGTCGGAGAGGTCGAGTTCCATGTTGATTTTTGCGAAGCTGTCCTAAAACGTTGAATAAGCGTAACATGCAGCGGGAGCTTTGAACACGCTTTTTTGCCAAGTCTCAAAGCGCTCGGCAGCTTAAATTTGATGACGCTTGAGAATTGCGGCCTTGAGCGGGTCGTTGGAGGTGAGATGGGCAATAGCCACGGCAATAGCGTCGGCGGCGTCGTAAGGTGGGTTTTCAGTCAATCCAAGTAGAGTGCGTGCCATGAAGGCGACCTGTTGTTTGTCCGCGGAGCCATTGCCAGTGATGACTTTTTTGACCTTGCGGGGTGCATATTCATAAATCCTTAAGCCGGCCTGAGCGGAGGCTATGATGGTGGCGGCACGGGCAGCTCCCATGCTGATGGCAGTCCGATGAGACTGCACATAGATGATGCCCTCAACGGCGGCCTCATCGGGCTGCCATTTTTTGATGAGGTTGCCTATACCGGTGTGAATGGCGGCAAGGGCCTCTGACTGTGCCATTTTACCGGGGATGGAGATAACACCGAAATCAAGTGCCTGCTGTTTCTGATGGTCGCCTTCCAATATCGCGTAGCCGGTATTGCGGATAGCTGGATCAATGGCGATGACTCTCATTGGTCGTCAGGGAATGAGTAATGGAGTGCCCGTGTGTTTCGTCTGACAGGCTGCAGCGAGGGCGTTTTTAACGGCGTCGGCGACGTGGAGCCGGTGGGCGTTTCTTGCGAACCGGGCGAGCGGGGGAGTCATCAAGAAGTGCGGTGTAGGTGTAGTTGAAGTTTTCCAACTTGCGACGTTCGATTTTCTTATCGATGAAATTTTCCACGGAGTTGGCAAAGTCGAGCTCATCCGCGGTGAGAATGGTGAAGGCGTCTCCCTCTGACTCGGCGCGACCCGTTCGGCCGATGCGGTGTACGTAATCCTCGGCATTTTCAGGAACGCGATAATTGATCACGTGGGTAACGGTGGAAATGTCAATGCCACGGGCTGCTACATCGGTTGCAACCAGAATGTTGTAGGTGCCATCTTTGAATCCGTTGAGGGCCTTGAGGCGGTCAGACTGCTTGACGTCGGAATGCATGGCAACGACTTCGTCATGCCCGGTGCCCTTGATGAGACGGCACACCTCGTCCGCTTCCTTGCGCGTGCGGGTGAAAATCATAACGGAGTGGAAGTCGGTCTTCTCCAGCAGTGCCAGCAGCAAGTCATCACGCTGGTCCATCGATACCGGGTAAAAGGCATGGTTGATGGTGTCTGCAACTGCACGCCGGGCGATTTCAACGGATTCGGGCTCATGCAGGCACCATTGGGCAAAGCTTTGAATGGCCGGCGGCATGGTGGCCGAGAAAAAGAGTGTTTGGCGTGAGCTTTCCTCGGTGTTCCATGGGCAAAGGTTCACAATCTTACGAACGATGGGTAAAAACCCCATGTCGAGCATGCGGTCCACTTCATCGAGGATGAGGATTTTGATCGCCCCAAAGCGCATGGTGGCCCGGTAAAAGTGATCGACAAGACGCCCAGGGGTGGCGACGACAATATCGGCATCCTCCATTTGCTTGTCCTGGTTGCCGTAGCCAACACCACCGTAGATGAGTGCCACTTTGCAGCCGGTGTGCTTGCCGTAGTGTTCGAACTGCTCGGCGACCTGGTGAGCAAGCTCACGGGTCGGTTCCAGCACGAGGATCTGTGGCTTGCCGATTGGTTTGATCTTGGAAAGCGAGGGTAATGCAAAGGCTGCGGTTTTACCCGTTCCCGTCTGTGAAGCTCCGACGACATCCCTGCCCTCGAGAATCAGGGGGATGGCCTTGGCTTGAATGGGGGTAGGGTTTTCGTAGCCGGATTCAGCGATGGCTGAAAGCACGGCTTCTGAAAGTCCGAGATCGGAGAAAGACATGCGACTGGGGGTAGATGCTTTACCTGCTGCTGTAAAGGTAAATACCTGCGAAGCCAGCATACTAGCTCGGATGCGCATACTCAGCAATCATGCCCGGATACGGTATCTACAACTGGGCGGGAGGCTAGTTGGGGGCCGCGAGGGACTGGATCAAGAGGCAGCACTCAAGCATTGGCTGGAGAACATGCAGGTGAATATCCTTGTCGTCCTCGGGTGTGTACCCAAAGCGTTCCTCGACTTGTCGCAAGACATAATCCAAGTCCGCTTCAAGAACGGCATTGGGGGAGCCGTGCACGATGGCTGCAAGCAAACTGTGTTTGCCGGGGCGAATGACCAGCTGGTGGTCATCATCCCATTTCATCGTGCTGCTTTCATGGATCGACAGGTTCGCTGACTTGGTGGCAATTTTTTTCACCGTGTTTTCCACCTTGCCGGACTTGGCATGGCGTGCCGGATTGTGGCTGGCGTAGGATATCAGCGAGCGTGTTTGCGGGCGCAGCAGGAAAACTTCATCAACCTGGTATCTGCGGGTATGATCAAACAGAATCTCTTCATAGGTGCGGCTTGTCATCAGGGCCCGAAGTTTCCAGGCCAGTTTATTCCACCCGGGAACATCGCGAAACGGGCTGGCAGTTGCCATTTGCTCAGCGATGGCTCTGCGCACGGTGCTGCGTAAAAGTGGTTCAAGATAGTGGTGAATACCGTGCTGGGGCGTGAAGAAAAAATGATCAATACTGGGCTCAATGAGGGGGAGTAGAGCCTCTTGTAAATCTTTGTCGGTGTATTCGGTGGGAGTGTCCTCGTTGGCGTATTGGTCCGGAATTTCTGCAAAAGGAGTGGATGTCTCATCACGTTTTGCCCGGCGCGAGCTTTCTGGAGCGGCACTCTTAGGCTCTGCATGAGTCACTACGGCACCCTGCCGGATCTTGGCAACCAGATCTGATTCCTTAAAAGGCGATACCGTGCGGGGGGTGTCTTGAAGCTGTGCTTGGTCCAAGCCCGTGGTGTCTGTAATCGGTTCTTTGCGCGCTGGCCCTGACGGGATGGGGTAGCCGATTTCTGGCTCCCAATGGAGATCTTCCTGCTCGTGGGTGGATTTGCCAGAAGCGGCTGCTCGTGTTGGCAGGGGGCTCAGCTCGGAGAGTTCATTTGCTGCCGCAATATCGGTTTCCTCTTCAAGGCTGCTTGATACCATCGCCGCCATGGGCCTGACTGGTGGCAATTCCGGCAGTGTTCCTGATTTGCTGGGGTTGCCAGCAGCGGAGCCTCCCGGCTCTGCACCGGCCGCTTTGGTTAGTGGCATTTCAGGGATTTCGCTGAAGTGCTGTGACTTCCAGCGCTCTCTGAGGGATCCGAGATCTGGAAAAGGAGATGTGAGTGAGGCTCTATTGACAGCTGCTTCGCGAGCAGGTGCCGATGCCTGTTTGGACTTGTCACTGCTAGTAAAAATGACTGGCTTCGGAGACACTTTAAATAACGAAAAGGTAAGGGACTTAAAGAATGGGCTGTGTCGCAATCATTGGCTGGGCATGCCAATTAGATATTGTTCTTGTCGTCAGCTCCGGAGAAAATGTCCGGGTTGCTGAGGTTGGGTAAACCATGAGGATCTCGTGATGAGGAATCCATGCTGGAGGAGAGAGAGCTTTGGGGTGGATCACTTGCTGGATTGATCCCGGTCAGAGACCCAAGGTTAGGTCTTGGTATGGAGGGCCCTTTGTAGCCGCTGGAGCTGATCTTGGGTGCGGTTGTGGTGGAGTCTCCCATGGCGGCGCTGGCAATGCGTGCCAGGCGGTTGCCGAGCTCATCCCGATCGACTTTCTGCTCGCTGAGAGCAGAGATTTGCTGATCCATGCGGTGCTTCCACTGCTGGATTTCGCGGTGCATGTGTTCCATGATTTGGCGCGAATGAGCATCGATGCGGGACGTCATCTCAGCACTCAGGTTTTCTAGCTGGCGGGATATGGCCTGGTTCTGACCGCTCTCATCATTGGACAGCCTCTGGTTGAGCTGGCTCATCTGGCTGGCCGCTTCATCGAGTTTGCTGACCAGATCGTTAATTTGCAGTCCACGGGTGACACTTTCCTGCTGTAATTGATGCCGAATGTGTTCGGTCACAACCTGGAGGTCGTCTTGCAGAGCCTTGTGCTGTTGCTCGGTACGCTCCAATTGTTGGTTGATCTTGAGGCCCAGTGCCTCGGTGCTCTCACGGAGCGAGTTTTCAAGTTCTTGGATGCGCTTGTTAGCGAGCTGCAAGTCAGGTCCGATGAGGATGTCGCGAATTCTTTCGACCTGTTCGGCGGGGTTGGTTTGGTCATGATAATCCATGGCTTCGCTGGCAGTGGGGTTTTGTGGGGTGAGTAAGGGGAGGGAAAAATGCGAGAAGATTACGATTTAATGCAATCAAGGAATGCATTAATGTAATCATCGGATTCTAGGGTTGGACCTGAATACTTGTAAATGGATTTTCGCAAGGTTCGCTTTTGTTGATAATAGCCAAGATCTTAAATCCGACACAGGTTTGATAATTGCTTGTGGATTGTTCATACTGCTGTGTTATAGAAGCTCTGTGATGGCCGAGGATGATAAAGATGATGATAAGCTTGCGTCTGCCTATGCGCAGACGCGCAAGAGCCTAATCGCCAAACTCGATAATTGGGAGGATCAGAGAACATGGGATGATTTCTACAAGACCTACTGGAAGCTCATCTATGCGGTGGCATTAAAGGCGGGTCTCAGGTCAGAAGAGGCCTTTGATGTGGTGCAGGAGACGATTCTCTCAATCGCCAAGCAGAGTAAGAAAAACATGTATGACCCTGAAAAGGGCTCCTTCAAATCATGGTTAATGAATATGACGCGTTGGCGCATTAACGACCAGTTCAGGAAACGCAAGAAGGACACGGCCATGAACATCAATGAATGGGATGATGATGGTCAGCGTACTGCCTATGTGGAGCGCATGGAGGATCCCCAGGGCGGGACATTGGAGCGTTTGTGGGAGGTGGAGTGGAAAAAGAACCTGGCCGATGCCGCGCTGGCGAGGGTCAAGTCACAGGTTTCGCCCATGCAGTATCAAATCTTTGACTGTTATGTCATCCGCGAGTGGGATGCTTCCAAGGTGCAAGATCGCCTTGGGGTGAGTATGTCCCAGGTTTATTTGGCAAAGCACCGGGTTGGTAAAATACTCAAGAAAGAGCTAGCCCGACTGAACGACGATGAGGGGTAAGAACCGACCAGAGCCAGTCATACCTGATCATGAGGTGCTGCGCAAAATTGGTGGAGGCTCCTACGGTGAGGTATGGCTTGCGAGAGGCGTCACCGGTGCCATGCGCGCGGTGAAGCTTGTTCGTCGCGAGGACTTTGAGGATGAGATTGGTTTCGAGAGGGAATTCGAGGGCATTCTGAAGTATGAACCGATCTCCCGGGATCACCCCGGTCTGGTTAATATCTTACATGTTGGCAGGAGTAAGGACAAAGGCCAGGGGGACTTTTATTATTACGTCATGGAGTTGGGGGACGATGTCCATGAGCGCGATGCCTTCAACCCGGTCGAGTATGAGCCGCGCAATTTGCGCACTGACTTGAAGGCTGCAAATGGGAAGCCTATCAAAACGGACACCGTCATAGAAGTGGGATTAAGGCTGGCCGATGCGCTCGCGCATCTCCACAGCAAGGGGCTGGCACACCGGGACATCAAGCCATCGAACATCATTTTTGTGGGGGGGAAGGCGAAACTCGCCGACATTGGCTTGGTCGCCGCTCGTGGTCAGCGAACGTTTGTAGGTACGGAGGGCTTTGTCCCGCCGGAGGGTCCGGGCTCAGCCAGGGCTGATGTGTATGGTCTTGGCAAGGTCCTCTATGAAATGGCAACCGGAAAGGACCGCTTGCAATTTCCCGAGCTGCCTGATGAATTGCCAGGCGCCACTGACAAAAAGCGTTGGTTGGCTCTCAACCAACTCATTTGTGATATTTGTGAACCGCGTGCTGCGAAGCGTCTGGTGAATACCGCTCCTGTCTTGGTGGAGAGTTTTAGCAGGCTGCAGCGAGGGCAGCGATTGCGCTCCAATAATCGTGCAACGGGTGCCTGGCTCGGTTTGTTTTTGGTCATTCCAGTGCTTGCCGGTGTATGGCATTTTCAGGATTTATTGAGTCTTCCTTTTCGCGGTAACCAATCAGCTGCGACTCCGGCCTCAACCGATTATGGCTTTATCAAAGTGGTCAGTGACCCGGAAGGAGCAGAGGTCTATGACCTGAATGGCAATTTCCTGGGGATTACACCACTGAAGAATATCCAAATCGCTGCGGGCAACCGTTATGAATTTGAGTTTAGGATGGAGGGATATCGCAATGAGCGTGTAGAGGGTAATGTCACTGCTGACAAAACTACTACCGTGGAGAAGATTCTCTCCGTATATGCTCCGCCTGTTGAAGACGAAGAGTGGGTGGATAATTTTGGCGTGAAGTATCAACCCAAGGATGGTTACCACGTGAGTAGTGGTTTTGTCCGGCAGTATCAATGGAAACGCTTTCAGGCGGAGACCGCTAAACAATATCCGGTGCAAATGCTTTTACACAGTGAGAACGGAGTCCGGAAGTGGGTCGTGCTGGTCTCTGGGGAGGCAGCGCAAGATTATTGCCAATGGCAGAGCCACGCAGCAATGCAAGCGGGTTATCTCAGGGAGAGTCAGCAAATCGTACCCATGATGATGGCGAACTTTCAGAGCCCTGGGATGACTGCGGAAGCCAGAGAGAAAAAATGGCGTCCGTTTGCCACGGCTGTAATGAACATACCATTTGCCACCCTGGAAGTCGTCAGTGTTCCTCAGGGGGCATCCGTTCAAATCAATGATGAGTATGCAGGTGAGACTCCACTTGTTATTGAGGATCTCAAGCCAGGGTCTTATGCCGTGGGCATAACGATGGAGGGTTACAGGCGGCATGCAGAAAAATTTGAACTCGGGGGCAAGGAGCATAAGAGAATGCAGGTTGCCATGCAGCGCAACAACAGTGTTGTATTTGGGGAGGAGTGGACGAACAGCCTCGGTATGCAACTCGTGCCGCTGACGGATGATTTGCTGGTTTCGGTGTGGGAGACGCGCAAGGTCGATTACCTTGCCTTTTGCCATGACACCAAGAAGCCCGTTAGTCCTCAGCCTTCATTCAAGCAGGGGCCCAATCACCCGGTTGTTAACGTTTCTCGGGAGGATGCATCAGCTTTCTGTGCGTGGTTGACCGAAAAGGAGCGTTTATCGGAGCTCATTTCCCCTGACGAAACATACCGGCTGCTTACGGATCTGGAGTGGAGCTTGTTGGCGGGTTTGGTGGATAATCCCAACCATCTGCCCTCACGACGTGAGTTGATGGCAGATAAGACTTTTCCCTGGGGAAGTGTCTGGCCTCCTGAGGATGCAGGCGAGCTGGTCGGAAACCTTGCAGGAAAGTCTGCCTCCCAGGCTGAAGACATATCCCGTGATAGAACTCTTTTGGACTATGATGACGGATACGCAAAGACAGCGCCTGTTGGCTCGTTTTCGCCGAATGCATTGGGGGTTTACGATTTGGCGGGAAATGTCTCTGAGTGGGTGGCAGATGATTACGCAGAGGATGGGGAGTATGGTGTGTTGCGAGGGGGGAACTGGGGAAGCTACCTGGCCAAGCACCTTCATGTCACCAGCCGCAACGCAGTCAGGTCAACCAAGACAAGCGACCGCTATGGTTTCCGGGTAGTGCTCGCTAAAAGTAAACCGGCATTGACAAGTGACTTGTCCGAAGACGATCCTTCTGAGCAATAGGCTCAAGGAGTTACAACAAACAAGGGAGAACAAGATGGTAGAGATCAAGATTAATTACAAAGGAGGGCTTCAATGCAAAACTATTCACGGTCCATCAGGGTCGACATGTAAAACGGACGCTCCTGTAGACAATAACGGGCGTGGATCATCGTTTTCACCAACCGATCTGGTAGCCACTGCCCTTGGAAGCTGCATGGCCACCATTATGGGCATTGTGGCCGAACGCAAGGATATCAATCTGGAGGGAATGAGCATTACCGTCAGAAAGCATATGTCGGAGGGTTTGCCGCGCAGGATCTCACGCCTTGATGTGCGTATCGACATGCCGCTTCCCGGAGATCACCCTCAGAGGAAGATACTCGAAAGCTCTGCACTGAGCTGCCCTGTTCATCAAAGTATCCATCCCGATATTGATGTCCCCATCGATTGGTATTGGCAGTCCAAAGAGTACCACTCCTGAGTCATCACATGGTTTCTTCTTTGCGGTTGATGAATTTCCGGTGCTTTGATGCGCTGGCATTGGATTTTCCAGAGTCCGGGGTGGTCATTGTCGGTCCGAACGCACGCGGAAAAACCTCCATCCTGGAAGCGGTGTGTGTATTGGTTAGGTTGCAATCACCACGTAGCAACCGCTTGGGTAAAATCGTTCAGGTTGAGCAATCTGGCTTTGGTGTTGCGGGTCAAGCCTGGGGAGCTGAGCTCCACGTGAGCTTTGGGTCCCGCAGGGGTATGGAAATGAAAGTGGATGACGAGGCGATCTCCAGGCAGAGTGACTATTTGAAGATGGGGGGTCTGGTCGTGTGGATGGGCAATGACGATCTCGAACTCGTGCGTGGATCAGGGCGTGTGAGGCGACGCTATCTGGATTTCATAGGGTGTCAGCTCGACCCTGCCTACCGAGACCATTTGAATCGTTATCAGCGTGTGCTCAAGGCACGAAACCTGCTGCTCAAGGACCGGTTATTGAGAGGGCCTGAGTTGGCTGCATACACAGAGCTGCTCATCAAGCATGGTGAGTTTATTTCTGCGGCACGTGCCAGGCTCGTGGAAATGCTCAATCCTGAAACCGTGCGTGCGCAGCATCAGGTTAGTGCATGCGATGAACGTGTGGCAATAGCCTATGTATGTGGATCAGGGGATGATCTGGCAATAAGTCTTGAGATGACAGCTGAGCGGGAGCGTCGCGTTGGGCAGACTGTGGTGGGTCCACATCGGGATGAACTTCACCTCACCATTAACGGTATGGCCGCTGCAGATTTTGCCAGTGAGGGACAGCAACGAACCATGGCGCTGGCTCTGAAACTGGCGCAGGGGGAATTGCTTCACAGCCAAACTGGGCGAATGCCTGTTTATCTGCTCGATGATATCTTCGGTGAACTCGATCCTGAGCGACGTAACGCCCTTATGACGGCGCTGCCTGTGAAAGCTCAAAAAATCATTACAACGACAAACATTGACTGGATGAAAGACGAGTTCGAGGTCATCCAAATAGCCGGGTTGGGGACGACTCAAGGCGAAAAACGCAGCTAGCGGGTAAGGGTGGTGTCCCGAAGCTGTGTCACGATCTGCTCAGGCAGCCGGGGCAATTCTGGGCATAGTGCCCGGGAGATATTTCACGCAGCTCGGGGGGGGCGTCTGCGATGCACATGGAGGCATCTCCCAGTGTGTTGCGCGCGCGGAATGCACAGCCCGCAGGAGGGTCAGATAAATCGGGTGGTGTTCCCGGTATGGTGTAGAGAGCTTCCCCTTTGGAGTGGGTGGCAGGAATACTCTTCATGAGTGCACGGGTGTATGCGTGCAGAGGGTTTTCAAAAAGAGTCCTCGTCTCTGCGCGTTCGACAAGCCTGCCAGCATACATCACATTAACCAGATCACAAGTCTGGTGGACGACAGCAAGATCATGGGTGATGAGGATCACCGCTGTGTCGAGCTCTCTCTGGCGCTCCCTGATGAGATCGAGCACTTGCTTTTGCACGGTGACATCCAAGGCGGTTGTGGGTTCATCACAGATAAGGAGCTCGGGGCGTGTGATGAGTGCCATTGCTATCATCACACGCTGGCGCATGCCGCCTGAGAATTCATGTGGATACGCATGAATGCGTTTTTCGGGTTCCGCAATGCCCACCTCTGCCAAAGCATCAATTGCACGGTGCAAGGCATTCTTGCTTTTGATGCCCTCGTGGATTTCCAGGGGCTCGGTCAGCTGGGTGGAGATCTTCAAGTAGGGGTTGAGTGAGGTCATCGGGTCTTGGAAGATCATCGAGATGCGTTTGCCCCTGATGCGGCGCAAGAGCTTTGGCTCTGCCCTGAGCAGGTCAATGCCGTCAAAGACGGCTGTTCCCGAGTGGATCCTGCCGGGGGGCTGGGGGATGAGCCCGACCAGTGAGTAGCAGGTAACGGATTTGCCTGAACCGGATTCGCCCACAATGCCGACGGTTTGTCCCTTTTCCACAGAGAAGGAGACATCTTCCACGGCATGCACGACCCCATTGCGGGTATGGAACCGTGTAGTGAGGTTGGCAACTTCAAGCAAGGACATGAGTTCTTATGGTGTGTTTGGGAGTTGCACGCACATGAAGTCATGTGGCTCTGTCTTTCAGTCCCAGGAGTATGCCTTCATGCATGCCTGGGCATGTGACATGGCTTCCTCGATGGTGTCTGCCAGAAAAGTGACATGCCCCATTTTCCTGCCAACGCGTGCTTCCGACTTGCCATAGATGTGCAGCTTGGCTCCCGGGGTGCTCAAGATGGGGGACCAGTCAGGCGCTGTTGTGGCAGAGGGCCAGATGTCACCGAGCAAGTTCCACATCACAGCAGGTTTGAGCATGCGTGTGCTGCCCAGTGGCAGACCGCAGATGGCTCGCAACTGCTGTTCGAACTGGGATGTTTCACAGGCATCGAGTGTGTGGTGGCCGGAGTTGTGCGGGCGAGGAGCCATTTCATTGACCAGTAGTGTATTGCTTTGGTCGAGGAAAAATTCGACGCCTAAAACCCCCACGTAGTCGAGTGCCTCGGCAACCCGGGTGGCAACGGATTTTGCTTCCTCAGTGAGCGAGTCTGGCATGCGGGCGGGAACTGTGGAGGTGTCCAGAATGTGATTGCGGTGCACGTTCTCCGCCGGGTCGTAGGTGACCACATCGCCGCTTTGAGAGCGTACGACCATTACTGATAGCTCCGCGGCAAGATCGATCTTCTTTTCCACAATGGCACGACCACCGTCAAATGCTTGCCAAATTTCTGCTGCACTGGGGCGATCAGGACCATCGGGCACCATCATCTGGCCCTTGCCGTCATATCCGGATTCAACGGTTTTGAGGATCACATCCCCGGGGATCTCCCGAAGGGCGCTTTCCAGCTCTTGGGCATTGTCAACAAGGCGGAATTTTGCAGTCGGTATGCCGTTTTCAGAAAGGAAGGATTTTTCCAGCTCGCGGTTCTGGCATATGGAGACAGCACGCACTCCAGGCATGAGTGGCAAGCGGGCAGAGACTTTTTCAAGCAGCTCGCTTGGAATATTTTCAAACTCCACGGTTACCACATCACAGAGACTGATGAACCTCTCGAGGGTATCCTCACAATCGAAGCAAGCAGTCATCGCCTCATCCGCGAGCTTGGCAGCACCTGATGTGTCGCCACCAGTCCATTGAATGACCCGGAACCCCATTCGGCGTGCTTCGAGTGCAAGCATCCGGCCGAGCTGACCACCGCCGAGAACACCAACGCAGGTTTGGGAACTTTGGCTCATGCTTACTCGGACTGAAGGTCCTCCATCTGGGGAAGGGTTCCCGACTCAATTTTTTCCCGCTGTGATTCACGGAAGGTGGCGAGCTTTTCTGCCAGCTCTGTGTCACCTGTTGCAGCCAACATGGAGACGGCAAAGAGACCTGCGTTGACAGCTCCTGCATCACCAATGGCAAAGGTGGCGGTGGGGATGCCCGCTGGCATCTGCACGATGGATAGCAGGGAATCAACGCCATTGAGAGTGCGTGATTTCACCGGTACTCCCAGAACAGGTATGGTTGTGATGGCTGATGCCATTCCAGGAAGGTGAGCTGCTCCACCCGCACCGGCGATGATGCACTGGATACCGCGGGAAGCAGCCGACTCTGCATAATCGTAGAGCAATTTGGGTGTGCGGTGAGCACTGACCACGCGCGATTCCCATGCGACGCCGAAGTCGCTCAAGGTTCGCGCTGCATGTTCCAGGGTGGGCCAATCCGACTGGCTGCCCATGATGATTCCGACTCGAGCTTGCTTATTGTCCATGGAGATAGAAAAACGCTACACCTGTTAATCTACCTGAGAGCGGTCAGCGTCAAGGATTTCACGGGTAAATTTGCCTTTTGGCGCTTTGGGGAGTTCATCCAAGCCACTGACAAGCGCCAGGTGTTGGCTTGATGATTATCACTTTTTACGTGGCCTCTCATCTGAGGAGTTTCTGGACCGCACCGAGAAGGTGATGGGAATGCCGGGGCAGGGGTGGTCCTCGCGCAGCCGGTTGGTGAGGTATTGCTCGTAATTCTCCTGCATGAGCCGCTTGTCGTTGACGAAGAGGATGTAGATGGGCACAGGGATGGCCTTGTAGCGATCGTTGACTGCGGCCGTGGCATAGAGGAGTTTGAGCCGCTTCTTGCCCTTCTTGGCTTGTGGGGGCTTTTTCTCAAACGCAAGGGACAGAAAGCGATTAAGTTTACCTGTGGTAATGGGCTCCTGGGCATGTTTGCGGATTTCAGCAATTTTACTGAAGATGAGCCCAATGGATTGTTTCTTGAGCGCTGAAACGCACACATAGGGGGCGTAGGAGAGGAAGAAAAGTTCAGTCCGTATGTGTTTGGTCGCTTCTTCAAGACGAACATTTTTGGGGGCCGAGGGGTGATAGAGATCAAATTTGTTGAGAACAATGAGGCAGGGTTTGTTCTCGCCCTGTATGATGCGGGCAATTTTACGGTCCTGGGCGGATATTCCCTCCGCGCAATCAACCACGAGCAGGCAGATATCGGCACGGCGTATGGATCTCTCGGCACGCATCACTGAGAAAACCTCTACCGAGGAATCCATCTTGGTGCGCCGACGTATGCCGGCTGTGTCAATAAGCGTGTGTAGCTCCCCCATGAATTCATAGGGGATATCGACAGCGTCCCGAGTGGTTCCGGCTACATCTGAGACAATCGTGCGATCATCCTTGAGGATCGCGTTGACCAGAGAGGATTTACCGGCATTGGGTTTGCCCACGATGGCAATCTTGAGGCCCTCGCGCTGCACCTCTTGCTCGGCGGCCTCGATTTCGCGGTTAATGGGAATGACCACAGCATCAATAGCATCGGCGATGCGGTTCATGTTTCTTCCCAGTTCTGCCGATACTGTCAGGCCGGCACCATATCCCAATGATGCGAAATCGCCACTCAGTTGGTCCTGCTTGATGTTGTCGGCCTTGTTGATGATGAGTTGCACGTGAGCTTTGGATCGGCGCAGTTTCTGGGCGAGTGCCTGGTCAATGGGCGTGACCCCATCCTTGGCATCCACGACAAAGAGAATGAGGTCGGCAGTTTGCATGGCAATGTCAGCCTCAGTGCTGACGGCATCTCCAAAATTATCATCCAGGGTCGCGCCAATACCCCCGGTATCAATAATGGTGCATGGTGACTTGCTGACACTGCAGGGCGCGGAAATACGGTCACGCGTTACGCCTGGCTGGTCATGGACAATGGCAATGCGCCGGCCAGCCAAGCGATTGAAGAGGGCGGATTTGCCGACATTGGGTCGGCCGACAATGGCTACAGTGGGCATTGTTGAAATGGGTGAATGAAAGAGATTTTCGGGGCTACTCCGCCTGATGGTGTTCGTGGAGCATGTGGAGTCCTTGGCGGAAGTACTCCACGCCAGACCAAATGGTGAAAACGGTGGCCAGGATCGTGGGGTAAATGGGAGAGAAGGGAATGACTTTTAGCATGACCCATCCCAGTAGCAACATCTGGGTGAAGGTGCATACTTTGCCAGTCCAGTGAGGCTTGATGGGTACGTGGGAGTTGAAATAGTGCAGAATCCAGATCCCGACAATGATAATGATGTCTCTGGCGATCATAAGTGCGGTGAACCAGATGGGAATATACCATCCCTCGCCCCAGGGGATGAAGGTCAGGCAAACAATACCTGTTAAAAGCAGGGTTTTATCTGCCAGAGGATCTATGAAGGCTCCGAACTTGCTACGCTGGTTGAAATGTCGCGCAATGTATCCGTCAATACCATCACTGAGGGAAGCGAAGATGAATACACCCACAGCCCACCAACGAAGGCTCTCATTGGCTTGTCCGGCTTTAACACTCTCACCATAATAGATGGCCAGAACGGCAAACACGGGTGCGCAAAAAAGGCGGCCGAGAGTGATTTTTGATGCCAATGTCACCAAGCTAGTCTCCCGTGTGAAGTTTTCAGTGTCAAGTATTGCTATTTATGGCTCCCGCGGTTCTCATGGCTGCAGTGAATCAGGGTGAAATCAAACAACGTCTTGAAGCCATGGGGGTCATTCCCTCCAAGAAGCTAGGGCAGAATTTTCTGGTCGATCAGAATGTGGCACAGTGGATTGTCCAGCAGCTTCAAATCAGGCCAGAAGATACGGTGGTTGAGGTGGGTCCTGGCACCGGTGCGTTGACAGAGCATGTGGTGGATCGTGCACGTCGTGTGATTTTGGTGGAATTTGATGCGCGTCTTGCGGAGGGGCTTCAGAGGCGATACGAGAGCAATGACAAGGTGGAGGTCCATCATCAGGATGGTGCACGCTTCGATATTCGCCCGTTGTTCAAGTATCAGCCTGTTAAACTGCTGGGTAATTTGCCCTATTCAGCGGGAGGTGCGATCATGCGAAATTTCATGAAGCAGCCGTCGCCTGTGTGTAAAGCGGTGCTCATGCTCCAAAAAGAGTTCATTGACAGGATCATTGCCGAGCCCCGAACCAAAGCCTACGGTGTGCTTTCTCTCCGTATGCAGAGTGAGTGGGTCAGCCGGCCACTGAAGACGATCCCGCCGCAGGCATTCTTTCCCAGGCCCCTGATCGATTCGACGGTGATGGTTTGCGATCCGAGACCACAGGATTTGCCCGTCTACGATGCCCGCCTGTTTGATGAGCTCATCAGGCGTGGTTTTGCGCAACGAAGAAAACAAGTGCGCAAGCAAATGCCCGTTGGCCGATCGTGGGAAGGGGCCGCCGCCTTGATCGGTGTCAGTGTGTCTGCGAGGGCAGAGGAAATCAGCCTTGAACAATGGGTGGAGCTCGCGCGGTATTATGATGACCATCCGCTCAAAGAGCACCCACAGCATGGTGGGGAGTTGTTTGATGTCGTTGATGAAGAGGATCAGGTCACAGGTCAGCAGACACGGGATGCAGTGCACCAGCAAGATCTGCTGCATCGTGCGGTACACATTTTCGTCTTTAACAAACGCAAGGAGCTCTTTCTGCAGAAACGCTCACGCCTCAAGGACAGGCACCCGGGGGTTTGGGATTCAAGTGCAGCGGGGCACCTTAATGCTGGAGAGGGTTATCGGGAGACGGCGATACGCGAGCTGGAAGAGGAGCTTGGAGTTGTCAGTGAAGAGCTTCAGGAGATTGCCAGTATCAAGGCCTGTGCCGGAACAGGCTGGGAGCACGTCAAACTCTATCTGGCGCGCCACGATGGAGCTGTAAGGTTTCCTTGCAGCGAAGTGGAGGCAGGGCAGTGGTTCTGTCTCGAGGAGGTCCGTGCCTGGGTCGGGGTCAGGCCCGAAGATTTTGCCAGTGGTTTTATCGAGTGCTGGAAGGCGTTCGACGCTCAGCTGTCTGAACAAAGTGCAGATTGAATGGTAGGTCCACCAGGAGTCGAACCTGGATCTACGGCTTCGGAGGCCGTTATACTATCCATTGTACTATGGACCCTTTGATGCTTGGTTGATGACGCACAGTTTAGAGGTGCCTGTCATCATGCAATCTAGCGCAAGCAGATGTGCAGGTGGGGTAATGCCTGAGTCATGCCAAGTCAAGAGGTGAGTGCTCCTAGGGCTGAAAACCTGCTCATGCCGGACAGTTCTCATACTTGGGAATGATGTCGGTTTTTTATGAGGTGGCGACTGCCATCCTTATGCGCTAGGGTGTTTTTTGTAATTTCCTTCTTTACTCATTGATATGGCTTAGCAGAATTGCAGCTGTTGCACATGGTTTGCAGACAGCTGGTAATAGATGCAAAATTTGGCATGAACAACGTTATGAATGATGACTCGAAAATCAGGGTTTTTGTAACGATGTCTCTGTGAAACAAGTTGTGTCCCCACTCCGCCAAACCATGCAAGCCCATTGATACACTCAGCTCATGAAAACTATGAATATGACTTCTAATCGTTTCTTTAAAACCACAGCACTCGCCACTTCTGTAGCGCTGCTATCCTCACCCTCTCTGTTTGCCGCGGAAGCGAGTGTGCTGCAGCGATATGTCCTGGACGGTGGCTGGCCGATGATTCTCATCGGTTTACTCATCCTCTGTCTGATCGCACTTTGCGTGTTCAACTTCATGAACCTGACGCGAGCAAAGTTTGTTCCTGACGATCTGAAGGCTGGACTCATGGATCACATGATCAACTGCCGTGTTCGTTCCGCTATCGAGTTGGGCGCATCCCATCCAAGTTATCTTGGCCGGATGATGGCCTACGCGCTACCCAACGTTGATGCGCGTCACCCTGAGGATCTTGGCCGTGATTACGTGGAGGATGCCATTGCGGATTTTACCATCAACGAAAACCGCAAGAGCATGACCCTCATCAACTACATCTCACTCATTGCCCAGGCAGCTCCGATGATGGGCCTTTTTGGAACGGTGCTTGGTATGGTGGGTGCGTTCGGCACTCTCGCCAGCGGGGATGGCTCGGCAGATCCGTCGGCACTTGCCGGTGATATCTCTGTTGCGCTGCTGACCACTCTGTGGGGGCTGGTGACCGCAATCCCGTCTCTCGCCGCATACTTCTTCTTCAAAAACAAACTCAATAACCTC
>CAYXEC010000017.1:0-30873 GCA_964463855.1 uncultured Verrucomicrobiales bacterium | reverse complement strand
CAGAAGCCTCGCTGTAGGTTGGCACTGTCTGGCGGGTAAGGAACAGCGCACTGGGGCCATCACCCCGGTTCATGGCTGCAGCCCAGGCTCCAGCAGTTTCCTCGGGATCAGCAGGCCGGAAAACATCCAAACCTGGAACAACACGCAAACCACTGACTGTTTCGACAGGCTGATGGGTAGGCCCGTCCTCGCCCACCCCCACAGAATCGTGGGTGAAAATATATGTCACAGGCAACTTGGCGAGTGACGCAAGGCGAATGGATGGGCGCAAATAATCGGCAAAAACAGCAAAAGTGGCGCAGGATGGCCGAAATAAACCGTCGTAAGCCAGACCATTGGAAATGGCGCCCATGGCATGTTCACGAATACCGTACCAGATATTGCGACCTGCGAAATTCTCTGGCCCAAAGTCTCCTGCCTCCTTGATGTAATTCTTCGTGGAGCCATAGAGATCGGCAGATCCTGTGATGAGCGAGGGCAGGGCCTTGGCGACCGCCTGGATCACATCTCCGCCAGCAGCACGGGTAGCATTGCTGTAGTCCGGCGCGAATTCAGGAATCTGATCGAGCAAATCACTTTGTATTGATCTCGATAGGGCCACTGTCAATTCCTCGGCAAGTTCCGGATTGGCCGCACGCCAGGCCTTATATTTCTCATTCCAGGCTTCAAACGCCGCCTGACCGGCTTTTTTCCGATTTGCAAAATACTCCCTGGTTTGCTCTGAAACATAAAATGTCTCCTCGGGCAGGCCCAGTCCACGGCGCGCCGACTCGGCGAAATTAGCGCCACTCTCACCATGCCCTTTGGCTGTGCCTGCAACCTCGGGAATGCCGCGGCCGATCTCTGTCCTGGCAATAATGACCTTGGGTTTGCCGTTGTCGTCTGCTTTCGCGACGTGAAGCGCCTTGGAGACCGCATTGAGGTCATGGCCGTCAATCGTCACCGCGTCCCAGCCTTGAGAAGCAAAATACTGCTCCGTGTTTTCACCCTGGGTTACCTCAGCCATGGCATCCAGCGTGACATCATTGCTGTCGTATATGAGTATCAGGTTGTCGAGCTTGTTGTGGCCCGCGAAGGCAATTGCCTCCCTTGCTACGCCTTCCTGAAGACAGCCGTCTCCGGCAAGTGCGACGATGTGATGGTCAAAAATAGCATGCTCATCCGTGTTGTAGCGGGCAGCTGCATGCTTTCCACTGAGAGCGTAGCCTACCGCATTGCCAACACCCTGACCCAGAGGGCCAGTGGTAGCTTCAACTCCGGGGGTCTCATCGTATTCAGGGTGTCCGGGAGTGATGCTATGCAGCTTGCGAAAATCCCTGACGTCCTGTAGCGAGACGGCGAAACCGGAAATATGCAACCAGCTGTAGAGAAACATGGACCCGTGACCTGCAGAGAGAATAAAACGGTCACGGTTGATCCACTTAGGTGCATCAGGATTGAAATTGAGCCCGTTTTCAGCATCGCCAAATAGAACAGCCCCCATCTCGGCACAGCCTAGAGGTAAGCCCAAATGTCCAGAGGAACAGGCGTGAACAGCATCGATGGCAAGGCCTCTGGCCTCATTGGCAGACTTAACTAGAGAATCGGTAATAATCACGCGCGGAGAATCTACACCAAGTCAGGATTCGGCAAGCATGAATCATGTCAAACTGGTATGAATTGTAGGTTTTTGTGCCTGCAAGTTGATCGCAGAATCCATTATTATGACCAAAAGCAAAATTTCGCGTTGATTCTTGCCATTTTGTCGCTAAACAAACCGCCCGCCGGTCACACTTGACTCGTCTGTTCTACGCTCAAGGAAATGTCCCAAAAACTTAAAATAGCGCTCCCAAAGGGCTCTCTGCAGGATCCAACGATCAAGCTGCTTGAGCAAGCGGGATACAATATCTACACATCATCGCGGGGTTTACGCCCCGATTCGGATGATGGGGAGTTGGATATTTACCTGATCCGTGCTCAGGAAATAGGCCGCTACCTTGCCACAGGCTTCATCGATTGCGGTATCACCGGCTTGGATTGGGCCAGTACACATGCTGAATCCCTTGTTGATCTTGCCGAACTTCCCTACTCCCGTGCCACAATTCGTCCCACTCGCTGGGTATTGGTGGTTCCCGAGGATTCACCGATACAATCCGTGCAGGATCTGGAAGGAAAACGCATTGCTACTGAAGGCGTAGAAATTACTCTTAACTACCTCAAAAAGAACAATGTGAATGCTCATGTTGAGTATTCTTGGGGCGCCACGGAAGTCAAGGTTCCAGATCTTGTCGATGCGATCGTCGACGTGACCGAAACCGGGGCCTCATTGCGCGCCAATGACCTCCGTATCGTCGATACCCTGCTTACTTCATTCCCCCACTTTTATGCCTCCCAGGCATCCTATGATGACGAGTGGAAGAAACAGAAAATGGACCGCATGGTGCTGATGCTCAAAGCCGCCCTGCATGCGCGTGGAAAAGTGGGCCTGAAGATGAATCTTCCGGAAAAATCCTTGCAAGATGTGCTCGAGAAACTACCTTCCCTCCGCCGTCCAACGGTCTCTCACCTTGCAGAAGATGGCTGGGTAGCCGTTGAAACCATTATCGAGGATGCTGTTGCCCGCCACCTCATCCCCGACCTCAAGGAGCTCGGCGCAGAGGGCATCATTGAGTATCCGCTCTCAAAAATCGTCCCCTGAAAAACCTTTTCTCCAAAATTCCTCATACCAAATCAACCTAAACTCAAGATACCAAAACCATGGGATGTCTCAAAAAACGTCGTAAGACAAAAATCAGCAAGCATAAGCGCAAAAAGCGCATGAAGGCAAATCGTCACAAGAAGCGCCTTCGTTACAAGTCCTAGCATTCTTGCCTGGGCTCGTAGCTGCGTGCTACACACCTCAAAAAGGGACGCAACCAAAGATTGCGCCCCTTTTTCTGTGTACTTTTGCCAAAGATGTTAAGCGATAACAATAAATACCCGGCCTACCCTGCGGACCGGGGAAGCTGCTCAAGCTTCGAAGTGGAGGCGACCGATATCTGTTCGGCTCTGCGCCCCATCAAAGCTGACCCTTGCCAATTGCTCGTAGGCAGCACCAACAGCACTCAAACGGTCCTGACCGCCCGCCACAATGGCTATCACGCGCCCACCGTTGGTCTCCCAATCCCCGGCGGCATTGCGCCTTGTTCCCGCATGATAGACCCGGGCGTTGACAACATCGCCAAGCCCTGAAATCACATCGCCACTGCGTGAGCTTGCCGGATAACCGGCACTGGCAAGGATCAGGCAAACGCTCCAGCCCTCGTCGAAACTCAGCAACTCAGGCTTCATCTCACCCTGCGCTGCAGCCAGGCAAAAGCTCGCAATATCCCCTTTGACAAGCGGCATCACTGCCTGGCATTCCGGATCCCCGAAACGGCAGTTATACTCAATGATTTTGGGGCCTTCCGCAGTGAGCATCAGACCGAAATAGAGATAGCCACGGTAGGGCAAACCATCTGCAACCAAGCCGTCCACGGTGGGCTTGACTATCGTTTCCTCGATTACAGAAAGCGTCTCGGAATCGATCAACTGTCGGCTGGCCACCGCCCCCATCCCCCCGGTATTGGGGCCCTCATCATTGTCGCCGATACGCTTGTAGTCCCTGGCTGGAGTGAAAATTTGATATTGCGAGTCCGAGACCGCTGCAAAAATGGAAACTTCAGGCCCGGTGAGGCATTCCTCCACCAGAAGACGACCAGCACCGAATTTGCGCTCCACGAGCACCTCATTGAGAAACTCTTCAGCCTCCTCCTCGGTGCCACAAACAGCGACCCCCTTACCGGCTGCCAGACCATCAAATTTCAACACCGTGGGATACCGGCCATTGATTGCAGCGCGGGCCTCACCAATATCCGCACAGCCCGTGGCCGCACCGGTGGGTATGCCGTGACGTAACATGAATGCCTTGGCGAACTCCTTGCTGGCCTCGAGCTGGGCAGATTGCTTGTGAGGCCCCCAGCACGGAATACCCGCTTGTTCACACATGTTTGCCAGCCCCTCATCCTTGACGAGGTAACTTTCTTCACCCGCTACACAGAGATCAATATGATGCCCCTTCATCCAATCGATGAGCTCGTGAAGCCCATCCACCTGAACACTTTTGGCAAGTGCCTCAATGGCGTCACTTCCGGGGAAACAGTAGATTTCAGTATCTACAGGCGAATCATTCAAGGCACCAATCAAGGCGTGTTCACGCCCACCCTTTCCTACGACAAGAATCTTCATGCCGGCCAATCAAGCTGAGTCAAAGCTTGCAGGCAAGTGTTTCCCATAAAAAGCACTTGTTTTCCCTAAAAAAACGCATGCTTTCGGGATCGAAAGTGCCTTGCTCGCCATTTGCCGTGTCATAATTGTATTTCGTCTATACTTGCGCGTTTTTTTAGACCAAATTGTTGCAGAGAGCTTATATTAACCTATAAGACTGTGCACCCCTTCCAAGACTTGATCATGCCCCCAGGCAAGCTGCAGCAATCTTGAAAAAGCAGTAGGATCATCCCCGGAAGATGTCACACCATCACCGTGACGGGCTAACAGGACCCATTTACACATCAGATAAAAGCCAATTATGTCAACCAAACATACCAAATCAACTATGATCAACGGATTGCCTCCAGCTCAGGGTCTCTACGACCCCGACCATGAGCACGACTCATGCGGAGTTGGATTTCTTTGCCACCTGAAAGGCAAGAAATCTCACGACATCATCAAGGGGGCCCTGGACATGAATGTCTGCATGGATCACCGTGGAGGATGCGGCTTTGACGAGGCAACGGGTGATGGCGCCGGCTTGTTTTTTCAGTTGCCCCACAAGTTTTTCAAAACCGTTACCGCTGAGCTGGATTTCGATTTGCCTGACGAGGGTCAGTATGCCGTGGGTTTTGTCAACTTCTCCAAAGAAGAGCAGGAATGTGCTGACGCCGTCAGCACTTATGAGAAAACTGTCGAAAAGGAGGGCTTGACGGTCCTCGGTTGGCGCGATGTTCCCACAAACAGCAACATACTCGGCAAGGCATCGCGTGAGTGCGAGCCCAGGATGAAGCAAATTTTCATCGCCCGCCCTGACAATATCGCCGACGACCTGGATTTCGAACGCAAGCTCTATGTCATTCGTCGCCGTACTTCACAGGCTGTTCGCTACTGCACTACCAGTGGTTCGGATGCATTTTACACCGCAACCCTCTCTGCCCGCACGATCGTCTACAAGGGCATGCTAACGACATGGCAGCTCAAGGACTATTTCCCTGATCTTCAACACGAGGATATGGAATCCGCCATGGCTCTCGTGCACTCGCGCTTTAGCACCAACACTTTCCCAAGCTGGCCGCGAGCCCAGCCTTTCCGCTACATGTCCCACAATGGTGAAATTAACACCATGCGTGGCAATGCCAATTGGATGCAAGCACGTCAGAAGCTACTCTCAAGCGGAGTTCTGGGCAAAGATCTCGACAAAATCCTTCCCATTATCCGAGAGGACGGATCTGACTCAGCGATGTTTGATAACTGCCTTGAGTTCCTCGTACTCTCCGGACGCACCTTGCCCGAGGCAATCATGATGATGATCCCCGAACCATGGGAAAACCATCAACACATGACTGGGACCAAAAAGGCATTTTATGAGTATAATGCCACTCTCATGGAACCATGGGACGGCCCCGCTTCGATCGCATTCTGTGATGGCATCTGCATTGGCGCCATTCTTGACCGCAATGGTTTGCGTCCATCACGCTACTACGTCACCAACGAAGACCTGGTCATCATGGCTTCCGAGGTGGGCGTGCTCAAAGTCGATCCGGCCACCGTCGTCAAGAAAGGACGTCTTGAGCCGGGGCGCATGTTCCTTGTGGACACGAAAAAAGGTCGCATTGTTGACGATGCCGAGGTCAAGGAGGAGATTGCGCAAAAACTACCCTACAGCGAATGGCTGGAGAGCAACCGCGTCTTTTTCGCAGATCTGGCCAAGGGTGAAGCCAAGCCAACAATCACTGGGCACGACCTCATTCAGCGCAACCGTGCCTTTGGATACACCTTTGAGGACAAGCGCCAGATTTTAGCACCATCCGCAGAAACAGGCAACCAACCACTGGGGGCCATGGGTAATGACACTCCCATCGCTGTATTATCGGACAAACCCCAATTGCTCTACAATTACTTCAGGCAACTCTTTGCCCAGGTAACCAACCCTGCCATCGACCCGATTCGTGAAGAGCTCATCACCTCCAGTGTCACCTTTGTTGGCTCTGAAAATGACATCCTCCACCCCGGGCCGGAAAACTGCCGCATGATCAGGCTTGAAAGCCCCATCATCGACAACAACGAACTAGCCAACTTGCGTGATATCAATCTGGAGGGATTTCAGTCGGAAACACTTCCAATTCTCTACATCCCTGAAAAGGAAGAGGCCGGTCTCGCTGCAGGTCAGCTGCCTGGACATGTTGATCATCCTGACGTTTCCACCAACACGGAAGACATTGAGGAACTGTCCGGTGATTCGCTCAAGCAAGCTCTCGACAAACTCTTCAAGGCAGCAGACGCCGCCATACTTCATGGAGACAACATTCTCATCCTCTCTGATCGCGGAATCAATGACAAGCAGGCACCTATTCCAGCACTACTCGCTGTTGCCGGTTTGCATCACCACCTGATCCGCCAGGGAACACGCACGAAGGTTTCCATCGTTCTCGAATCCGGAGAACCCCGTGAAGTTCATCATTTTGCGGTGCTCCTGGGCTATGGCTGCGACGTCATCAACCCCTACCTCGCCATCGACACCCTCGCCCAGATGACCGAGGATGGTGAAATTAACATGAGTCATGAAGATGCCACCAAAAAGTATCTCAAGGCCTCCATCAAAGGGGTTGTCAAAACCATGTCCAAGATGGGAATTTCCACTGTCGCCAGTTACCGTGGTGCCCAGATCTTTGAATGCATCGGACTCAATGGCGAGGTCATTGACCAGTATTTCACACGCACCACATCCCGCGTCAAAGGCATTGGCTTGGGAGTCATATCACGCGAGGTCAAAATCCGGCACGACGACGCCTACAAAGAGCGCGAAACTGAAAACGAAGCGCTCGATCCGGGTGGTGTCTATCAGTGGCGCGCCGAGGGTGAGCGTCACCTGTTCAGCCCACAGGCGATCCACCTACTCCAGAAATCCACCAAGCTCGGTGACATGGAAGTGTTCCGCCAGTATTCCAAACTCATCGACGAGCAATCCAAGGGCCTCTGCACGCTCCGTGGATTGATGGATTTTAAAATTGATCCTGCAAAGTCCATTCCCCTTGAAGAAGTCGAACCTGTCGAGGAAATCGTCAAGCGCTTCAAAACGGGTGCCATGTCTTATGGGTCCATTTCAAAAGAAGCACACGAGGCTCTCGCAGTGGCCATGAACCGGCTTGGAGGTAAATCCAACACTGGTGAAGGAGGGGAAGATCCCTACCGTTTCACCTGGACCAATGAAAAAGGAGATTCCAAAAAGAGTGCTATCAAACAAGTGGCTAGCGGTCGTTTCGGTGTGACAAGCCACTACCTGGTCAACTCACGTGAAATCCAGATAAAGATTTCCCAGGGTGCAAAGCCTGGCGAAGGTGGAGAACTTCCTGGTCATAAGGTTCTACCTGAAATTGCCAAAGTGAGGGGCACCACTCCAGGCGTCGGACTCATTTCGCCTCCCCCACACCACGATATCTACTCCATCGAGGACATGGCAGAGCTCATTCATGACCTCAAAAATGCCAATACGGATGCCCGCATCAACGTCAAACTCGTATCTGAGGTAGGTGTCGGCACCATTGCTGCAGGAGTCGCCAAAGCAAAGGCGGATGTCATTCTCATTTCCGGCCATGATGGAGGCACAGGCGCCAGCCCGCGTTCATCAATCCAGCATGCGGGATCACCCTGGGAACTTGGCCTCGCAGAAACCAACCAGACATTACTGCTCAATAATTTGCGTAGCCGGGTCATTCTCGAGACAGACGGGCAGCTCAAAACCGGCCGTGATGTCGTCGTGGGAGCCCTCCTTGGGGCTGAGGAGTTCGGTTTTGCCACCGCACCTCTGGTTACACTTGGCTGCATTATGATGCGTGTTTGCCACAAGAACACCTGCCCAGTGGGCATCGCCACCCAGAACGAGGTGCTGCGGGCCAAGTTCGATGGCGCGGTCGAAAACGTGGTCAACTACATGAATTTTGTAGCCACTGAAATACGTGAGCTCATGGCCCAACTTGGCTTCCGCACCATCAATGAGATGGTGGGCCGCTGCGATCTGCTCGAAATGGGCAATGCCCTGAACCACTGGAAAGCCAAGGGACTGGATTATTCAAAGATCCTCTATCGCCCGAAGGTTGGTCCTGAAGTCGGCACTTATGCCATGCAAGAGCAAGACCACCTTCTTGATCGCGCTTTGGACAATACAACGATTCTAGAACTCTGCCGCCCAGCCATTGACAATTATGAGAAGGTTTATGCCGAGCTCGAGATTATCAATGTGAACCGCGTAGTGGGAACCATTACTGGGGCAGAAATCAGCCGTCGCCACGGTGCAGCCGGCCTTCCAGAAGACACCATTCACCTGAA
The DNA here is from genome assembly GCA_964463855.1 of uncultured Verrucomicrobiales bacterium. Classification (GTDB taxonomy): domain Bacteria; phylum Verrucomicrobiota; class Verrucomicrobiia; order Verrucomicrobiales; family Akkermansiaceae; genus Oceaniferula. The sequence goes on along the minus strand of CAYXEC010000017.1, from coordinate 22,278 downwards.
GTTCAATGGCTCTGCCGGACAAAGCCTTGGTGCCTTCTGCCCCAAGGGCATGACCTTTGAGCTCGAGGGCGACGCCAATGACTACATCGGCAAGGGTGTCTGTGGTGCGAAGATCATCGTCTACCCACCAAAGTGCTCACCTCCTGAACTGATCGCTGATCAGAACATCATCGTGGGTAATGTGGCCTTCTACGGCGCCACCTCAGGCGAGGCCTACATGGCAGGTGTTGCCGGCGAGCGCTTCTGTGTTCGCAACTCCGGGGTACATGCCGTCATCGAGGGTGTCGGCGACCATGCCTGTGAATACATGACCGGAGGCTCCGTCACAGTGCTCGGTGGAACCGGCCGCAACTTTGCTGCCGGAATGAGTGGAGGAGTTGCCTATATCTATAATGAAAATGGCGACTTCGAGACCAAACTCAACCGCGACATGGTCAATCTCTACCCGCTTATCGAGTGCAATGGCGAGGAAATTGAAGCAGTAAAAGCCCGAGTTCAAAAACACCTCGACTACACAGGCAGCGTGAAGGCTGGACACATCCTTGACAACTGGGAAGAGGAGTCTACCAAATTCCTGAAAGTCATGCCCTCTGATTATGAGCGTGTGCTCAATGCACTCAAACGCGCTGAAGAGGGCGGCCTCGAGGGTGACGCTGCCATCCTTGCCGCATTTGAGGAAAATGCCAAGGTTGGCCACTAAAAAGTCAAAGTTAACAATACATTCAAACGAACAAATTCTATCACTATGGGTAAACCAACGGGATTCTTAGAAGTCGAACGCAAGACCATTCCGGATCGCTCACCACTTGAGCGCATCAAGGACTGGAAGGAAATTCATGAGCACGGTAACAGCTCTGCGCTCAAGAACCAGGCATCACGATGCATGGATTGTGGCGTTCCATACTGCCATACGGGCATGAACCTGAGCGGCATGGCCAGTGGCTGTCCCATCAACAACCTCATTCCTGAATTCAACGATCTCATCTACCGGGACCGTTGGGATGAAGCGCTTGAGCGACTCCGCAAAACCAACAACTTCCCTGAGTTTACAGGCCGGGTATGCCCTGCTCCCTGTGAGGGCTCGTGTGTGCTCGGGGTCATTGAACCTCCCGTCACCATCAAAAACATTGAGTGTTCCATTATTGACCATGGCTGGGAGAACGATCTCCTCAAACCCAACCCGCCTGCCAAAAGAACAGGAAAAACAGTTGCTGTTGTGGGCTCTGGACCTGCGGGCCTCGCTGCTGCCGATCAGCTTAATCAAGCCGGTCATGCCGTGACTGTGTTTGAACGCGATGACCGCCCAGGAGGCCTGCTCATGTATGGCATACCCAACATGAAGCTCGACAAGGAGGAAATCGTCGCACGCCGCATCAAACTCATGGAAGACGAGGGCATCGCATTCAAATGCAATGTATTCGTATCCGAAAACAACGAATGGACGCCAGCGCGGCTGCGCAACGAATTCGATGCCGTGGTTCTCTGCTGTGGTGCGACCAAGGCACGAGACCTTCCCATTGAAGGCCGTGACGCACAGGGTGTCCATCAGGCCATGGAATTCCTCTCAATGAATACCAAGTATCAGCTTGATCATGGTTTTGATGGCACCAATCCGGAGCTCAACGCTTCTGGCAAGGAAGTCGTCGTCATTGGAGGCGGAGACACGGGAACGGACTGCGTGGGCACAAGCATTCGTCAGGGCTGTAAAAATGTCATTCAGCTCGAAATCATGCCTCAACCACCCATGGAGCGTGCTCCCGATAATCCATGGCCCGAGTGGCCCAAAGTCTACAAGATGGACTATGGTCAACAAGAGGCTGAAGCTCTTCAAGGTGCGGATCCCCGCAGCTATCTGGTCATGACCAAGCAAATCCTCAAGGACGAGGAAGGCAAGGTCAGGGGCCTCGAAGTGGTCGATATCACCTGGGGGAAAAATGACAACGGCCAGTTTGTCCCCATTGAGACCGAGGGCACACTGAGAACCATCAATGCCCAGCTCATTCTTCTGGCTATGGGATTTCTTGGCCCCGAGCAAAAAATCATCGATCAGTTCAAACTTGAGACTGATGCCCGCTCCAACGTCAAAGCAGATCACGAGATCTACACCACCAATGTAGAGGGTGTTTTTGCCGCTGGAGACATGAGGCGCGGCCAGTCCCTGGTAGTTTGGGCCATCAATGAAGGCAGAGGTGCAGCGCGTGAGTGCGACCGCTTTCTCATGGGTGAAACCCAACTTCCCTGAGCCAAAACCAGGATCTTTAAAAGAGCAAAGCCGGGGTCAACCACCCCGGCTTTTTTGCGTTTAGATCAAATCTGAACATGCCATGCAATTCTGGCAAAAATAAATGATACCATTGACTTCAATGGTGCGCGCGAGAGGAATCGAACCTCCACGTCCTTGCGGACACATGAACCTGAATCATGCGCGTCTACCAATTCCGCCACGCGCGCACTGAAGACGGCGGAATGAAACAGCTTGCTGAAAAAAAAGCAACCAAGATTTTGTTCATTTTCCAACAATGCCCCGTGTATCGACCGGCTTTCTTGACTATGCAGAACCCAGGCCTTTTGTCCTTTCCTTGGGGAATTATTCCTTTAAAAACAAACTATTGACCATGCCTACGCTCTCTTCTGATATCCATGGCAAAGTCGACGGCCAAACTGTCCGCATCTTCACCCTCAAAAACGAGAGCGGCTTGCAAGCCCAAATCAGCGAGTTGGGAGCCCATCTTACCAGTGTCACCCTTGATGATCAGGAGCTTACAATTGGCCACGATTCCTTTGAGGGCTGGCTGAACAATTCCGCCCACTACCTGGGAGCAAGCTGTGGACGTTTTGGCAACCGCATTGCCCATGGTGAATTCACCCTGGATGGTATGACTTACAGTCTCGATACGAACAATGCTCCGGCAGGCATTCCCTGCCATTTACACGGAGGCCACCGCGGCTTCCACACCAGGATATGGCACGGTGAGCCGCTCGATGAGCCAGGCCGTCAGGGCGTGCGCCTCACCCTACACTCTCCCGATAAAGACGAGGGCTACCCTGGAAACCTCGATGTCACGGTTACCTTCTGGCTCAACGCAAACAACGAACTCAGCTGGCATGCCGAGGCCAGCACAGACCAGCCTACACCGGTCAATATCATCAACCACAGCTATTGGAATCTCAGCGGAGATCTCAACTCTCCTGTCACTGACCACCAGATCCAGATTCACGCAGACTATTTTCTTCCGACTAATGCGGGCATGATTCCCACCGGGGAGATTCGTTCTGTGACAGATACACCCATGGATTTCACCCGCCCTCAGAAGATAGGCAAATGTATTGATTCCGATTACGAGCCCATCAAGATCGCCGGGGGTTACGATCACTGTTATCTGCTTCGTGATCATCACGAACTCATGCCAGAGCTGCACACCGCCGCCATTGTCCACCAACCCGGCACCGGGAGAACGCTGGAGGTTCTCACCAACCAGCCCGGCGTTCAATTCTATACCGGCAATTACCTTTCAGGGTCACTCACATACCGTTCAGGCCTCTGCCTTGAAACTGAAGGCTTCCCAGACGCGCCAAATCACCCTAATTTCCCCTCATGCATTCTCCATCCTGGTGAGACTTACCGCCATGACCTGGTTTGGAGATTAAGCTGAAGTTCCTCTCAATAACCCCGCTCATACATACCAACAACCAGACATTACCTATGAATACCACCATTGAAGTCATCCTGTTTGCCGTTGCAGTTGTAGGCGTCATCGCCCTCGGCATATGGAAATCCAAAGACGGTGACGATGCCACCCACAAAAAAGGAGCAGCTAATTACTTCCTCGCCGGCCGGGGCCTTACCTGGTGGCTCGTCGGCTTCTCACTCATTGCCGCCAACATCTCCACCGAACAGTTCGTGGGTATGTCCGGCTCAGCAGCCAACTGGCTGGGCATGTCTATTGCCTCCTATGAGTGGTTTGCATCCATAACTCTCGTCGTCGTCGCCTTCTGGTTTCTACCTAAATTCCTCAAAGCAGGCCTGTACACCATTCCCGAATTCCTTCAATACCGCTTTGATGGTGTTGCCCGCCTGGCCATGGCAATTCCTGCCATTGTCACCCTCGTATTCGTAACCACATCCTCGGTTATTTTCTCTGGGGCTAAATTCGTGTCGGAGTATTACAATGACATCCCCGTCATCAATAACCTGACCGCCATGTGCTGGCTCATTGCCATTTTTGCCGCTGTCTATGTATTTATCGGAGGACTCAAGGCCTGTGCGTGGACAGACCTCATCTGGGGGGCAGCGTTGATTCTTGGTGGTGCGATCGTCATGTGGCTTGCTTTCCAAACCATCTCTGATCGCCCGGCGGACGAGCTCATCCTCACCAAAGTGGAAAACTCTGAGGCTACTGCAGCTGACCTTGAGGGTGCTTCCGCATGGGAACGCATCAAACTCCTCAACGATGGTGTTCGAGGAGAGGCCGCAGCCGCCAATGGCCCGAACGGCTCGGGCGGCAAAATGCACATGATTCGCCCGATCGAAGACTCGGATATCCCGTGGACGGCCCTACTCATCGGACTTTGGATTCCCAATTTCTTTTACTGGGGCCTGAACCAATACATCGTCCAGCGCACCCTCGGATCAAAGTCGCTTGCCGAGGGCCAGAAGGGCATTGTCTTTGCCGCTACGCTCAAACTCATCATCCCCTTCATCGTTGTCATACCGGGTATTCTGGCATTCAACCTGTTTTCGGATGACCTCCACCAATCAGCCAGCCTCAAGAATGAAAATGCACTCAAAGGCCTGGGAGACAACCAGACCATTGTCGTCGATCCCGCATTCGTGGAACGCCAGCCCGACCACGTCGGTGACATTCTTGCAACCAACAGCAAGTTGGCAAGCATGAGCCCAGAGGAGGCAACCGCTGCGATTATAGCAGAGGATAATGGCATTAGCGAAGCTTCCAAGGTGAGTGATGCTGACCGGATCAACTACCTCTCAAACAAGGCTATTGAAAAAGACAGTAGTGTTGTCGTGGGTGCGAACCTCTCAGGCTACGACTACGATGCTGCCTTCCCCGTGCTGGTTCGCAATCTGATCAAAGACAAACCTTACATCTCATGGTTCGTCCTGGCTGCGCTCTGCGGCGCGGTGATCAGTTCCCTGGCATCCATGCTTAACTCGGCGTCAACCATCGCCACCATGGACCTCTACGCCAAATTCTCAGGCGAAACCAATTCCCACAAACTGGTAATTGTCGGGCGAAGCTTCGTTGCTGTTTTTGTCCTGCTTGCAGCCCTTGTGGCCCCCAAGCTTGATAATTTTGAGAGCATCTTCAAATACATCCAGGAGTTCCAGGGCTTCATCTCACCTGGCATTCTTGCTGTGTTTATTTTTGGTTTCTTTTCACCACGCACGCCGCGCTGGTTTGGTGTAGTGGGCATTGTCACCAACATCGTAGCCTACAGCTCCTTCAAGTGGCTTATCGGCCCATGGCTGGCCAGCAATGGTTGGTGGTATTCAGCTGAAATCGCCTTCCTCGACCGCATGGCCATTTGCTTCTTTATCGTGCTTGTCATCGGTATCATTATCACCGTGCTCAAGCCGATGCCCAAGCCCGTGGAATTACCCGAAAACAAGGAAATCAACCTGGACGGTTCCAAAGGAGCACAAGTGGTTGGCGCCCTGGTCATCGTGGCCACGATTTGCCTCTACATCATCTTCTGGTAGATTCATCCGGTCACTCATTCATCAATGGCCTCGACAAATGTCGGGGCCGTTTTTTCACGCCAATCATTTCCAATATGGACCTCAGTCAATTCATCAAAGAAGCAAAGTCAGGGCTGCAAGAGACTTTCGGCCAGCAAGCAGCCGTCATTGCAGCTGCTCCGGGACGGGTCAACCTCATTGGCGAACACATCGACTACTGTGACGGCTTCGTTCTTCCCTTTGCCTTGGAACAAAATATCATTATTGCCGCTGCACCCAACGACAGCTCCATTGTCAGACTCGCAAGCTCCCTTGGGGGAGACACAGTGGAAATAGACGTTTCCGGAAACATCAGTGAGGCAGAGCCCAAGTGGGCCAACTACCCACGAGGTGTGATGCAGTATTTCCGCGAGGAAACAGGCTGCACCCTCCCCGGCTTTGATGCCTACATCACTTCCAATGTGCCGTCTGGCGGCGGTCTTTCTTCCTCGGCGGCCTTTGAACTCGCTACAGCCACCCTGCTCGAAGGGCTCACCGGTATCACCCTCGACACCAAGACCAAGGCCCTGCTGTGCCAGAAAGCGGAGCACAACTACGCCCACTGTCCATGTGGCATCATGGATCAATTTGCTTCCGCCTTTGGTGAACAGGACCGCCTTGTCATGATCGACTGCCGTTCCGGGGAGCCCACGCTGGTCCCCTTTGAAAACCCTGATTTGACCGTCATTGTGGCCAACACATGTGTCGAGCATGAGCTTTCCGATGGTGGCTACGCCTCACGACGCAAAGCCACCGAGGACGGCCTACAAATCATAGGCAAATCCAGCTGGCGTGATGCCACCTCGGGGGATCTTGAATCAGCCAGGGAGCAAATGGGAGACATCGTTTACCGTCGAGGCCGGCATGTTATTGGAGAAATTCAGCGCACCCAAGACGCGGCCAAGGCACTTGAAGCAAACGACTTCACCACCCTCGGCAAACTGATGTATGCCTCCCACGCCTCACTGCGCGATGACTTTGAGGTATCCTGCGAGGAACTCGATATCATGGTCGAAATTGCCCAGAGCATAGGCTCAGAGGGCGGCGTCATTGGCTCACGTATGACGGGGGGCGGCTTCGGCGGCTCCACCGTCACTCTTTGTGAGTCATCGAAGGCCAAGGATATTGTTACCACGATGCATGCACAATACGCTCAACGTACGGGTATCACTCCTGAAATATTTATCTCCCGCCCCAGCCAAGGGGCCAGACTAATCTGAAACAACCCCATGCCCGCAGATTATCACAGCCACACCCCCTTGTGCCAACACGCGGAAGGCACCCCTGAAGAATATGTTAGGGCTGCCATTGCGGCTGGGCTCACCGAATACGGCATTGCTGACCACGCACCGGTAGGCGAAGAACCTTTTGATAACTGGCGCATGTCGAGTGAGCAGCTTCCTGAGTATATCGATTGGATCGAGCAGGCTAAGTCGGCAGCAGCTGACAGGATTCCCGTGAGAGCAGGGCTCGAGTGTGATTGGTTGCCTGACTGCCAAAACTGGATCGAGCATCTCAAATCCAAGTATGACTGGGACTATCTCATAGGTTCTGTGCACTATCTTTCCGATTGGGACTTTGATAACCCTGCATGGTTACAAAAGTGGGCAGAAACGGACGTCGAGGATGCCTGGGATCGTTACTGGAAAACCTACGCCGACATGGCGGAATCCGGGCTTTTCGATATCCTCGCCCACCCGGACCTGATCAAGAAGTTTGGCTATCGACCAAACGCGGATCTGTCCCGCTATTACGAACCTGCCATTGATGCCATAGCGACTTCAGGCTGTGCCATTGAAATCAATACAGCAGGCTGGCACAAGCCATGCAAAGAAGCCTACCCCGCTTTCGACTTCCTAGATCTCGCGTGCTCCGCAGGAATTCCTCTCGTGATCTCATCAGATGCCCACAAACCTGATGAGATGGGCAGGGATTTCAAACAAGCCACTGCACTTGCCAAAAAGGCGGGATACACGGAAACACTTCTCATTGCGCAACACCAACGCAGTTTTGAGGTCCTATAGATCTTTTTGCATTGAGCGGCTCCTCACGGCATAGGCAAGGAAAGCGACACCTGCAACGATCATGAATGTCGAGTAAAACTGACCCTTGGTCAGCATGCCGATCATGGCTGAGTCGGGCTCCCTGAAGCTTTCGACAACGATACGGAAAACAGCATAAAGGAGAAAAAACAAACCGGTGATCACTCCATGAGCCAGTTTGGGAAATTTCACCCTGACGATAAACAGGACAGCAAACAGCAACACCCCTTCCAAAAGTGCTTCATAGAGTTGTGATGGATGACGCGGCTCGAGATATTGCCCCAGGGCCTCCTGCAACTCAGGGTTCTCTCTAGCTTGGGCTACAATCACCTCATAAGTGAGCTCATCAGAGCCAAGCTCGGGAGCCGCCTCTCGACACGCGTAGTAGGCTTCATTGATCTTTGTCTGATCGTATTGCAAGTCCTCATGCAGGGATGCTGGAAACTTCATGGCCCAAGCCACTCCACTGGCGGCTCGCCCGTAGAGCTCACCATTGATGAAATTGGCGAACCTGACCAGTCCAATACCGATAGGTGCCACCACACAGAGACCATCACCGACACCAGTCCAGGAGACCTTGTTTCGCTTTGCATAGACCCAGGTGAAGATCATCAAGCCCAGAATCCCTCCGTGACTTGCCATACCGCCATCCCAGACACGAAACACCATGAGCGGATCAGCGAGCAGCTGCTGCCATCCCTCGAAATTATTTTTAGGTATCTGGTAAAAAATGATGTATCCAAGTCGACCTCCCAAAAACACCCCAAAAAAAGCCGCGTAAGCTATGAAATCAGCCACTTTCTCTTGAGGTAAAACCCACAGTTTTCTCCGCGCTTGCCAGCGCAACAAGTAATAACCAAGCACGAACGCCAACAGATAACCCAGGCCATACCAACGCAACTTGATCGGACCCGCCACATCGAAAATGACGGGATCCATGTTATGGATGTAGCTTGCTAGCATATCGAAAAGTCGTAAAAATTCACATCGGCTTGTAATATTATCACAGGTAATTGGTGAGATCACTTACTTGGTCCTGATGAAGATTATCCACCAATGCTACCGTCAGATCCAACATCGCCAGATAATCCCTGATATCGATGATCGAGTTATGAGAATGAATATAACGAGCTGGCACACCTAAAACAATGGTCGGAACCCCATGATTCGAGAGCTGGAAAGCACGAGCATCGGTCCCCCCGCTGTCACGAACTGCTATTTGATGGGGGATCTTCTTTTCCCCGGCAAGCTTGAGCGCTAGTTCGACCAGTGCCGGGTTCATCATTGCGGTGGGATCCTGAAGGCGAATTTGAACACCTTGCCCCACTGCTCCCTGTGAAGCATTCTGACTAAATCCAGGGGTGTCATCGGCTGGTGTCCCCTCGAGGACAATGACCACATCAGGCCCGGCCTTGCGGGCTGCCGTGGTTGCACCACGTACACCCAACTCCTCCTGCACAGTGCCACAGGCAATGAGGGTATTGGGGTGATTATGCTTGGAGAGTATTTTTGCCGCTTGAATAGTACACGCCATGCCCACCCTATTGTCAAACGCCTTTGCTATGAACAAATCATCGTCATGCATTGCTGTGAATGCCGACACCGGCACGACCGGATCTCCAATCCGAACCCCATACTTCCCATCCAAATCAGTACGACTTGAAGCACCTACATCAATGAACATATCCGATATGGACAAAACCCTCGAACGCTCCGCCTCCGGCAAAAAGTGAGGTGGTTTGGATGCAACCACTCCGAGAATCTTTTCTCCGTTTCTCGTTCTTATCGCAACCCGCTGGGCCAACAGCGTGTGGGGCCACCAGCCGCCCAAGGCCACAAACTTAACAAATCCCTCCGGGGTAATACTCTGGACTCGAAAAGCAACCTCATCCATGTGGCCAGTCACCAAGACACGAGGACCATCGCCCGATTCGCAAAAAACCGAACCGAGCCCATCCGTACTGATCTCGCCCACCTGATCGAGCTCGCGAACAAAAATATTACGCACCTCCTCCTCAAATCCGGGGGCACTGTGGGCATCAGCCAACTCACGCAGCAGACTTATCGCAAACTCTCTCATGGGACTGAAATTATCAGCCCGAACACATACTTCAATCTTGATTCTTGAGACATAGTTCTTAAGTCTCAGATCATGGCTCAAGTCACCGACCTTCACATCTCAAGCAATATCCCCTTGCCTGCCCCCGCCCTGCTTCTCTCCGAGGTCGAGCGCACGAATGAACAGGCAGAATTCATGGCCGAGTCGCGCCAGCACATTCGCAACATCCTCAATGGTGAAGATCAGAGATTGCTCCTCATTTGCGGCCCATGCTCGATACACGACACAAAAGCCGGCATCGACTATGCCCGCAGACTCGCCAAGCTTGCAGAGGAGGTCAAACACCAGATCTACATGGTCATGCGCGTCTATTTTGAAAAGCCACGCACGACGGTGGGCTGGAAAGGCCTGATCATGGACCCGAGGCTTGATGGCTCAGACAACATTCCAGAGGGGCTCAGAAAAGCACGGCACTTTCTCAGGGAAGTTATTGATGTTGGTTTGCCAACCGCCACGGAACTCCTCGATCCAATCACCCCCCAGTACATTGCTGACCTCATCAGCTGGTCTGCCATTGGTGCACGCACAACAGAAAGCCAGACTCACCGGCAGATGGCATCAGGCCTTTCCATGCCGCTGGGCTTCAAAAACACCACAACAGGTGATCTTGTTGCCGCAGTGAATGCCATCAAGGCAGCAACCCAGCCCCAGACCTTCCTGGGTGTCAGCGAACAGGGAGTTGCCTCTGCGGTCACCACCTCCGGCAACCCCGACTGCCATGTCATCCTCCGTGGTGGCGACAACGGCCCTAACTATGGAGCCGATGATGTCGCTGTCACCACGGCACTGCTTGAAAAGCACGGCCTGCAACCATCCATCATGATTGATGCCTCACACGCCAATTGCGGCAAACAACATGAGCTCATGCCTGAGGTTTTTGGCGAAATCGTACGCCAGCGCTGTGCAGGCAACAAACATGTGATTGGAGCGATGCTCGAGAGCAACATCGTGGCCGGGAACCAAAGCTTCCCCCAGCCTGTAGACCAGCTCACGTATGGGCAATCCATCACCGACCAGTGCATCGATTGGGATACCACGGTGAGCATCGTCCAGAAAGCTGCGCATGATCTCAAGCAGGCCGGCGTTGCAGGCTAAGCACTCACATCCCACAGCGACGAGGGTCTTACAAGGTTCCGTCCTCAATAGAGGTAATTGCCAGCTCCAATGATTGCATCCCATACATTTGCCGCCATTGATTTTGAGTCAGCAGGTGCCGCACATGGAAAAACGGATGTTCCTGTGCAAATAGGCATGGCCACGTGGTCTGTGGAAAAAGGCCACGCTGACCCCTTTGTCTCATATATCGCTACTGACCAGGCCGTTACCTGGTCCGCTAAAAAAGTGCACGGAATAAGCCTTAAAAATCTTGCAGGGTCCCCTCCTCTTATCTCGCTCTGGCCCCAAATCAAGGCTATCCTCTCAGGGCGTCCCCTCGTTGCTCACGGACACGGCACGGAAAAACGCTACCTTTCCTCCTTTCCCGGCCATGGCTTTGGTCCCTGGATAGATACCCTGCAGCTCTCTCGCGCTGCCTGGCCTGAGCTTCCATCGCATGCGCTGGGAGATCTATGTGAGCAATTGCAACTAACCGTGAAAGTCACTGAACTTGTCACCAAGGGCACATGGCATGATGCCCTCTATGATGCCACCGCTTCCCTGGTATTACTCGAACACCTCATCTGCACGTTTGAACTGGGAAGCGCAGATCTCCAAGTCCTGCTCAAACCCGATACCAGACAATGGCGCAGCTTGAGGGGCTAGCATTAGAAATCGCCGGCGTCTTGGACTCCCCCTGTGCCGAGCTCAGGAACGGGGGGGCGGCTATTCCCCCTGCCAATCACCATATTGGCGAAACTTCTCGTAGCGCTGCTCAAGAAGATCCTCCAGACTCAATGCCTGCAAAGCCTCAATCTGCTTCAAAACAGCTGCTCGGAGATTTTCCGCAGACTGCCTGTGATCGTGATGCGCTCCTTCTTTCGGTTCTATGATAACCTCATCGATAAGCCCGAGATCGCCGAGGTCGGGCGCCGCAATCTTCATCGCCTCCGCCGCTTCAGGGGCATGCTTGCGGTGTTTCCAGAGAATTGCTGCACAACCCTCCGGGCTGATGACGGAGTAATAGGCATTTTCCATCATCAACACCCTGTCGGTAACACCGATGCCAAGTGCACCACCTGACCCACCCTCACCCAAGACAACCGCTACTGTCGGGGTTTTGAGCAACATCATTTCACGCAGGTTGTAGGCAATGGCTTCTGCGATGTTACGCTCCTCGGCACCTATACCGGGAAAGGCCCCTGGCGTATCAATCAGGCAAACCACGGGCAAATGAAATTTTTCCGCAAGTTTCATCAGACGCAAAGACTTGCGATAACCTTCAGGGTGAGCACTACCAAAATTTCTCAATAAATTCTCCTTAGTGTCTCTTCCCTTTTGGTGACCGACAACGACTACGCGCTGGCCGCCCAAAGTAGCGAAACCTCCGGGCATTGCGTGATCGTCTCCAACATGGCGATCTCCATGGAGCTCACAAAAGTCATCAAAGACATGGGAGATATAATCCAGCATGAATGGACGGTTGGTGTGACGTGCTATCTGTACACGCTGCCATGGAGAGAGGTTTTCGTAAATATTGTTTCTGGTCTCCGACAATTTGACTTCAATGGCAGCAATCTCCTTGGACATGTCAATATCCTGTGTTTGCGCCTTGTTATTCAGGTTGGCAAGTTCGGCTTCGAGTTCCGCAATAGGCTTTTCAAAATCAAGAGGCTTCATAAAAGTTCGTTACCTGAGGTCGTTGCGGTTATAGTGGGAGAAAAAAAGCAAGAGGTCAATAGCCGTAGCAATGCTTAAGAATGCTTCAGTTTCGTATCTCAACGTCATTTCCGGGTCCAAGCAGGAGCGGGAGTTCCTCCATGTCGGCATGTGACAGCACAAAACCCCGGCCTGATTCCTCGCCCCCGCCCGCCTTCAAACCTCTGATAGTAAGTGATTTGTCCGACAATATCATCACCTTGCTCGAACCCACATACTGCTCCGCATGGCTTGGGTAGAGATTACCTCCATGCGACCCCCTGATGAGCCCTATTTTGCAGTGTTTTTTTGTAGCGCGCTGGTCGTAAGTGACATTCAAAATGGAATATTCCTTGATGAATTCACCACCTCTCCAAAGGGTTAAGGTTTTTTTACGCAAATCGATTACTGCCCTCAAGTTCATCGGCATTACCGTCAGCTTATCTCCGGGATGCAAGCTGAGGTGGTCGCTGCGCTTCAACTTGCTGAGATGAACAAGACTGTCCATGGTGGTCTCATTTTTCGAGATGATGCTCGAAAAAGTGTCCCCAGAGCGCACCGTGATGATATTCTTGCCCTCCAACCAGTCCGGATCGAGCAGCCGGTCCAAATTCATCTCCCCCAGTATACGGCGACATTCTGCTGCGGATTCTGCCATTGGATAGAAACTGACGATGTACTTAAGCTTTTCCTCAGCCTCCAACATGGACCCCCCAGCAAGCAGTTCCTTGGCACGCTGAAATGCCTTATCGCCAGGCTCGTTATCGGTGTTTAAGCCTGACTCCGCTTTCGCCTTCAAACGTTCCTCAACCTCACGCTGGTGCAGCATCAACGCACCTGGAAGATCCTCAACAGAGCCGGAAAAATCTCTGATCAAATAGATGGTCCCACCAACGGCTCCACATACCAGCAATAGTGCAATGGCTTTGATGATGAGAATAATACGCATGGATCCGGGGTGAAATTCAGCTAGAGCAGCCCCTTGCGTTTGAAGTCGAACATGTTGATGTCTGAGGACTTGCCAATCATATCAATGGCAAATTTGAGCAAACAAACCTCCCATGCATCGTCAACGCCCTCCATGACTGCAAGCATCGGGTCACCGGTTGCCCGGACGTCTGCGAGTACACGGTCACGCACCGTTTCCATGTTGTCATGGAGCAATCCCTCCGTCACATGGCTACGCTTGAAAATAAAGCCATACTGGAAAAAAACGGGTTCGAGTTTGTTCGCCTTAAGCCAGTCAATGAATTCACCAGCCTTTTCTTGAAACCCGTCTAACTCGATACCTTGCATTCCCTCTGGGCGGATGATTTGAGGCTTTTGTGCCTCCATTTCACCTTGGCGAATACGTACCTGGCCCGCTGAATCCATCGGCTCACTCAGCATCGTGAATTTGAATCTGGTAGCACCAAAGGTATCAATCCTTCGGTCGGGCTCGTGGAGGAGCCGGGCAGTTTCCATTGCATATTGAATGCTATCGGGAGAATGCTTCATGGGAATATTGCCTGCAAATCAATGATAGTGACTAAATTTTCGCATGAAATGGCGAACATGCAACACTAAGCAGCGCTATAAAAACAGCTAAAAAAAGAGCAGACTCAAAGAGCCTGCCTTTATGGATTGGTGGAAAACTATCTCTTCCTAGCAGCCCTTGGCCTTGAATGGAAGATGTGATGGCTTAGGAGTTGGCACTGACGTAATTAACTACATCACTGACACTCTGCAGCTTCTCGGCATCCTCGTCGGGCACTTCGATTCCGAACTCTTCCTCAAAAGCCATAACGAGCTCGACAGTGTCGAGTGAATCAGCGCCAAGGTCTTCGATAAACTTGGCTTCTGGCTTAACTTGGTCGGCATTCACGCCGAGTTGCTCGACGATGATATCTTTTACTTTGGATTCGATGTCAGACATTAGTGCTTGGATTAATGGGTTGGTTGGTGATGGTTTAGCCCCGGTGTTACCTGTTGGCAACACTGAAAACACTCTTTTCTGATCTAATTTGTCCCAGATGTCTCCCCGGCCGGATTGTCGACTGATTCTGCCCCCTCTGTGGGGGCTTCAGCATCCTCAATATATTCAATAACCTCACCTTTGAAATGCTTCATCAAATAGGCAAAAAGGCGTTCGGCTGGAGCTCCATCCTCTTCTTTGAATTGACCATACACCATCCCGTCCAACTTGATTTTTTTCTCGACCTCCCCGTCCATGTAATAAACCAGCGCGAGTCCCTTCGTGTCCCAGTTGCGCTTATCAACGCGAACCATGTCCCCGTAGGGCACGCGTCTGCCGTCCTGCGCGTATAAAGCCTCAGAATCGACCCTGATACTGCGCCGCAAGGTCCTAACCAGAAAATACAGAGTTACCAGAGCCAACATCCCGGTGACCCCGGCGGCGTAAAATTGTTCGCGGATTTTCCCGGCATCCATGGGGTGATCAATGGGAGCAGCGTCCCATTTTCTATCAGCCGCATAATCCTCCCATAGCTTGATGGCACCATTCTGGCCTCCCTTTTGTGACAACATCTCATAATTGTCTGCAAGTGATTCAGGCCACATCATTTTCAAATCAGTTCCTCTGGGAAGGATTGCTTGTGCATCAGCAGGAAAATCACATCTGGCATCGGATACATGTTCCCGCCATGCAATCTCGGAAAAACCGACTCCCTCCTGCATTTTCTGAAATTCTATCCCGGCATTGATGAAGTTCTGGTAGATGTAATACTGCAAGTTCTTCTCCCGGTAGCCGGAGATACCATCCTGCAGGAATAGCACGATAAATACGACAAACATCAGAAGCATGAGCAACGCGCGCCAGAAAAACCACCTGGTTGGTTTACATATCAATGTATCCGGACTATGTGTCGATTGCTTGGAGCTGCTCATAAAATGATGGTCGGAGCTTGCATGCAAAAAACCGAAGCATGAAGTAAAAAACGACAGAATATGATCTCGCTTTGAGCTTTCTCATTGGCAAGACTTCTGGCAGCTTGAGGGCCTGCCCCACATTCACCCTAACTACTCTGGGCCCTGGTAAAACCGTATTGACCAATCTGTAATGAATCGTGACGACATACGCCGGCTAACATCGCTGGCATCTTGCGCCGGATGAGCTTCCAAGCTTGACCCGGGTTCACTCACACAGGTTCTGTATGGGTTACCTCAGTATCTAGATGACCGGCTTCTGGTCGGATCAGCAACCGCGGACGATGCCGGGGTCTTCAAAATTGATGACGAGCGGGCACTCGTACAAACAACGGATTTCTTCACCCCGATTGTCGACGACCCTGTTCTCTATGGGCGCATTGCTGCAGCCAATTCCCTCTCTGACGTTTATGCCATGGGAGGCAGACCGCTCACTGCCCTCGCCATTGCAGGCATGCCCATCGAACACTGCGACAATGAAACCATTCACAAGATATTTCGTGGCGGAGCTGAAATGTGTGTTGAGGCTGAATGCAGCCTTATGGGTGGCCATACCATTAAAAATCCTGAACCTATCTACGGCCTTGCCGTAACTGGGCTGGTTCACCCGGAGCGCTACCTTGGCAACTCGCTTGCTCAACCTGGGCAAATCCTCGTTTTAACGAAACCTCTGGGAAGTGGCATCATCTCAACAGCGATCAAACGCGGTCTATGCAGTGAAGATTTGGCCCTCCTCGCGAGTGAACTCATGGCAACACTCAACAAACCGGGAGCGATTCTTGCCGAGCGAGGCCTGTTGCGCTGTTGCACAGATATTACCGGCTTTGGCCTGAGCGGCCATCTCATCGAATTGTGCAACGGCAGCAATGTCAGCGCTGAAATCGATGCTTCGGCATTACCCCTCATGTCCAAGGAAATCATGAATCTCATTGCAGAGGGATGTGTTCCGGGAGGCAGCAGAAAAAACCTCGAGCATGCCATTGCCGAAACCAATTTTGCGGCCAATGTCAGTGAAGCCCAACAACTGATCTACGCCGATGCTCAGACCTCAGGAGGACTTCTCCTCAGTGTTCCGGAAAAAAACATCAACGCAGTGATGGAAACACTCGAGGAGACATCCGCCCCATGTGCTGCCATCATTGGCAAAACAACCCAACGGCGAGATCGCGCTGTGCATGTGATCAGCTCCTGAGAAATTCGTGAAAAAGCACCTTCAGATCGATCTTCATTCTCTGCCTGAGGAGGGGAAAACCTTCTCCGGAGAGCTGGATAGCTCCTTGTTTTCTGAAATTGGTCCCAACATCAAACCCAGAGAACCCCTTTACTATGACCTTTTCATCCAGAAATTTGATCACGAACTTCTCATTCGGGGTAATCTCTCGACCAGCTTTGAGCTCATCTGCGATCGATGCCTGAATCCCTTCAAACAAACCATCTCCGCAGAAGATATCAGCCTTTGCCATGAAATTACAGAGAATCAACCTGATCTTGCCGGGCTTCTCAGAGAGGAGATCATTATTCTTCTTCCGGATTACCCGCACTGTGATCAGGGCGACGAAAAGAGGGAATGTAAATTGGATTCCAAGTATTTAGCAGTGGACAAACCCCCTATTGATGGAGTAAAGACCCCTCCCCGCGACGAGGCCCCCAATCCCTGGGATGCTCTGGATGGGCTGGAGAATCAATCCTCCTCCGAGCCGTCATGAGCAGCAAAGCAACCTCACAAACTTAAAATCAACAACTTAGCCAACCTTAACCTACTGAAACCATGGCTGTACCCAAGCGCAGAACATCCAAAATGAAGCAAAAGATGCGACGTGGCGCCAACCGCTGGCGCACGCCCAAGCTCAAGACATGCCCTGAATGCGAGAGCCGTATCCCCTCGCACATTGCCTGTCCTCATTGCGGAACCTACCGCGAACGCCAAGTTCTTGAGGTGGATGCCCTCTAAGGGCTTCACTGAAGATCATTTCCTGCAAGCGAAGCGGAATGCCCAGGCATTCCGCTTGTTTCATGGGAGTTACGGCTTTGCTCTCACATACTTTTCGCTCTTTCCGCTATTCGATAAGCTATGAAAATCGCACTAGATGCCATGGGTGGTGACCAAGCACCATCGGTTAACATTATCGGCGCCCGTGATGCCCTGAAATTATATCCGGATATCGAAACCGTTTTTCTTGTGGGGAACGAAAAGATTCTCCAGCAGCAGGTGATCGAGCACCAATTGACGGACCCAAGAGCCATCATTGTGGATGCTCCGGATGTTGTGGAAATGCACGAATCGGGAGCAAAGGCGCTACGAGCAAAAAAGAAGTCTTCCATCTCGGTGGCCACAGACATGGTCAAATCGGGCGAGGCTGATGCAGTAGTGAGTGCTGGGAACACAGGCGCCTCTGTGGCCGCTGCAACGGTAAAACTCAGAACCCTCCGGGGAGTAGAACGAGCAGGAATAGCCTCTGCCATCCCCAATGAACACGGCATTTGTCAGCTGCTTGATGCTGGAGCCAATCCTGAGGCCAAGCCGGAGCATCTCATCACATATGCTGTGATGGGAGCAGTTTACTCTCACTATGTACTCGGAGTGGAGCGCCCAAAAATAGGCCTCATGTCCAATGGCGAGGAGGACGAGAAAGGCACTAAATTCACCAAGGAAACCTTTGCTCTTCTCAAAGAATTAGAGGCCTCTGGCAAAGCCCCTTTTGAATTTGTCGGCAACGTAGAAGGACACGACTTGTTTGAGGGTGATCTCAATGTGGTTCTCTGCGACGGCTTTACTGGAAACATCATTCTCAAAAGTTGCGAAGCAACCGCCAAGGCTGTATCCAAATGGCTGAAGGGAGAGCTCAAGAGTAATCCTCTGAGGTTACTTGGTGCTGCCATTGCCCAAGGCGCATTCAAAGCTGTGAAGCAAAAAAGCAGTTACGAGTATGTAGGAGGATCACCATTGCTCGGAGTAAATGGAGTTTGCATCATTGGACATGGTGGGTCTTCCGCACTTGCCATCCAAAACGCAATTCGTGTAGCACGTGAGACAATTAGTCTCGAGGTCAATCCTCATATCGAGGAAGTGTTGGATAAAATGCACTAAACCTCGCGACGGTTGGTTCCTTCGAGCTACTCGCGTAGCTCTTTGTCAATTTTGCTGTTCAAGAGGCAAATCTTGTCTAGATTTCCCCTGTTCTCACTCCGATTGACCTCATGAATCCATCCACGTCTGTCATTCCTGTAACAATCGCCGGCACGGGCAGTTATGTGCCTGAGAAGGTTTTAACAAACGACGATTTGGCAAAAATTGTCGACACAAGTGATGAGTGGATCACCACGCGCACAGGCATAAGGGAGAGACGCATCGCGGCAGATGATGAATACACATCGGATCTTGCAGCCAAAGCAGCCACGAAAGCGCTCGAACAAGCTGGCATCGATGCGAGTGAAATCGAGCTGATCATTGTAGCCACCATCACTCCGGACACACCCACACCCGCCACTGCTTGTCATGTACAGGCAAAACTAGGATCTTTTTCGGCAGTCGCCTTTGATATTTCAGCCGCATGCTCTGGTTTCCTCTACGCGATGAAAATCGCCAAACGCTTGATTTCAGACGGTGCCTACAACAATGCCCTCATCATCGGTGCTGAAAAACTTTCCTCTGTTACGAACTGGGAAGATAGAAACACTTGTGTGCTCTTTGGTGACGGGGCCGGTGCAGCCGTTCTGAGGCGCAGTAATGAGGGTGAAGGCAGAATTCTTGCCACCGAAATGGGGACAGATGGTCGTCACACTCACTTGCTCGAAATCAAAGGCGGAGGTTCGGCCTGCCCAATTACTCCTGCAAATGCAGAGTCCCACCTGCAAACGCTTTCCATGCAAGGACGGGAGGTATTCAAGCTGGCGGTCAACGCAATGAGAACAGCTGCCGAGACCGTCATAGAACGTGCTGGCCTCACTGCTGAGGACATCAAACTCGTCGTGCCTCATCAGGCTAACCTGAGGATTATTGACGCCATTGCTGACCGCCTTTCAGTTCCCAATGAAAAGGTATATGTCAATCTGGACAAATACGGCAACACCTCTGCTGCAGCTGTTGCCATCGCACTGGACGAGGCACACCGGGAGGGGCGCTTCAAACGCGGAGACAACATCGTGCTTGTTGTATTTGGCGCCGGGCTAACCTGGGCGGCAACGGCCATAGAATGGTGAAACCCGCTAGCTATAGCGACGAATCTGCTGCACAGGCACCTCCTCGTCTTCGTCGAATTCGACATGACGATGGACCCAGACACTTTGCACCAGGCCGAGCAAAAACATAATCATCACGATAAACGTTCCCGAGTAACTGACCAGAGGCAAGGGAATACCTGTGATAGGCGTCAACAGAATACACATACCGATGTTTTCGAATATGTGCGCAAACATCAATGCGACGACAGCGGCGGCAATGATTCTCCCTGAGCTATCCCTGCTGTAAAACGCGATGAACAGGCATTGGATCAAAAGCATGGAGTAACCAATGAGCAGCAGCATGGTGCCACGGAAACCCTGTTCCTCTCCTATCACGCCAAAAATAAAGTCGTTGTGGGCGGTTTTCCATGGGATGTATTTCCTATCGTGAAGGGACCCCCACTCGCTTGAGGCATTCCACCCAAGTCCCTTCCACCCGGCTTTACCAATGGAGGTCGAGACCCAGTAAGGCGCGTAGGCGTCTCCACTGATATCGACCTCCTTCCCATTGAGCATGGCAAGATAAAGCTCAACCCTCTCCGCACCACGTTCAGATGCCTTGGGCAGAACAATGAAGTATGCAATCGCCACACAACCAAGGCCGACAATGCCGATGAGCAGAAGATAACGATAGGGTATCCCGGTCACCAGCATGACAACAGCAGCTACAGGAAGCCATACGAGCGCTGAACCCATGTCCCCCATTACTACTACAACGCAAAAGGGAACACCGGCCAGAATGGCAATGATACCAAGCTTTATGTAGGGCAGCCTGAAGAAGGCATGCCAGCGTGGCAGATCCTGCAGAAGCGAGCCCATCAGCACAATGCCGCCTGCAATACCGAGCTGAGTGGGTTGAAAAGAAACCGGCCCCACACTAATCTGGTGAACTTCACTACCCTTGTAAATAGCGAGAATCATCAGGGCCAGACCCGCCAGATACATCGGAATACCAAGCCACCTTATCCAGCGGTAATCCACCATAGCCGTGACCAGAAAAACCAGACAACCAGCCATGATCCATATTTTCTGGCGCTGGGCGTAATAATCTCCACCACTGGGTAAATGACGGGCGGCGCTCTCAATGGCATAAACGCCAAAAATAGCCAAGGCCAGCATGGTCAAGACCAGCAACCAGTTCATTCCGAGAAGCTTACGAAGTAGTGGAGCCATAACACATAATCATAGCCCCGGGCTATGTCGAAAATATTCAATCATCTGATGAGCCCGGTGCAAATTGATTTAACTCCTCAAGCACTATCGCTGTGATATCCACAGCATCTTTGAGATAAATGAAAAAAGAGACCTGGTTCGTATTTTTGCCAGACTGATCAAACACGTAATCATAACCCTGCTCTTGAGCTATCTTAGCCACTCTTGCTCGTATCTCACTCATAATACCTTGCATACTGGCCGCCTTGCGATCGGCCACAACACGTTTCCCTTCCTCTTCATTACGCGCCTTCTCAGTAATCAGAACCCCCCGCTGTTGATCAATAAGCTGAAACTCCTGCCTGTATTTAAGCATTTGCTCCTCATTGAGATCACCACTGTTGAGCTTTTCACCGAGTGTCCTCAGCTGTAGAGCCAGTTCGTTAATCTCTTCAATCTGTTCATTTGCCCGTTTCTGGATACCCGCATAATCCTTGTTGAATTGCTCCTGAGCTTGAGTAGTCCTGAAGTATTGCGCAAAAAGCGTCTGCATATCCACCGTGGCGATCCTCGGTTTTGCACCGGCAGATGTCGTCACCGATATTGCCGTGAACATGAGAAAGAGGCCAAGCTGCTTGATATATGTCATTGCAAAACTCCGAATATGAGAGGCGTAAAACTGCCTGTTTTCCGAGTGATCGTCAATAGCTTCTACTACCAGTGCAAGAAAACGCCCTTTCCAAAGGAAAAGGGCGTGATGAAAATCGACAGAATTGGAGAAAATCCGAGCAAATGGAATTACTCGCCTGTCCCTTTTGGGGCATCGGCGTTGAGCTTGGCCAGAAGTGCTACCGTAACATCGGTCGCATCCTTGGTGTAGAGCAGGAACGGGACCTGATTGGCACTCATACCAGACTTGTCAAAAACGTAGTCAAAGTCTTCGGCTTTCGCATGATCGACGATCAATTTGCGAATCTCCTCAAGAATACCCTGCATGCTTGCCTGCTTTTTGAGCTCGAGAGCCCGTGTACGACGGCCGAGGAATTCACGCCTTTCATTGTCCATCGCCTTGGCCTCGTCCAACTTGAGCTGGAACTCACGTGATTTTTCACGCTTCACTCCATCAGCAAGGGTCGGGTCCTCAATTTGCTTTTTGAGGGCCTGCAATTGCTCCTCGAGCTGACGGATACCGGCGAGCCGCTCATTGTTTTCTTTTTGAATACGGGCGAATTCTTCACTGAACTTTTGCTGTTCGTCACCTGTGCGATAGTAATCCTTAAAGAGCACTT
>CAYXEC010000016.1:22942-30947 GCA_964463855.1 uncultured Verrucomicrobiales bacterium | reverse complement strand
TGATCTTACAAGCTGATATGAAGTGGAGCAAAGATAAGGATAAACAGAAATCCAGCGAACTCGAGGCAGAGGCAACTGTAAAAAGAGAAGTTGCTGAAATCGTGGAAGCGGACCTCCCCGTCGACTCGAGAGCATTATGGCTGAAAGCTCAGAGTGCCTATGAGTTGGGGCACTACCCCTATGCGATTAAATTGTGCCATGCGGTCCTTGAGCAACATCCCGGATTTATTGATGGCCGGAGGCTGGCAAGAAGTTGCGCTGTTGCTGCCAATGTAGGAAAGAAAGTCAAAAAGGGTTTATTTGGTGGGAGTAGCCTTGCTTTGATGAAAATCGCCTCGCAGGGAAAAAAAGATCCGGAAGAGGCAATGATGGCCGTGGAGGCTGAATTGGCCAAATCACCTTATGACGACCAGGCTAATGATATTCTCTATGACTGTGCGATGCGTCTCAACATGCTCAACACAGCAGCATACGCGCTCGAGAATGTAAGAAACAGCGCCTCAGCCAACACCATGCTGTTGCATAAGCTTGCAGAGCATTACCTGGCACGCGACTTCCCCGACAAGGCCGCAGATGTCTATGCAGACATCATTAAGCGTGACCCCTCCGATACGGATGCGATCAAGGGCGGCAAGGATGCCACGGCGCGAGCTTCCATGAAGAAGCAGAACTGGGAGGAGGCGAAAGGTTTCCGTGATGTGATGAAGGACGCCGGTGCTGCTGCCGAGCTCGAAGCTGCTAACCGTGCGGCCATGACACGCGACCAAATGGAAGGAAAGCTGCAGATGCTACTCGGTAAATTTGCCCAGGATGATAAGAATCTGTTGCTCACCAAGGAAATTGCCAACATCTACGAACAACTGGAGGACTGGACCAACTCGTATAATTTTTATGCCCATGCCTATCAGCTTAGCAGTATGGATGTGGCGCTACAAAGCAAGGCTTCATTCATGAAGTCCAAGGCGGCAGAGCTTGAGCTTGCTAATCTCAAGAAAGCCTCTGATGAGAGCCCTGAAAGTGTCGAGTTGCGGCAGCAATATGAGACCATGCTCAGAGACCGGACGGCGCAGCAAGTCAAGGAGGCCCAGGAGAAAGTGGAGAGAAACCCCACAGACCCACAACTCAGGTATGAGCTGGGTCTGGCGCTGTATAATTCCGGTAACTTCAGCGATGCCATTCCCCACCTGCAGCAGGCTACCAGAAACCCGCACATACGTACCAGGGTACTGCTGTTGCTAGGCAAGACCTTCCGGGCCAAGGGCATGCATGACTTGTCCATCAAGCAGTTCTCAGACGCACTGGCAGACTTGCATGCAATGGATGGAACCAAGAAGGAAGTGCTTTACGAAAAAGGCCTTGTGCACCTTGATATGAATGACAAACAGGCCGCTTTGGATAGCTTTAAGCAAATCTACGAGGTTGATTACGGATACCGTGATGTGGCCAAGCGCGTTGAAGAGTCCTACACGATGTGATCTGTAGGTCACCCCGCACAGGTTTTGCTAGGGTGTCAGGCTGTTGGCAAATTCGCGCCACATGAGCCGGGTAATATAGTAGCGGATCAGGTCGTCCGGGTTCATGGCCTCAGTTCTCTCAGGAAGTTTGGAAAAGCCAGTTGCCTTGGCAAGTTGCGCACGGACGATGTCATACACGCCCGCTTCGATTTCAGCTATGAGGTTGCCCTCAGTGCCTGTGTCGGCCATAAAAGATACCGGGACAGTCTCAGCGGGGGTGGAATCGTTTTTTGACGCTTTTCTTGAGAGCCAGATGGCAACCGGCACTGGCGACTTTAGGCTCTGGGAGTTTTCCCCCAGGGAGAGATGAGCCTCGATCCTGATGATCTGTCCTGAGCTTTCGCTCAATTTTCTTGCGGTTGTTATCAGTGCTTCATGCAAATGGCTTGCATCCTTGATGCTTGCCCCTGCGCGGAGTTCAAGCGCGATACTAGCAGCCGGATCCGGGTTCCATGGCGCGATGTCGCTTTTTAAATTTTTGATGGCGCCGAGCGCTAACCGATGCTCCTCAGGGCCTGGATCGGCTGTGTCGATGACGCGCTCCCATGCCAGTAGGGCGTGTTCTGGGTGGTCGGTAGATTCGAGGTGACGGGCAAGGAGGATCAAATGCCCGGCACCTTTGTCCCGGAGGATGTCGAACTCGGATAGGGAGGGGGGGAGGCCAAAATCAATGAGAGGGAGAGGAGCCGCATCTATTCGGGATGGCAGGGCAGCCTCAGTGTGATCGCCAGCAATTGAGCTGGCCGTTGTAATGTTGGCTGGCGCAATCCTGGGTTTGTTTTTTTCCCATTCCTCGGTGATTTCAATATATTGCTCTGGCGTCGGAGGCTGGGTGAAATCCATATTGCGTGTGCCGATAAACCATGTTGTCAAGGCGGCTATCAACGAGAGGATTATGACAACTGGAATGGAAACATACATGAGCTCAACTTGTAATAATCAGGAGCTGAAAGATACGCGGGAGTGAGAGTTCTTTACACAAAAAAAGCCACCCGGTAAGGAGGCTTTTTGAAAAGTGTTTGTCTAAGCTTTAGAAAAGATGACTTTACTCAGCCTCGTTTGAATCTGCAGGTTTGACGTAGAGTGCACGTTTGCCGACGCGGTCACGAAGATAGTTGAGCTTGGCACGTCTTACCTTGCCGTGGCGAGTCACCTCGATCTTGGAAACGCGAGGTGTGTGCAGAGGGAATACACGCTCAACACCCTCACCAGAGGAAATCTTGCGGACCGTGTAGGAAGCATTCAATCCGCTACCTTTTCTGCCGATGCAAAGACCAGCGAAGATCTGGATACGCTCTTTGCCGCCCTCAACCACGCGGGTGTGGACTTTCAGGGTGTCTCCGACATTGAAGTCTGCGACTTCCTTGAGCTGCTCGTTTTCGATTTTGTCGATGATGTTCATGGTTACCTAGGGTTGGTAAGGAAAGTTTAATGGGTAGAAGCTATTGCCATGGGGCGGTTCAGCGGGCGGGAGAACTATCCCATTGCCTGGACGATTGCAACTGTTTTTTCGTCGAATTGTTGCGAAAAATAGCCCGTAGGATGGTATTTGAAGCCGCCGCTTTGCCTGCAGAGGATAATTTGTTGGTTTTTGAAGGCCGGGTTGGAAGCCGGTGCGAGCTGGCAACCGGCACTTGCTAATGATCCGGCACCTTGCTAAGGGGAACGCTGTGATGGTCGCAGGGCAAGCTTTGAAACGCAATATTTTCCAGTGGCAGCACCTTGTTGCCTGGCTCGGGGGAATGGTGTGCCTTTTCGTGTCCTATTTCCATCATTGGACATTGGAAGGCGGTGGCTTTGTGCTGAGATACGGCCCAGGTAATTTTGGGTTCAATCTGCTCACGGCAATCAGCGTTTTATCCGCGGGAGCAGTGATGGGAGGCTATTGGTGGCGACTTGGGTGCTGGTTGAGGGGGGGCGCGAGCAAGATGATGTCCACATCAGCAATTCTGTTGCTTGTTGTCGGGCTGGCGGGCCTCAGTCATGGCGGTATCCGGGTATTGCACCCGTACTTGGTT
This sequence comes from uncultured Verrucomicrobiales bacterium, assembly GCA_964463855.1. Taxonomy (GTDB): domain Bacteria; phylum Verrucomicrobiota; class Verrucomicrobiia; order Verrucomicrobiales; family Akkermansiaceae; genus Oceaniferula. The sequence continues at coordinate 27,415 of CAYXEC010000016.1, read as the reverse complement.
GGCGGAATTCTCATTCTCAGTATGGTTTTTGCAGCCGTGCGTCGGCAGGTAAAGTGGGAGGATTTTCCGGGGTGGAATGACCTCATGCAGTGGTTGGACAAAAAATACGCAGCCAATGTGACCTTCTTTGCCGTCCTCCTTGCCACTCTCCTTGTTAATGACTTTGGTTTGATCTATGGCATCGAGGCAGGTGCTGGCGAAAAGCTGAGTATTTTCATTGGGCGGGCCCTGACCCATATGTTTCTAGTGTTGCTCGCCAGCCTTTGGGCAGAGCTCGTGATGCGCTCCGGGCCGATCCATACCCGTTGGGCGCCCTGGTTGGTTCTGGCATTGGCCCCCATGCTGGTGATTTTGGATCAGCTGCTTGGGGTGATGTGGAACCGCACACTCTTTGATGTGGTCAATGCCTTGACATCATCAGGCAGCCTTGATCTGGCAGTGGAATTACAGACCAGCGGTCTGGATATCGGGCCAGTCTGGGCATGGTTGGGCGTGATTGCGATTTATCTGGTTGCCCTCTTTGTTGCGGTGCTTTGCTGGCTGGTTTCAAGGAGGTTCAATATGCGTTTATCCATAGGCTTGTGTATGGTCATGATGCTTGCCGCCTGGTTGGGTGTGGTCATTGAGCAAGGTCTCGGGGCACATTGGAAAAAGGTGCCGGTCTGGCAGGAGGAGCGGAAACAGTTTGATCTGCATATCGGCCTATTCACCCCTCCCAAGGGCCTCGGTAGCTATGAGATTGTGTTTCACGACCCGCAGGCTGACCACAGCATCGCGCCCGTTTCCCTGGCCAATAAACCCGACATCTATATTTTCATGTTGGAGAGTGTCCGCAGTGATGCGATCAGAGAGGGCATTGCCCCGTTTATGACGCGCCTCCGCGATCAGGAGTGCCAACCCTTTGGTGCCAGTTGGGCGGCTTCCAATGCGACGCACCTGTCCTGGTTTGGGTTCTTTCACAGCCGTGTGCCTGTTTTTTGGCGGCAGGCACAGGAGGCAATAGTCGAGCGCGAGCAATTCCAAGGGGCTTCTCCGCTGCAACAACTCAGGGACTACGGTTATGAAATCGAAGTACGTGCAGTATGTGATCTGAGCTACAAGGATTTTGGTTTTTCCAACTTTGGTCATGAGCTAAATCTTCTTCACGCTCTGGAACAATGCCGTGCCAATGATGAAATCTCAAAGTATGGTGTCGCCCAGCGGGAGAGGGTGGTTATGGAGAGGCTCAGGGAGGCCGTGCTGTCACGCCCGGAGGGGGGGCTGTATGTGACTGCGCTGGACTCGCCGCATTACAACTACTACTGGCATGACGAATTTGATCCTCCCTTCAAGCCCTATGATGAAGACACCCAATTCCCAATGAATCCGACTGAGGAAGAGGTGCAGCGTGTGGTGAATCGCTACTGGAACTCGGTCGCATGGGTCGATTGGCAACTCGAGCAATTCTGTAAATTTCTTCAGTCCGAGGGGCGCTATGATGAGAGCATTGTCATTATCACGGGTGATCACGGTGAGGAGTTCCAGGAGCAGGGCAGCTGGTTTCACTGCTCGTCACTGAGAGCTGAGCAAATTGCAGTTCCCATTCTCATTAAGTGGCCGTCCTCTCTGGGGCGTGGTCCCATATGCAAGGACGTCAATCATATGGATGTCATGCCCACCTTGATGCACGTTTTGGGCTTTCCGCCTGACCGATATCAACATCTGGCGGGGAGAAATCTGTGGGTTGGAGGAATTAGCAAGACCTCAATTTCCACGACAGCCTATACAGGTGAGAGCCGCGAGACGATGGTTTTGCATCGTGATGGCTATGAAGCGGTTTTCTACTGGGAGCGTTACTGGGAGTCTCAGGTTCCCAGCAAGGTCGTGCTGCAGAAACTCATTGATCCGGATGGTGAACTCGTCCAGTTAAAGAATGCTAAAGCCTACGGTGATGCCCTGAAATCGCTTTTTCCTGATGCCTTTGATCGCTTTATCAAGTCTTTGGAAGTGATCTCCCATTAAGTGATCCCAATGATCTAGAAAAAGCAAAGCCTGACTCCGGCAACGGCGGCAAAGGCGATGACGGTGGTTTCGAAGGCTCTTTGAGAGATGATCGTGACGAGGCGATGCCCACTCCAAACGCCAAAGGCGATGGCGGGTAGCATGAGCAGGTTTGTCGTCAAACTCTCTCTGGTGATCAGATCCAGTCCGGCGCCCAGCGGAAGCTTGAGCAGATTGATGATGAGGAAGAAGCGTGCGCCAACGCCGATGAGCTCCATTTTGTCCATGCGCCTTGAGATCATGTAGATCTGCATGATAGGCCCGGCCGCATTGGCAAGAACGGTTGCCACTCCGCCCGCGGAGCCGCAGAAGAAGCCAAATTTTCTAGTAGAGGCAAGGGCGTGGAATTTCTCCGGCTGGAGGCGCTTGGCAAGCTGGGTGAACGTCATGGTGAGAATAATACCTCCGATCACCTTGCGCATTGACTCATTGTCCAGGCTGCCCAGCACAAAGACGCCCAATGCCATGCCGATCAATGCAGGCCATGTGAGCCGCCATACGGATTTCCATGAGGAATACTTGCGAAATGCCGGGTAAACGAGGAGGTCTGCGATGATGAGCATGGGTAGTGCAAAGCCGAGAGATTCCTTGGCGCCGAGCAAATCTGCCAGAATGAACACCGAGATCAGGGAGATGCCGGAAAAGCCGGCTTTTGATACACCTATACAGTATGCGGCGATGAAGATGAGTAGCCAGAAGCTCGCCCCATCTGGTGTGGTGATCAACATGGATGCATATGCTCAGTTTATGGCGATTTTTTCAAGGATTCGTCATTGGAATTTATCTGCGAGGAGCTAGAACTTCTCCGCAATGTCAGATAAAAAACCTGTAGTGCTTATCATACGCGACGGCTGGGGCGTTAATCCTGGCGGGGAGGAGACCGCTCAAAATGACGGCAATGCGATTCTTTTGGCGAATACGCCGTATCACGAGATTCTCTGGTCGACTTATCCCAGGGGTTTTGTGAGTGCCTCTGGTGAAGATGTTGGCTTGCCGGATGGTCAGATGGGGAACTCAGAGGTAGGCCACCTCAACTTAGGTGCAGGACGAATCGTCTATCAGGACCTCACCCGCATTAACAAATCAATCAAGGATGGTGAGATTGGTCAGAACCAAGTGCTCATGGAGGCCATGCAGAAAGCCGCTGAGGGCAAGACACTTCATTTTATAGGACTGGTTTCAGACGGAGGAGTCCACAGCCATCAGGATCATCTTATTGCACTGTGTAAAATGGCTAAAGAGAATGGCTGTGACAAGATCATGGTGCATGCCATCACTGATGGACGTGACACATCCCCGACTGGTGGGGAAAAGTACCTCGAGTATGTTGAGGATGCCATCGCCGAGTCAGGAGCGCGCATTGCCACGGTTATAGGCAGATATTATGCCATGGACCGGGACAAGCGCTGGGACCGCAACCAGATAGCTTGGGACGCCATTGTTGAGGGCAAGGGGGAGAAAAAGGACATTCTCACCAGCGAGGCCGTTGCGCAGAAATACAAGGAGGACAAAACCGATGAATTCCTTCTTCCCATGACATTCTGCAAACATGATCAGCGCCGGATCAACGATGGCGATGTGGTGATCTGGTTCAATTTCCGCGCTGACCGGGCAAGACAGCTTTCAGAGGCTTTTCTCAAGCCGGATTTTGACGGCTTTGATACCCACGGGGCTCCCAAGGTTCACTACGTCACCCTCACGGAGTATGATGAGACCTATGGCGTGCCTGTCGCATATGGGCCCGAGGATCTCAAAAATGTCTTGGGTGAGGTGGTGGCTGCGGCCGGCAAGACCCAGGTCCGGATTGCAGAGACGGAAAAATACCCCCATGTGACCTACTTCTTCAACGGTGGCAAGGAGAAGCCCAACGAGGGGGAGGACAGAATTATTGTGCCATCGCCCAAGGTGGCCACCTACGATTTGCAGCCCGAGATGAGTGCTCCCGAGGTCACGGACACATTGGTGCCTAAACTGAAAGACTATGACCTGGTCATTCTAAACTATGCCAACCCTGACATGGTTGGGCATACCGGTGTTGTGGAGGCTGCGATAAAGGCTTGCGAGACGATTGATGAGGGCGTGAGGCGAGTTGCCGAGGAGACCCTGCGTCTGGGTGGCAAACTGCTCATCACTGCCGACCATGGTAATTGTGAGAAAATGATCAATGAAGACGGCTCGCCGCACACGGCCCACACCACCAATCTGGTCCATGCCATCTACGTGGCTGCTGATCATGGGGATTATGAAGTGCGGGATGGCATTCTTGCCGATGTGGCTCCTACCTTGCTGGATATGATGGGCCTCAAGCCTTCCGCTGAGATGACAGGGAAAAGTCTGCTGGCCAGGAAGTAACCGGGACTCCTCCGGAAACTTGGGGTATTGGATCGTGCGCTTGAACTGCGTTCTGCATCCTGAGGGCTCGCGTTGCTCGCA
>CAYXEC010000016.1:0-22842 GCA_964463855.1 uncultured Verrucomicrobiales bacterium | reverse complement strand
GGGCTCGCGTTGCTCGCAACATCTATTTTCCCATGGGGAAAATGTGGTCGGGGTGACAGGATTTGAACCTGCGACCTCTTCGTCCCGAACGAAGCGCGCTACCAAGCTGCGCCACACCCCGTGAGTCGCACTCATCCAGGGCTTGATTGCGGATGAGGGGAAAAATGGTACACCCGAAGGGATTCGAACCCCTGGCCTCCTGATTCGTAGTCAGGCGCTCTATCCAGCTGAGCTACGGGTGCACACTGGTTGCCAAATGGCGTGGGCGGAAAAAGCCATAATACCGGGAACAGGTCAAGCTCACGCTGAAAAAAACTTTGTTTTCGGGTAAACTTCGCCCCATGTGCACCAAATACCCATGCGCAGCGGCTCTAGCGGCGAGTCTTTTGGGCGAGTCCCTGCGGATCAGGATAATGGAACTGCTTGCCCTCATAGTTGCGCAAGGTGACACCCTGTGTATCCTGCTTGACGATGTAGTCCGGGTTGATGGGGATTTTACCACCACCACCGGGACCATCGATCACATACTGGGGGATGGCATAGCCACTGGTGTGACCACGCAGCCCCTGTATGATCCCAATGCCCTTGTCGATGCTTGTGCGCAGGTGAGATGAGCCTTCGATAAGATCACACTGATAGAGATAGTAGGGGCGAACCCTGCACATCAATAGCTTGTGAACGAGTTCTTTCTGCACCTCGATGGAATCATTCACCCCCTGGAGCAACACGGACTGGTTACCCATGGGGATGCCTGCATTGGCGAGACGAGCCAGGGCATCACGCACCTCGGAGGTTAGTTCCCGGGGATGATTGGCGTGAATGGAAATGAAGAGAGGGTGATACTTGCTGAGCATCTTGCACAACTCGGGCGTGATTCTCTGCGGCAGAAAAATGGGAATGCGCGTGCCGATGCGGATGAACTCAATGTGTGGGATGGCGTGCAAGCGGGAGAGGATGCGTTCCAGGCGGTTATCGGAAAAGAGCAGCGCGTCACCCCCTGAGATAAGCACATCGCGCACGGTGTCATTTTTTTCGAGGTAATCGAATGCAGCCTCCCATTGGGTCTCGAGTTTTTGATCGGAGACCCCGGAAACCACTCTGCTGCGAGTACAATAGCGGCAGTAGGCAGCGCAGCGGTCAGTGACGAGAAAGAGCACCCGGTCCGGGTAGCGGTGCACAAGGCCGGGCACGGGCATGTGACTATCCTCCCCGCAGGGGTCAGTCATTTCCGCCGGGTCGGTGAGTGTTTCCTCAATGCGGGGTATCATCTGCCGGCGAATGGCGCAGTCCGGGTCATCCTTGTCGATGAGGTTGAAGAAGTGTGGCGTGATCGCCATGGCGAGCTTGTTGCCGGAGAGGAGTACCCCTGCGCGCTCCTCATCTGTGAGCTCGATGTGTTGCTCGAGCGCCTCAAGGGAGGTGATCCGGTTCTTGAGCTGCCACTTGTAATCCTGCCAGAGGTCAGGCTTCTCATCCGGCCAATATCCCGGGGCGTATGAGCTGAAGGTGATGGGTTTGATGTTGGACATCTCCACCGAGTCTAGTGAGTATTCATTATTTGTCAAAAGAGACTCTGATCTTTCTGGCGTCGATTTTCTCATTTGGAGTTTGGAGTTTGGGTTTGCTGCGTCTAGTATGGGAGAGATGTTTTCCAAGGCACTGCATGATATTTCCCGGCCGAGCTGTCTTGCCATTATCAGTGAGCTGAAGCGCTCCGGGGGCATGGCCATACCCGAGTTGGCCAAGCTGCTAGAGATGAGCTACATGGGTGTCAAACAGCATTGTGTGCGCCTTGAGGAGCAAGGTTATCTGAAAGTGTGGCGAGTGCCCAGAGTCGAGGTGGGCCGCCCGCAAAAACTCTACAAACTTACCAAGAAGTGTGATGAGCTCTTCCCCGACGGCGGTGTCGAGCTGGTTCTGGACTTGTTGGAAGGGGTCAAGGCGACATTTGGTGAGACCGCACCGGAAAAGCTCCTCTATCATTATTTTGAAAAGGAACGAGACCAGTGGATGAAAGCCATCAGGCCTGGGAAGTCTCTGGTTGAGAAGGCCACCAGGTTTGTCGATGCGCGCAAGCAGGCCGGGCATTTTTGCCATTGCAGATACTCAGCGGATACGGGATTCATCATCGAGGAGTATCACCACCCCTTGAGCCAGATCTTTGCCCGCTACCCCGGACTCAAGGTCATGGAGACGCGCATGATCGAGCAGGCACTGGGCACCAAGGTCTCGCGCAGCGAGGACAAGGGCAGCCAGGGAGTGAAGTGCACCATTTATCAGATCAGTACTCTAGGTTAGATTATATAAGGCGCTTGCACGCCTCCCTGCCTGCAAGAAAAGGTTTGAAGTCTTCTCTTTGAAGTTTGAGGATGGGCCTGCCGATGAACACCTTTTACAATGCCTTTGACACGGAGCGGATCGAGGACTGGGGAAACGGAACTGATGATTTCCGCACACCTTTTCAGGTAGACCGTGACCGGGTGCTGCATACCCCTGCGTTTCGCAGACTGCAGAGCAAGACACAGGTATTCTGGAGTGGCGAGTATGACTTCTACCGCACACGTCTGACCCACTCACTGGAAGTGGCCCAGATCGGCAGGTCGATCTGTCACTGGCTGGGCCACAGCTCCGAGTTACTGAGGCCTGATTTCTTTATCGACCCTGATCTCGTCGAGGTGGTGTGCCTTTCCCATGACCTTGGCCATCCGCCCTTTGGTCATGCTGGGGAGCGCAGTCTGAACTACTTGATGAAGGACTATGGTGGCTTCGAGGGTAACGCGCAGACCCTGCGCCTGCTGGCAGACCGGATTTTCTCGGTGAAGAGAACCGGCATGAATCCTACGCGCGCATTTCTCGATGGTATACTCAAATACAAAACCCTCTGGTCCGAGCTGTGCGACGGGGACAAAACACCGCACAATCACTTTATCTATGACCCTCAGGTGGGGCACCTCTCATGGGCGATGGGGGAGATGGATTTTCCCGCAGAGCTCACTCCCGGCAAGCGGCGCGATGGCTTTAAATCCATCGAGTGCCAGGTGATGGACTGGGCAGATGACACCGCCTATTCGCTCAATGATCTGGCAGACAGTGTCAGGGCGGGCTTTTTATCGGTAACCAAGATCGAGGCCTGGGCAGAAAAATCCGGAGAATCAACCGGAGAGGGCACACCACTTGGTGACCTTATCAGGGCGATCAAGGGCAACCGGGTCGAGCCTTTTGCAGGTAAGCGCATCGGCAAGTACATCCAGGCAGCCAGCCTGCGTGAGGAGGTGAACTGCATGAGTGGCACTACGAACCGCTACCGCTATGTCGTGGATGTGGATGAGGATGCCCAGCTCGAGTCCGGAATCTTTAAGCGGCTCGCTTACGAGGTGGTGTTCCTCTCTCCTGAGCTGAAGCAACTCGAGCACAAGGGTAACTACATCCTCGAGCGTCTCTGGGAGGTATTCAAGACACGCTACATTGAAGGCAAGGAAATCTCCGGCCAGAACTTCCAACTACTGCCCGATGACGAGGCCCAGGAAATTGAATCCACTGAGGATACCAACGAGCGTGCTCGTTTGGTGTGTGATTTCCTCGCCGGCATGACCGATGGCAATGCGAACCGCCTCTACAAACGCCTCTTCGTGCCTGATTTCGGCTCGATTGGCGACTTGGTGAGTTAGAGATGTTTTGCTCTGCGTCTTGGCGTGAGGTCCTCTGCGTGGTCCAGTGCCACTCCTTCAACGGACTGCCTGCAGTATATCCCTCACCAATGGCGGGCCGTGGTAGATGAAGCCGGTATAGAGCTGGACGAGCTTGGCACCAGCATCGAGCTTGGCCTTGGCGTGCTCTGCGGTCATGATGCCGCCGACGCCGATGATGGGTATTTCCTCGCCTAGATGACTGTAAAAGGCCTGGATGACTTCTGTGGAGTGAGAGGTGAGGGGGGCACCCGAGAGTCCGCCAGCCTGGGTGGCGAAGTCACAGCCCTCGACTGCCGCTCTGGAAATGGTGGTGTTGGTGGCAATGAGGCAGTCGAGGCCACCGTCGAGGAACACTTTGGCGAGATCAGCGATGTGTTGGTCCTCAAGATCGGGGGCGACTTTGATGGCGATGGGTACTCGGCGTCCAGTCTCACCAGTAAGCAGCTCTTGTTCGCTTTTCAGAGCCTCGATGAGGCGAGCGGTTTCATCCGCGGCCTGCAGGTCACGCAGTCCGGGGGTGTTGGGCGAGGAGAGGTTTACGGTGATATAGTCCGCCACATCCCAGGCGCCACGCAGGCAGGCGAGGTAGTCCTCGGTGGCTTGCTCGTTGGGTGTGTCTTTGTTTTTGCCGATGTTAAAGCCGACAATGCCGCCGTTTTTGCGGAAGGTGGATGAGGCAGCTACATTGGCAGCGCCCGATTCAATGCCGCAATTGTTAAAGCCCATGCGGTTGATGATGGCTTCCTCCGGGATGATGCGGAACAGGCGCGGCTGTGGGTTGCCCGGCTGGGGGCGTGGGGTGATAGTACCAATTTCCACGTGTCCAAATCCCAGGCGGCCGAGGGCGTCAATGCAGCGTCCTTCTTTGTCCAGACCCGCGGCGAGGCCGACGCAGTTGGGGAAGGTGAGGCCCATGCATTCGACGGGCTGGCTGGCTGGGGCTTTGGGGGTGAGAAGGCCGAGGAGGCGAAGTTTCTCCAGCCAGCGCAGGCAGCCTAGCGAGATGTCGTGGGCAACTTCCGCATCGAGACGGAAGAGGAGGTTGCGGGCGATGCGATATTGGTTGCGGGTCACAGGAAAGAAGTTGCTGCCCGCGATCTAGCCTCTCGATGAGAACTAGTAAAGTGTCTTCCTCGGTTCGTCTGGATTGCCCTCCTCGTGCATGCGCTCAAAGTCACCTTGCTCACAGCAACGCACAAAGCCCTCCGCGTAGCCTTTAAGCCGATCCCAGCTGAGGCGGATCTGGCGCGCCTCGTCCCGGGTGATCGAGTTGTCCTGAGCAGCGTGGGAAATGCGCTGTAGCATGGCGGAGAACTGGCTGACAATTTCGTTGGTCGCTGGCAGCATGCCATGGGCACTTTCTTTTTTGCTCTCTGGGTTTTCTACGTAGTAGCCGTCACACTGCTCACAGAGCCATTCGATGATAGGTGTGTGCTGGGTATGATCATAAATCTCGATGATGCGGTCGAGCGGATTGCGGCTGCCTGATCCGCTTTCCGATTGCTCCTGCGCCCACTTGTAAACGAGGGAGAGTGAGACACCAAGTTCTGCGGCAATGAGTTTCGGGCTGCTGTTTTCAAACGCGTCCTTGAGAACTTCGTGAGATTTCATAACAGCACACTATGCGGGTTTTTTTCGTCAAAGGCAAGAACTCTAAGTGGATCCTTTAATCAATGAGAGTTCGCCGTGGGAATTTATTTTCACAAATCCAAATGATTGCGTTGATAAATAGTGGCTTTGCAATTATAAAGACATGTCGTTTGTTTTTATCGCCAATCGTACAACGTAGTGACACCCAAACCTGCAGAATCCTACAAAATAATGCTCCTGCTCGCCTCCTCGGTGCTGGTGCTCACGGGGATGTATTTTGCACGTGATTTTTTCATTCCGGTCGCCCTGGCATTCTTTTTGGCCGCGGTGAGTTTCCCGATCACCAATTGGTTGAGAGAGCACAAGGTGCCGCGCTTTTTCTCAGTACTGATTTCAGTATTAGTGGTGTTTGCCTTTGTTTCCGGCGTGATGGTGGTGGGCTTTCTGTTGATCAATGATCTGGCTGAAGGTGATCGCCTCGAACAATATGGCCGCAACTTGTATGAGGCAGCTCTCTCAGGTGGTGCCCAGCTCGAGCAACTCAAGTTCGAGGGCGCCCAGGAGGAAATCAAGAAGTTCCTCAGTGCCGAGCAGATCGGTGATTTCTTCAAGGAGAACATCACCTCACTACTTGGTGGCGTGCTCGAAACCCTCAAGAGCTCATTCATCGTCATGATTCTGCTGGTATTCATGCTCAGCGAAGCAAGGATGTTTGGCCGCAGGTTCGAGTCCATTGTTGAGGCCCAGGGCCCCAATCTGCAGCGCATGCTCTCTGCCACCCGAGACATTCAGAAATACCTTGGCATTAAAACACTCATCAGTATCGCCACCGGTGTGCTGGCTGGCTTGCTTTGCTGGGCGGCTGAAGTCGATTTCCCTCTGCTCTGGGGCATTGTGGCATTCGCCCTGAATTACATCCCTGCCATCGGATCGATTATCGCCGGTATTCCTCCGGTCATTCTTGCCCTGCTCAGCCATGACATCAAGCATGCGCTTGTCATTGCCATGGGCTATCTGGTGATCAATGGCTTCCTTGGTAACTTCCTCGAGCCTGCGCTGCTTGGCAGGCGTTTTGGTTTGTCCACAGTGGTGGTGGTGATATCCGTGCTCTTCTGGGGCTTCATCTGGGGTCCTGTTGGCATGCTTCTGGCCGTGCCGCTGACCATGCTCATCAAGGTGGCACTGGACAACAGCCGAGAGCTTCGCTGGCTCGGCGTGGCGATCAGTCAGGGCAAAAACCAGTCACCGGAGCTCGAGCGGCAAATCATCAAGGAGTCCACCCAGGCTCAAAAGCAGCTGGAGCAAGCTCAGCTTGGCCAAGGTTCCGACGCCGGCGATAAATCATCCGAGGTGATCCCGGCAACCGGAGATCGATAGGGATCAGTGCCTGCAAGCATTCCGGATGACGGTGTTACACCGCCTCGTTGGCGATCCGCTCCAGGGCGTCCTCCAAATGCGGCTTGCATTGCCCGGCGAATTCTCTGACATCGATATTCGCTCCGGCCTCACTCTCGAGGCAGGTCATCACGACGTCGCTGATACCGCATGGAGTGATGGATGCAAAACCATCAAGGCTTTGTCGGGTGATATTGATGGCGAAGCCATGCATGCTGATCCATTTTTTGACCCCGACTCCAATCGAGGCCAGCTTTCGCTGGCCGACCCACACGCCGGTAAGGCCATCACGGCGAGAAGCTTCCACACCGTAGTGAAGACAAGTCCGGATGAGTGCTTCCTCAAGCGCGCGAATATAGGCATGCAGGTCCTTGCCGAGTGGGCGCAGGTCCACGACAGGATAGCCCGTCAATTGTCCCGGCCCATGGTAGGTTGCCTGCCCGCCCCGGTTGGTCTCAACGACCGGGTGGGGGAGAAGCTCCGTATGGGGACCCAGTGAGGAGACATCGCGGGTTCTGCCAATGGTGAAGACTGGGGCATGTTCCAGACATAACAATGAGTTGGCAGCCTCGCCGGAGAGGATACTTTCAAGATGCTCGAGCTGTAGTTTCAGCCCATCATGGTAATCGATGCCAGAGCCCAGCCACTGTTGCTGCAATCGCATGAACCCTGCGTAGTGGCATCCGGTGTGTGAGACAAGTCTTGATTGCGAGCTGAAGATGATCTGGCCAGCAGGGAGTCGGGCTTTTTAGTTTGATCTTCTTAAATAACCAGTATACTTTATGTGGTGTTGAATTTGAACACATATACAACATATGCTATTTTATAGCTATTTGGCTTGGAGAGGCCTTCTCCGGAGCTATAGTAGCGTATCACGCCTAAGTGGTCTTTTTAGGCTGCTGTTTAACTTCCTATTCACCCTCTATATCCCCGTTACCATTATGTATCTGAAATCACTCGAACTTCACGGATTCAAATCCTTTGCCGATAAAACAAAATTTGAATTTCATCCAAATGGAGTCACCGGAATTGTGGGGCCAAACGGCTGTGGTAAGTCCAACGTGGTAGATGCCATTCGCTGGGTGCTTGGCGAGACATCCGCCAAGGCATTGCGTGGCGGGGAGATGGCAGATGTGATTTTCAATGGCACGGACAAGAGTGGGACAAGCAGGGCCAGGGCCGCCCAAAGCATGGCCGAGGTGATTATGACGATGGCGGATTGTGAGAAGGTCCTCAATGTCGATTTCAACGAGGTGGCCATTACCCGCCGCGTGTTCCGTGATGGCAAATCCGAATACCGGATCAACGGTAGTCTGTGCAGGCTGCGCGACATTCATGAGCTCTTTATGGATACGGGTATCGGCCGCACCTCCTACTCAATCATGGAGCAGGGCAAAATTGACATGCTGCTCAGTTCCAAGCCTGAGGATCGCCGCACTGTCTTTGAGGAGGCTGCCGGCATTACCAAATTCAAGAAGGAGAAGAAGGAGGCCTTGCGTAAGCTCGAATACACTGAGGCCAATCTATTGCGCGTCTCTGATGTGCTTGCAGAGCAGGAGCGCAGAATGAATTCACTCAAGCGTCAGGTAGCCAAGGCACGTCGTTACAAGGAACTTGCTACCGATGTGCGTATTCTCGACTCTCACCTGAGTCATCGCAAGTTCACGCAATACACTGCTGAGCTCAGTGAGCTGGAAAATTCCATCCGATCTCTTGAGGCGAGAGAAGCTGAGCTGGAAGTGGGCTTGCCTGAGAAAGAGCAGGCTGTGGTCCAGGCACGTGATGCTGCCCAGAGTCTCGAGGCGGAGCTTTCCGAGATTCGCCAGCAGCTCAACCATCATACCAATGCGGCTAGTGCTGCAGAGAGCCGTATCGCCTTTAATAAGGAAAGGCAGTCTGAGCTGGAGGCACGAGTGAGCCAGAACAAGGATGATATTCTTGATGCTCAGAAAAAGCTCGACCAGCAACTGCTCGATTTTGAGGAGGCCGAGCAAACATTGAATGATCTCTCAGCAAGGATTGATTCTCAACAGGCTTTGCTCGCAGAGCATGAGGCCCATGCCGCCAAGCAGCGCACGGAGCGCGAACAGAAAGAGGCGGTTGTGCGCAATCTGCGCAGCGAGGCAAATGCCACGCAGTCCGTCATCGCTGCAAGCCAGGCAAAGATTGAGAGCATACACAGTCAGATGGAGACAAGCCAGGAGCGCTCCCGTAAACTGACTGAGGAAAATGAACGTCTGCAGAGTGAGCATGAGCAGGCTGTCATGGAGCAGGACGGCATTGCCTCGGAGTTGGAAAGCCGTGCAGCCAAGCTTGAAGCATTCGAGGAGGAGGTGGCCTCTGCAGAGCGTACTTTCCAACGCACCCGGGGGGATCTGGATGCTGCCCGTGAACAGGCATCAGCGGCTCACAAGGAACTCGCCAATTCTTCGTCCAGATTGGATGTCTTGCGCCAACTCGTTGCCAGTGGTGAAGGTTTTGAAAAAGGTACGCAGTCAGTGATCAAGGGGCTGGATGATCCTGAGTTTTTTAACACCGGAGTACGTGGTGTGCTGGCGGGTCTCATTGAGGTGGAGAAGGATTACACAGCAGCCGTTGAGGCAGCACTTGGTTCCAATCTTCAAGCGGTACTTGTCAGAGATCTGAACTATGCTCAGGCTATCATTGACCGGCTCACCGAGAAGAAACTCGGCGAAGCTGCCATTATTCCCGAGGATTTCGTGTCCACCGGCGCTGTGGGCCAAATGATGACTGTACCGGATGGTGCCGAGACATGGGCCATGGATCGTGTCAAGGCCGACCCCAAGGTGGCTGCTGTTGTTGAGAGTCTGCTCTCGAAGGTTCTCATTGTTGCTGACCTCGCCACAGCAATGGGCATGCGTGAAGAGCTCAAGGATATTACCCTGGTCACGCTGCGTGGGGAGGTTGTCAAGCCTGAGGGACTGATTACCGGTGGAGCGAGTTCCGGGGATCAAAGTTCTGTTCTGGACCGCCAGAACGAGGTGCGTGAACTTGAGACACAGGTGGCGAAGCTTGAAGCTGCCGATGAAGAGGCACGCGCTCATCACGCTGAGTTCGAGAAGCTTGTTACCGAACATCGCGAAGCCGCCGAGCTTGCCCGCGAGCGTTTGCAGAAGGCTCGTGTTGAGGAATCAACACTGCAGGGGCAGTTATCACTGGCCAGCCGTGAGGTGGAGTCTCTTGAGAGTAAAATCACGGGGGTGGAATGGGAGCTCAATGACATCAAGGAGCGTGAGGGTGATGTAGTGACGGGTCGTGAAAAGCTCGAGCAGGAGCTTGCCCAGGCACGAGCGCGCCTCGAGCAACTTGAGGAAGACCAGTTGAAGATGGTCTCTGAGGTTGAGGAGGCAAGCCGTCGTGAAAATGAAGCCTTCACGCAGTTGCAAGAGTTTAGAACCAGTCTCGCAGTGGAGCGCCAGGCTCTGGAGGCTGCGCAGCGCCAGCGCTCACCCATGGAAGCCCGTTTGCAAGAGTTGCGCCAATTGAGCAGCAGGCGCGATCATGAGATTGCAAGCTTCATGGAACGCATGGAGGCAGCCAATGCTGAAAATGCCGAGCTGGCCGAGACGATTCAAATCAACAGTACCAAGGCAGGGGAGCTTGAGGAATTGCTCGATTCCAAGTCATCGAGCCGTGGCGAGCTGCACAAGGCCATCGAGATCAGTGAAAGACAACTGGCTGATTTGCGGCATGATTGCTCCAAGGTCGCCGAGCAAAAAGGACGTGAAGAGATAGCGGCAACCAAGATCAGCTTGCGTCTCGAAAACTTGAACGAAAGCGTGATGGAGCGGCATCAGCTCGAGCTGCAGCATTTCCGCCCGGATTCGCACGCCTTGCTCAGCTGCATGCAAGAGCGTGCCAAGCAATATGAGCGTCAGGAGAGGCAGCGCCTTGCACAGCAGGACGGTGATGCCGGTGATGATGATGCGTTGGCTGATGTTGAGGCTATAGCAGAAGTTGAGGACACAATAGTGGGCGATGTGGAGCTCCCTGGTGAGAGCGGACCTGACTGGGACCTGATTGAGAAGATCGTCATTGATCTCAAACGCAAGGTTGACTCCATGGGGCCGGTTAATGTCGATGCCATCGAGGAATTTGAAGAGCTTGAGGAGCATCACAACAACCTGCGCAACCAGCATGATGACCTGGTTAACTCCAAGACGGAGCTCATCAATGTCATTGAGCGTATCAATGTTGAAACCAAGAAAAGATTCGCCGAGACCTTCGACCAGGTTGCCAAGAATTTCCGCTCGATGTTCAAGGTTCTCTTTGGTGACAAGGCTATCGCTAATCTTGTGCTGGTCGACGAGGATGATCCTCTGGAGAGCGGTATTGATATTATCGCCAAGCCTCCGGGTAAGAAACTCCAATCAATCAGCCTGCTTTCCGGTGGTGAACGTTCAATGACTGCCGTGGCTTTGCTTTTTTCCATCTACCAGATCAAACCCAGCCCGTTCTGTGTGCTTGACGAGCTCGATGCTCCGCTTGACGAGGCCAATATCGGCCGTTTCCTCCGCGTCTTGGACAAGTTCATTGACCATAGCCAGTTTATCATTGTCACCCACAGTAAGCGCACGATGGCGCGTGCCGATGTGATGTATGGCGTGACGATGGAAGATTTCGGTGTATCGAAGCCTGTGGGCATGCGTCTCACCTCCGCAGATGAGGCGAGGAAGGACGAGGCAAAAACAGCAGCTCAGAAGGCCGCAATGGAGCTGGATGCCTGATCAATCAATGGGCTAGCCCGCTGGCTTGGTGCGCCTAGCTTGGGCGGCGTGAGTCATTGGCAAGCGCTGCCTTGTAATGCTTGTAGGCATCGAGCGCGTTTTGCCTGCCCTGTTCGTGGCTGATGATGGGCTCGGGGTAGTTTTTGCCCAGGGTGATGCCCGCACTGGCGAGTTCAAGCGGGGTTGCCTGCCATGGAGTATGAACGAGCTCTGGGCTTAGCTTGACGAGCTCAGGTAGCCACTTTTTGACGTATTGTCCGTCCGGATCAAACTTCTTGCCCTGAATGATGGGGTTGAAAATCCGGAAGTAGGGGGAGGCGTCAGCACCAGAGCCCGCGACCCATTGCCAGCCCATGGTGTTGTTTGCCAGATCGGCATCCACCAGGGTGTCCCAGAACCAATGAGCACCCTCTTGCCAGGGTTGGAGCAGGTGCTTGACCAGAAGCGAACCGGCGATCATGCGCACGCGGTTGTGCATCCAGCCGGTTTGCCAGAGCTGGCGCATGCCTGCGTCAACAATGGGGAAGCCTGTCTCACCGCGTTGCCAGGCACGCAGGTAGGTTTCATTAAAAGACCAGGGGAAGAGGTCGTATTCAGGTTTAAGCGCGTGGCTCTGGGTGTGTGGAAAGTGGTAAAGCAGGTGGGCGGAGAATTCCCGCCAATAGAGCTGACGCAAGATACCCTTGTCCGCAGCCTCCTTGTCCGCGCACTTATCGTGAACTGTGTGGAAGAACTCCTGTGGGCTGATCTGGCCGAAGTGCAGGTATGGAGAGAGGCGGCTCGTACCATCGGACGCGGGAATGTCACGCTGGCTGTTGTAGCTCTGGCTTTTTTTCACAGCAGCTTGCAGAAGGCTCAGGCCCCCTTGGCGGGTGGGATCCCAGTATTCGGTCATGCCCCTGTCCCATGAAATGTTGGGCAGAAGAATCAGTGAGTCCAGATGCTCAGATTGGATGGCTGGTCCGGCAGTGGCCCCGCTGAGGGTCTCAGCTTGGGTGACCTCGCATTCCTTGCTGTGCTTCCAGAACGGGGTGAAAACCTGGAATGGCTTGCCCGACTTGTTTTTGACGGTGTGTGGATCCAGCAGCAACGATCCGTTGGCACTGTGTGTCTCAATGCCGGCACTCAGAAGAGCTTGTTTGATTTTAGTGTCTCGCTCTACAAAGCTAGGCTCGTAGCATCGATTCCAGCATGCCGCAACGGCGCCAGTTTCCTCGATGACTTGATGAAGTGTGGCGAGCGGATCATTGCTGCTGCGTATGATCAGCCGGTTGCCCTCTTGCTGGAGCCTTGCGTCCAAGTCCTGGAGTGCGTGATGGAGCCACCAATTGGATGCGGCACCTCGTCGCCATGTTCCCTCTGAGTCGGGCGCGTGTATGTAGAGAGCAATAATGGGCCGGCCTTTGCTTACTGCCCAGTTCCATGCCGGATTGTCATCAACTCTCAAGTCGCGTCTGAACCATACGATGGTGGGTTTGTCGGGCATAATTTCTTAGCTGTATTTTTTATGGATGAGGGTAGTGATGCGAAGCCTAATGTATCTCAAATTGATGATGCATGGCGCGTTGGAGAGAACGGCGTAGACCAGAATAATGAGGCTCCATGGATAAGGCGTCCAGATGATAAAGAGACTAAGGGTTGCCATCTGAAGCCAGTGAGATAGCTCCCCACGCCGGGTTTCGCCAATGAAGGTTTGAAGGTATTGAAGCTCTGTGGATTCGAGTTTTCCCTTGGCGAAGCCCTTGAACCAGGGTGCGGCATCGGGTAAGAGCTTTTTCCATCGGCGCACGTGAAGGAGTTTTTCATAGCGAGTGCTGCCCTGATGGTTGTTCAAGGGCAGGGGGCGCTTAAAAAGCTGGTCAGGAAGGCGTGTGCTCCACCACGCAAGGGCAAGATGGCAGAGCGGAATGCCGATGATGTTGATCACTGCGATCCAGGCGTTGGGTAAATTAATCCACATGTCAGTGCACGGTTCGGCCCTTCCATTGCGAGCTTTTGCCTCTTTTCTTGTCGATGATGGAGCCAAAAAACAAGACCTGGTAAAAAATCAGGCTCAGCGGGAAAAACAGGGCGTTGCAGAAGGAGAAGTTGCCGGCCATTTGAAAACTCCTTATGCACTGGCAAGCATGGATGAAATAGGCAGCCGCTGTGAGCTGATAAAACAGAGGAGGTGTGGATGAGCTGAAGCACAGGCCAATGCAGACGATGGTAAGCATCATGCCGCTGATCCAGAGTGAGGAGAGAAATAATACACGGGGTGCCGTATGGGCCGCCCCGCCCGAGAAGCCCCTTTTCCAGCTGCACCAGAGCTCTTTGATGCCCCCGGGAAACATACGCATGTGGACCAAGCCCTTGCCAAGATAGCATGAGGATGGAATGCCACGGCGCCTCAGTTCGCCTGCCAGATGAAAATTTTCCAGGGCTTTATCACTGACGGTTTCGTGGCCACCGACGATTTGATAATGTTGCTTAGAGATGAGCAGGCACTGCCCAAAGAGGGCATTGTTTTTCTGTTTTGATTTACCCATGCCAAAGGCATTTACTCCGGCGAGCATAAGGACATTGAAGAAGGCTGAGAGTTCCTCATAGGGGTGCCTGATGACATGGTAAGGACATACCGAATAAACCCGGGCGGGGTCCGCGCACAGCTGGCCCAATGCATTCATTGCAGTGGGCTGAAGTGTCACGTCTGCATCCAGAAAAAGCAGCCACTGGCCGGTCGCTGCACTCGCTCCCTGCTGGCAGGCCCAGGGCTTGCCCATCCAGCCATCCGGCAGGGGGGCTGCATCTATGACACGCGCACCCAGTGTCTTGGCAACGCTGGCTGTGTTGTCGCTGGAGCCATCATTGACCACGATGATTTCAAGTGGTTGCAGTGACTGCTTGCCAATGGACTCGAGGAGGGTTGCGATGTTGTCCTCCTCATCACGCGCAGGGATGATCACAGAAAGTGCCGCTGGCAAATCATCATCACGGGCAGCGGAGGGGAGATAGCTGGGACGTCCCAATATGAGCCATAGGGCCGGAGCAAGCAGGATGGCCATGACCGGTATGACTAGCATGGCAGACATCTTCAGCTCACGGGGTGGCGCTTGATGATGCGATCAGCGCATTTCTGGCCAGAGAGAATGACCATCGGCATACCTCCACCCGGGTTGGTGCTGCCCCCGGTAAAGTAGAGGTTCTTGTAGCGGCTGCTCGTCTTGGGTGCTTTGAAGCCGTAGTTCATTTTCCAATCAGTGACGACACCGTAGATGGAGCCCTGGTTGGAACGATACATGCGCTCGATATCGATGGGGGTGAGCAGGTCCTCGACGACAATGCTGTCGCGCAATCCCGCCAGGCCACAGCGCTCCATTTTATCAATGCACCTGTCCTTGAGGGCGACGTAGTCCTCGTGGGTAATGTCTGATCCTTCCTGGATGGGCGGAATGTGGGGCAGGATCTTGATGTTGTCACAGCCTGCCGGGGCCTTGTCAGGGTCAGTGCGTGTGGGGGCAACGACGTAGAGGGTCGGGTCTTCCGGGATCTGCTTTTTGCGGAAGACGGTTTTGAAGTGTTTGTGCTGATCCTCGGAGTAGAAAAAGTTGTGATGGGCAAGTTGCGGGAATTCCCTGTCCGTGCCGATGTGCAAGACAATGCCCGAGCAGGCAGGGGCGAATTTTTCGAGCTTGCGGGTGAAGGAAGCCGGTTCGTTGAGAAGTTTTTTGTAGGCTGGGATCACCTCCATATTGCTGACGATGATGTCACTCCTGTGTAGTGCTCCATCCGCCAGACGAACGCCCGTAACCCGCTTGCCGGATTTCTCTATGGCCTGCACGTCAGCATTCAGGTGGACCGGGATATTCATCTCATCCATGAGCTTGCCCAGGCCTTTGGCGAGGTTATACATACCACCCCGTACATACCATAATCCGTAATCAAACTGAATAATGGGCATCAAGTTCATGTAGCCTGGTGAGTCGAGTGCAGACGAGCCGACGTATTTGATGAAATACTCGAAGATGAGCCGGAGTTGAGGGTCTGAAAGGCGCTCATGGATGGATTGCGACATGCTGTTGCGATAGTCGATCTTTCCTCCCACGAGCTTTAGCTTGTAGTAGCTGATGAACTCCCAAAGGTTGTCGAGCCCTTTGTCAAAATAGCCGTCGTCGACAATCTCATATTGCTCCCGGCCATAGTTCAGAAAGTCCTGGAACTCGCGCCAATGCCTCTCAGCGTCACCGGGGAGCTTGTCGAGCTCACGGCGCATGAGATCTTCTTCCTGATAGAGGTCAATAGTTGCCTTGTTTTCGAAGAAGTTCCGCCAGTGTGGTGTCACCGCGTCAAGCTGGACGTAGTCCTCCATTTTTTTTCCCGCGCGCTTGAAAAGGTCTTCAAAGAATTGGGGGAGTGTGAAGATCGACGGGCCCAGGTCGAAGGTGTAGCCGTCTTTTGTCATGACGTTGAGCTTGCCGCCGATCTGGTCGTTTTTCTCAAACACCTCGACATCATAACCAGCTGCTTTCAATGAAATGGCCGCAGATATGCCTCCAAGACCAGCGCCGATAACAGATACACGAGGAGATGACATGTCCCGATCATTCCATGGAATAACCGCTTGTCAACCGCTCTCGCGGCTTTAGTGTCAGCGTCGTTGATTGATGATCATGCAAGCTGTTGAGACTGAGAATTTGGCATCCCTCATGGCGCGGCAAAGAGCTTATTTTGCCTCGGGTGCTACGCGTTCTATTTCTTTCAGGAAGAGCGCGCTCCAGCGGCTTGAAGGTGTGCTTGTGAAACATCGTGATGCCATGCTCATAGCCCTTGATGAGGATTTGGCCAAGCCTGGGGTGGAGGCCTATCTCGCCGAGTATTACTTTTTGCTTCAGGAACTGCGTATGATTCGCAAGTCGATGAAGAAATGGCTAAAAACAAAGAGGGTGAAAAGTCCCGTTTATTTTTGGCCATGTCACTCGGAGCTGAGAAGGGACCCCTACGGCAGGGTTCTTATTCTGGCCCCATGGAACTACCCGCTGCAGCTTTCGCTCAGTCCCCTTATTGCCGCAGTGGCAGCTGGCAATACGGTGGTTCTTAAGCCTTCTGAGATGGCACCTGCCTGTGAACAACTACTAACCGGCATGATTGCTGAGGCGTTTGCATCCGAGCATGTCGCCGTGGTTACAGGGGATGGTCATGTTGCCAATGAACTGACTGATCAAAATTTTGATTTTGTGTTTTTTACCGGCAGCACACATGTGGGCCGAATCGTTGCGGCCAAGGCAGCAAAAAACCTGACGCCCAACATTATGGAGTTAGGTGGCAAGTGTCCTTGCGTCGTTGATGCCAGTGCCAATATTGAGGTGGCCGCAAAGCGCATCCTTACTGGTAAGTTTTTCAATGGGGGGCAGACATGTTTTGCCCCGGACTATGTGGTTGTAGCACCTGAGGTGAAGGAAGCACTTGTTGAAGCCATGAAAAAGACATTGTCCAGAACTCCATGGGGGCAGGAGATGGCCCGCATTGTCAACGAGAGGCATTATGCTCGCCTTGTGGGTCTGATTCCCGAAAATACCATGCAATTTGGCGAGGATGATGAGCGCAAGCTTCGCCTCGCGCCGCGGCTTTCGCCCGAGGTAAGTTGGGAAGATGATGTGATGCAGGCTGAAATCTTCGGGCCCATACTTCCTGTGCTGAGTTATACGGATTACGAGGATCTTATCCCTCGCCTCAGAAGCTATGGGTCCCCGCTGGCTTTGTATATTTTCAGCGAGGATGAAGGCATGCAAGAACGCCTGATGCGGGATATCCCTTCCGGAGGTGTTTGCATCAATGATGCGATGAAGCAGGGGTCCAATCTGGATATTCCCTTTGGTGGGGTGGGTGAGAGCGGATATGGGCGCTACCGCGGTAAAGCCGGCGTGCTTGCATTCAGTTATGAACGCGCGGTGGTCAGAAAGCCGACCTGGGGGCCGGATTGGTTTGAGCTCACACCACCCTACGGAGATATGCTCAACTGGTTGAAGCGCTTTCTTCGTTGAAGTAGGCGTCGCAGAGCTTCTTGCGCTCGTCGAAAATGTGGCGCAGCTGTTTTTTGACAAAAAGCCGGTGCGCTATCCTTCCGATGATGCCAAAGGGCATGACATAGGTAACTTCATCCTTTATTAATACACCCTCTCCATCTGGCTCGAAGCGGTGGGTGTGATGCCATACTTTGTAGGGCCCGACACGCTGGTCATCCACAAAGCGATGCATGTGCTCAACATGGGTGATCTCCGTGAGCCATGTGATCCAGATCAATGGCGCTATCCTGACCTTGTAGCCAATGATTTGCCCCTCGTGCACCGTGTCTGACGCTCCATGGGTGATTTTTAAACCAACAGACTCAGGGGTGAGCTTCTCGAGGTTGTTGGGTGTCGAAAAAAAGCTCCACGCATCTTCAAGACTGCAATGAAGGTGCTGTTCTCTTTTGAGTTGGTAGATCATGGGCTCGTGAGTTTGCCATACTTGGAGTCGGGGGCGAGGGCATGGCATCGTTTTTTTGCTTTGCTTGCATCAGGGTGATGCTCTTCTTTGAAAGTCAGCCATGCATAGTATAATATCACCTGTCGTTCGTTGATCATTAGGCCTGATGAATCGCTCGCTGCGATGGGTATGAGTTTTTCAAAATCAGTAAGCGCAATTTTACGGCGCCCAAACCGTTTGGGTACCTTGTAGGAGCCGATGGCACGAATCATGCGCACCCGCGGGTCATGAGGAGCTTGCTGGACCGCTTCATCCATCAGGCTTTGCCCTTTTCTAATGTGCTTGATTTTGGCAGGAGGCCATAGGCTTGCCTTCGCTCTCAAGGCGTGAGCGCTGCCCAGATAGGCACGTGCCAATTGATCCCCATGATTGGATTTGACCTTGGCCTCGTAGCGATTGATTTGAGCGTCAATCGTATCCGTGTCACCACTCAGGCAGACATTGTGCCATGCATAGTAAAGTTCATGTTCGAGCTTTGCATCATGGGCGGTTTCATTAGCTTGCACATGCTTGTCCTCACTGTAGCCAAGACCGGCCAGGCAGAGAAGCATGAGAAATGCGATGCTGTTGCGACGGATCATGGGCGTTGATGGTTACACGCCGGCACTCAACACTTCCGTGGCAAAATCGACACGGTCGCGCTGCTTGCCGTAGGATTGGCAAATGAGGTTTGCCGAGATGCGGGCACTTTCGTAGATGGTTGGCAGACCGCTTCCGGGGTGCGTTCCTCCACCCACGAGATAGATGTTTTCGAACCCTTTGAGTCTGTTTTGTGGTCGGAAGTGCAGCATTTGTCCCATGGTGTGGGCGAGGTTGAAGGTGGCGCCAATGAAGATGCTGGAGTCTTCCCAGCCCTTGGGGGTAATGCAGCGTTCCTCGACTATGTGCTCCTTGAGATCCTTCATGCCGGTATGCTTAATGATGCGATCTAAAATCTTGTCCCGGTAGGCCTCTTGGTTTTCCTGCCATGGGTCGCCGTGGCGGTTGTTGATGGTAGGTACTAGAATGTAGAGTTGGGAGTGTCCGGCTGGAGCTACTGTGGGGTCTGTAACACTGGAGTTCCTTATGTAGATGGACATGTCGTCGGAGATGATTTTCTCGCCCTGAATGTCGCGCAGGTTTTGATGGTAGTCCTCAGCAAACAAGACGTGGTGATGAGGCTCCTGCTCGTAAAGCTTGTCCAGACCCAGATAGAGCATGAAGGTTGAGCAGGAATACTTCTTCTTGAGTAGTGACTCGCGGCTTTCGTTCTTTTCGCCAAAAATCGTGGAGCGCGCATGGGCGTAATCGGCATTCACAACCAGCTTGTCACAGCTCATGGTTTCTCCATTGGCGAGAAGCACGCCCGAAGCGCGGTCGCCTGTGTATTGGATTTGTTCGACTTCGGTATTGAGGAGAAGCTTGCCGCCCTCTTCCTCGAAGACTTTGGCCATGCCCTCCGAGATATTGGATAGCCCACCCTGGACGTGGTAGATGCCGTGGGCGTATTCGATATAGGATAAAATACTGAACAGCGCCGGGCAGTTCCAAGGAGACATGCCGAGGTATTTTGCCTGAAAGGTGAAGGCGAGCTTCAGGCGTTCATCAGTGAAATATTCACTGAGGACATCCATGACCGATTTGCGCGTGGCGACATAGGGCAGTGCCTTGAGGAGATGAGGAGCGAGGTAGCTGCCAAGACCGAGGTAGGGTTTGAGAAGACAGGGGAATATTTTGCGCAGTTTTTCAGCGTGGTCCGCCATGAAGCGCTCGTAGTTTTTCGATTCACCCGGGAAAGCGGCCTCAATATTGCGGGCCATGGTCTCGTGATTGAAACTCGTTTCCATGGAAACATCTCCCCATGTCAAGGTGGTCATGGGGTCGAGTTTGACGAAATCCATGTAATCCTCCGGCTTGCGCCCACACTCGGCGAAAACCTCATCCAGAGTAAACTTCTGGTGGAGAAAGGTAGGTCCGGTATCGAAGGTGTAATCACCTGCACGGATGGCTGCATTGCGGCCGCCGACCGATGATGCTTTTTCTATGATGGTCACATCGTAACCGCGGTGTGCCAGAATCATGCCGTTGGTTAGTCCCCCCGGTCCCGCGCCTATGATGATAATTTTTTTCTGCATGTAGTGAGAATAGTGTCGTTAATGAAGGCATCGCACTATGGCATAATGGTTTGCAGGCACAACCGGAAATACTGGCATCACGCCCTGAGTGGCAATCTCAAGGCTTTGAGCTTCAAGTCAACGATGAGCCTGAAATTCTTGCCTGCGAGAGTCGATTTTTTTCTGAGCCAAATGTATGCCAAGCGGATGTTTTCTATTGAGGAGAGCCACTTGCATGGCAGCTGGTTGGAGCTTTATTCGGCGGGGTGTGTGTGCAGGGCTTTTTAAATTGCAAATTACTTATAAAGAATGAGTTAACCGTCTTTTTGGCCGGTCTTGTAACGGCCCGTTTTACGGAAAAGGTTTGCCAATCTTTCAGTTTTCTTATATTAACCCTTTTTAACGTTGTGAGGTTTTGACCCTCTCCACCCCTCCGGTCTGCCATGTTCCCCAAATTTACCTATCCCAACCTTTTACTGTTTTGCCTCGGTCTGTTCTGCAGCTCTTGCACGAATCGTCTCACAGAGACAGTTACATACACCCGGGGAATTTCCCTTATGCAAGGTGCCTTGGCTTATCAGTCGTCATTTTTGCCCAAGCCTGCATCCCATGACACAATGAGCAGGGCGAGGAGCCTGCCAAAGGACAAGTATGGCATGCCTACCTATGCCAATCATTCAAACCGAACACGCTATGTGCGCACCACTGCATATTCATGTATGGAAAATGAGCCGGGTGCCTGGGGTAAGCTGACTGCCAGTGGAAGCACTCTCAAGTATGGTAGTGTCAGAAGTGCTGCTGCTGACTGGTCGGTCTATCCACTTGGAACGAAGTTCCGGGTCAAAGGGCAGCCACACATCTATGTGGTTGAAGATTATGGGTCTGCTCTAGCCGGAACAAACACCGTTGACATCTACAAGCCTTCTCTTGATTACATGAAGAGGTGGGGTACTCGATTAACTGAGATTACAGTGGTTGAGTGGGGTTCCTACGAGCGTAGTGCACACATACTCAAAGGTCGTATTCACTATGATCATTGCAGAGAGATGTATTATGGATGCATGAGGAAACTCAACAACAGCGTTGTGAGTAACGACATCATAAGAAACGGGGCCCTTTAATCCCTGTATCTGAGCGCCTCATTTGCACGATTCATCAGCGCTTTGACGTGACCAAGCAGGAACGCGCCGATTACATTGTCCGTCGTCTTGAGGAACTCTATCCCGAGACACCGATTCCACTGGATCATAAGGATGCCTATACGCTGCTCATAGCGGTCTTGTTATCTGCCCAGTGCACGGACGTAAGGGTCAATCAGGTGACGCCAGCCCTGTTTGAGTTGGCCGACAATCCTCACGACATGGCTCGCGTGCCTGTGGAGAAAATCCAAGCTATTATCCGGCCATGCGGTCTCTCACCGAGGAAGTCGAGGGCGATTTCCGAGCTTTCCCAGATCCTGATAGATCAATATGGGGGTGAGGTTCCCGCAGACTTCAAGGCCCTGGAGGCATTGCCGGGCGTGGGTCACAAGACGGCATCCGTGGTCATGGCGCAGGCTTTCGGTGTTCCGGCATTCCCTGTGGACACTCACATTCATCGTCTTGCAAAGCGGTGGCGTCTCGCTCCCGGTAAAAACGTTGAGCAAACCGAACGCTACCTCAAGCGCCTCTTTCCCAGGGAGAAGTGGAACAAGCTACACCTGCAGATTATTTTCTACGGCAGGGAGCATTGCACAGCCCGCGGGTGTGATGGCAAGACTTGTGAGATCTGCCATACGGTAAATCAGCGGTGAATGCTGGCTGATTATTTTGCCGTGTAGGCCTTGGTGAAGGCCGCGATGGTTTCGTGCAGATCTTGAGCATTTGCTGGATCGGTGGTCTGCTTGCATTTCATGGCGTGAACGATGATCTGGTGGATCAGGGTAAGCTTGTTAAAGTAGGCTTCCAGCTCACCCGTGGATGCAGTGAGTTTAACTCGCTGAGCCAAGAAATACTGGGTCATGGTATCTTGGATCTTGGTAGCGTGCTCTTCCTTGTTGGCTACCCACCGTGCGATCTGGTTGGCGTTGTTGCCTGGCTCCTTGGAGAGCTCGTTAATCTGCTCCATGGCCTTGGCGATGGTTTTCTGGTGCGTGTGCAGATCAATGAGCACGGTGTCATCCGAGTAGATGCCGCAGGGCACCTGGCAGTGGGCGTCTGCCTCGTCTGAGAGGCTCAGGGCAGACAGGAAGGCGAGAGCAAGTAGCGATAAGGATTTCATCATGGCCGAAACTAGGCACAAATCTTCATCCGTGCATCTGAAAAATCACAGGGATTTTTGCCAGCGCTCAACCTGCGCCTGAACATTCTCAACACTGGGGGCCCCCGTGTTGGTCCGCGAAGCGAGGGCCGTTTCAAGATGGAAGACATCCTTGGCATCCGCACCGTAATGTTCAGAGGCCCGGGAGAGATCGAGCTGATCGAGTGGTGTGTTGGTTTGCACGCTTAGTGCTACAGCCTTGCCAACCAGTTCATGAGCCTCACGGAAAGGAACACCATTTTTTACCAGATAATCTGCCAGGTCCGTGGCCAGTAATAGCGGATCAGCGGCAGCAGCAGCGCAGGCCTCCACGTTGATGATCATTTCGGTGATCATCTCAGCATTGACCTGAAGGGCAAGCTTGAGGGTATCAATGGAGTCAAACAAGGGTTCCTTGTCTTCCTGTAGGTCACGGTTGTAGGTGAGCGGGAGTCCCTTGGCAGCCGTGAGCAGGGCAACAAGGTTGCCATAGAGACGCCCGGTCTTGCCCCGGGTGAGTTCGCACACGTCGGGGTTTTTCTTTTG
>CAYXEC010000015.1:19011-33326 GCA_964463855.1 uncultured Verrucomicrobiales bacterium | reverse complement strand
GGATGGAATCGAGCTCTTGCCGGCGACGACTTTTCTCGAGGACCTCATGCCTGCCGAGGGTCACGTTTGCGGACCCAAGCTCAAGAGTGCTGCAATGGAGGATGCCCGATACGGGTTTGACATTGCCAAGGAGACAAGCCGGCTCGACATTGGGCAATCCGTGGTGGTGCGCAATGGAACCGTTCTCGCTGTTGAAGCTTTTGAAGGCACTAATGCATGCATACGCCGCGGGGGAGAGCTAGGACATGGTAAAGGCGTCACCCTGGTCAAAGTAGCCAAGCCGAATCAGGATTTCCGCTTTGATGTGCCCGTGATCGGCCCCGACACTGTCAAGAATTGTGCCCGCTCAGGTGTCGCGGTCATTGCCGTTGAAGCAGGAAAAACGCTCATGCTGGCAGGTGAGGAGGTGAGATCGATGTGCGCCGATCACCGGGTGTCGATTGTTGCTCTTGGGGGGTGAGTTTTGCAGATGTTTTTTCAACGGCTCACGGCGATGTCTGCTTGCACTGGACCGCAGTCTTTCTAGATTAGTGTTCATGCCCGATGCATCCGACCCCCGGTCCTTGTCATCCTCCCCAGGCCGGGGTGGATCCCAATGGACGGGGCGGCTCCATGCCCTTGTTTTGATAGTGGCCCTGCTGTCCGGATCGTCATGCACAATGAAATTTCCATCTCTCTCGCCAACACGCAACAAGGGGCTGAACATTCCCGGGCGTTACGACGCCACCCAGCCACCCGTGCCTGAGGTGGCAGCCGGGTTGCTCTCCCTGTTTTCTGACAAGTCCCTGAATTCCTGTGTTGACCGGGCGTTGCAAGGCAATCCCGATCTCAAGGCCAGTGCTGCAAGGCTGGAGGAGTCCGGATTTGAGATGCGTAAAGCCACTGCTGCTTTGGTGCCTGCATTGAATCTCTCGGGTAGTGCGAACCGATCCCAGAGTTTTACACGCGGTACGAGGGCGATCGAGAATCGTTACACGGCAGGGCTGGATGCCCAATGGGAGATCGATGTATGGGGTCGCATACGTGCAGATGTCAGGGCCTCAGCCAGCAACAGGGATGCCTTGTTCGCAGACCATGCTTCCGCACGTGAGTCCATTGCGGCACAGACCATGCAGGCTTATTTCGATCTGATCGCCAACGATCACTTGCTTGATCTTTCCAAACGGCGCCTGACGAGCTTTGAGAAGACATACCGGCTTGTGAAGCGCCGCTATGAAGATGGCACGGAGGATCTGGGTAATCTCGATCTGGCTCGCTCTGATATGGAAAGCTCACGAGCGGAAATGGCAAGGAGATCTGACTCCAGGGACAAGTCTGCCCGCCAGCTGGCTGCACTGACCGGTTCCTATCCCGGTGCCAAATTCGCAGCAAGGCCATGGCCGCAGTTGCGGCGTGGCGTGGAGGCAGGCATACCATCGACCTTGCTGATGAAACGACCGGATATTGATGCCGCTTACCAGCGCATCCGGGCTGCAGATTCCCGTGTTCAGGTGGCTCACCGTGATCTCTATCCACGGTTTTCACTCACTGCAAGCGGAGGAGGCCAGTCTCCCGCCCTGAAAGATGTCCTGGATTCCAATTTCAACGTTTGGTCCGTCGCCACAAATCTCACAGCTCCCTTGTTCGATGGGGGGCGCCGCAGAGCTGAATTGGGAGCAGCAAATGCACGTGCCAAAGAAGCTCTGGCCAATTATCAATCCATTGTGATTAATGCTTTTCGCGAGGTGGAGAACGCGTTGGGATCGGAGCGCTATTTGGTCCGCCAAGAGCAGTATCATGGTAACGCCCTGGGGGCAGCCCGCAGTGCAGAGAATCGCATCCAGAGAAATTATGAATCAGGCTTGGTGGAAATCCTCACCTTGCTCGATACCCAGCGACGCGCATTCGATAGCGAGGAATCTCTCATCAACACAAAAGCACTTCGATACAAAAACCGGGTTGCCCTGGCCCTTGCGCTGGGCAAAGGGCTTTAATGCGCCATCAAGTCTATGAAAACTCTCCTCAAAATCATCATTCCATTTGGTTTCATCCTTTTGGCTTTTTTGTGTGTTAAGTTGCTTGTCGGCAGCAAGCCGAAGAGCCAGCCGCGCACACTTGAAGTCGTAGCCCCTCAGGTTGATGTCATTGAGATTGAGCCCAGGGATCATCGCCCACCTGTTCTCAGCTATGGCACCGTGCAAAGCTATTTTGAAACGATCCTGACGCCCCAGGTGAGCGGGCAAATCGTCGAGGTGGCAGAGTCTTTTCGTGTCGGCAACGCCGTCAGGAAAGGGGACACGCTTGCCCGCATTGATAACACGGATTACGCGGCAGCATTAGCTAGCGAGAGCTCAAAGTTCACCGAGGCAAACCGGACCTTGGTCGAAGAAGAGGTTAAGTCCAGACAGGCGGTAGAGGACTGGCTTGCCTCGGGGCGCAAACTCAGTGATGCATCGGATTTTGTACTGCGCAAGCCGCAGCTTCAGGCCGCCCGCGCCAATGCCGAGTCTGCCATGGCGGCTGAGGCCAAGGCCAAGGCGGATTTGCAGCGCACGATCATCACGGCTCCTTACGATGCGGTTGTCATGGAACGGTCGGCTTCGTTGGGTAATTACGCAAACCAGCAGCAGCCGCTGGGTAAGTTGGTGGCAACAGAGCGTGTTGAAGTGCGTTTGCCATTGACGGCGGATCAGGCTGCCAGGGTCCAGCTCTCTGCCATGTATGGTGATAATGCCGTCAAGGGCTTGGCGGTGACTCTATCCAGTGCGACAAAAGCAGGGGTTGAGTGGCAAGGCAGGTTGGTGCGCACGGAGCCATCCGTGGATCCTAAAAACCAGGTGACCTATGTTATAGCTGAGGTGGAAAATCCCTATGAAAACAGGCCGGAACCGCTGGTTGTGGGAACCTTCGTCAATGCCAGTATTCCTGCTCAGGTGATAAGCCAGAGCTACAAGGTGCCCGAGGCAGCCTTGGTCAATGATGCGTTTATCTGGGTAGTCGACAACGATGATCGTCTCAGCCGTATCAATGCCAAGCGAGTCTATGGCCACGAGGGATATGTTTACCTGCTGCTAGCTAGCGAGGAGCTCGCAAAGTATGGCATGGAGGCGCCTTTAAGTGTGGTGATACGTCCTTTGGCGACTTTCAGGTCTGGCAAGGAGGTCCAGCCGGTATCCGCCCTCCCACAACCTGAGTAACTTGATGAATCCCTTGCAGAAACACCGCTTTATTAGCTGGTTTGCCTCCAATCCGGTGGTGGCAAACATCCTGATGCTTACCATTCTGGCAGCGGGCGTTTTCACAGCCTTCACGATACGAAAAGAGGGGTTCCCAGCCTTCGAGGCAGAGTCTGTTACTGTAACGGTGACCATTAGGGGGGGGGATCCGGAGGATGTTGAAAGGGGGGTTGCCATTAAGATTGAGGAGGCTATCGAGGACGTGGATGGCATTGATCATGTCCGATCAGTGAGTCAGAACAACCTCGCAACAGTGACCATTGAGGCCAAGGAGGACTATCCGATTAGCAAACTGCTCGACGACGTTAAAATTCAGGTCGATGCCATTCCCACCTTTCCTGAACAAGCCGAGAAGCCGGTGGTAATGGAGAACAAGCGCACCAGCAATGTAATCTGGGTGGAGATTTATGGTAATGCTGAGGAAGGAGTACGCAAAGAGGCGGCGCGCAAAGTAAGGGATGCTCTCTTGCGTGAGCCGGCCATATCCAAGGTTGAGACCATTGGAGCCCGCGAGTATGAGATATCCATCGAGCCATCAGAGGAAAAGCTCCGGCTCTATCAGCTGACCTTCGATGAGGTCGCAGAGGCAGTGCGTAACAATTCTTTCGACCTCGGTGGTGGAGTCGTGCGCTCCAAGCGAGGTGACATATCGTTACGCTCAAGGGACCAGGCATACACGGAGGCTGATTTCGAGAAAATTGCCCTGCGTACGAATTCTGACGGCACGCGCATCTATCTCAAGGATGTTGCTGAAGTAAGGGACGGATTTGTGGACCAGCTCTTTTTGAATCGTTTTCGAGGGCAGCCGACCACGAGCTTGAGGATAACCACCGAGGGCAGTGATGACATTATCGAAGCGGTCAATGAGGCGAGAAAGGTGGTCGGTGCATATCAAGGTTTGCCCGAGGGACTGCAACTTGCCAGCTGGCTTGATGGTTCTGTCAATATCCGTGACCGCTTGTCATTACTCGGTCGCAACGGATTGATTGGTGTTCTTCTGGTGCTGGTGTCCCTCATGGTATTCCTCAATTTGCGCCTCGCCTTTTGGGTGGCCATCGGGATTCCCGTTTCCCTTGCAGGCGCACTTGCATGTTTTCCAATTCCCGGTCTTGATCTGTCCGTCAATGTCATATCGGCATTTGGTTTCCTCATCGTATTGGGTGTTGTGGTGGATGATGCCATTGTCATTGGTGAATCGATCTACTCCGAAAAAGAGAGAGATCATCATGCTGATGAGGGCGACGGGCCGATCCGCACGACCGTGCGTGGTGTTAGCAAGGTGGTCACCCCCGCGACCTTCGGAGTTGTCACGACCATTGCCGCCTTTCTTCCTCTCACTCAAGTCAGTGGCAGGATGGGTAATGTCTTCGGGCAAATTGCAACGGCGGTTATTCTGTGTCTGGTCTTCTCGTTGATTGAGTCCAAGTTGATCCTGCCGTCACATCTCGCTCATCTCAACGTCCACAAAAGCCCGACTAATGCTGTCACTA
Organism: uncultured Verrucomicrobiales bacterium; assembly: GCA_964463855.1. Taxonomy (GTDB): domain Bacteria; phylum Verrucomicrobiota; class Verrucomicrobiia; order Verrucomicrobiales; family Akkermansiaceae; genus Oceaniferula. The sequence continues at coordinate 28,621 of CAYXEC010000015.1, read as the reverse complement.
AAGCTTGGGCGCGTTTTCAGAGTGGGGTGTCCAGACGGCTACGGTGGCTGATTGCGTCTGTCTACCAGCCTGCCATTGAGTTTGTCATCACATGGCGCTATGCAACTGTGGGAGCTTTCATTGCCGTGCTTATTGTTGTGGTGGGGCTCTTTCCCGCTGGCAAGTTGAGGTTTGTTTTCTTTCCCAATATTTACCGCGACAATGCAGTGGTCTTGCTTGAGCTTGAACAGGGTCAGTCAGTGCAGTATCTACACGCCAACGCACAGCGTATTGCCGATATTGCCACTGAGCTTGGCAACAAATATGAACGCGAGCATGGGCAAAACCCGTTTGTGGAAATCCAGATTGCTTGCAAAACCAACAACAGCGCCGCTGTAGCTGCAGAGCTCACACGATCAACCACCCGCGAGTTTCTAACCACGGGGCAGATTATCAAGGATTGGCGCGAGGCGATTGGCCATGTTGCCGGCGCTCGTTCATTATCCGTCGCTGCGAGGGCTGGTCCGCCCGGAGGGGATTTGAGAGTCAACCTGGAGAGCGAAAACCTCGATGAGCTCAAGGCAGCGGCTGTCGAAATGAAGGCTGTGCTGGCAACCTACAATGGGGTTTACGACATCCTGGATAGCTTTGACTCAGGAAAGCCGGAAATTCTTTACTCGGTGACTCCGGAGGGAGAAGCGGCGGGTTTTACGAAGCGAGACCTCGCAATCAATGTAAGGGATGCCTTCTATGGTCGTGAGGCCCAGCGCGTTCAGCGGGGGCGTGATGAGGTGCGAGTGATGGTGCGCTACCCGATTGAAAAGAGGGAGTCCCTGGAGACGCTCCGTGACATGCGTGTGCGCAAAGAGGATGGAACGGTCGTCCCATTCGGGGTCGTGGCTGATACGCGTTACTCTGAATCTTTGGCTTCCATTGAGCGATACGACAGCAAGCGGGTTGTGTCAGTGGAGGCAACGATGGACAAGGCCGTCACTTCTTCTGGCGAGATTACCGCCCGTCTGGAGCAGGAATTTTTCCCCCGGATGCTGGCCAAGTATCCAGGCATCTCTATCAGCCAGAGTGGTGAGATTGAACAACGCAAAAAATCATTGAGTTCACTCATCAAAGGGTTCTTTTTCTCGATAGCTTTCATTTACATACTTATAGCCATTCCGCTGAAAAGCTATGCCAAGCCGCTGATTATCATGTCGGTGATTCCCTTTGGGATCATCGGAGCCTTGCTTGGGCATTACCTCATGGGGCTGCCGGTCTCCATTCTATCGGTGTTCGGCATTCTGGCTCTCTCTGGGGTAGTGGTGAATGATTCCCTCGTACTGGTGTGCCGGATCAATGACCTGCGCCAGGAGGGAGTCACTCTGGTCGATGCCTGTCGTCGTGCGGGAGGCGATCGTTTCCGCGCGATTCTACTTACTTCCCTGACGACCTTCCTTGGTTTGGCACCATTGCTCATCGAAACCGAGGTCCAGGCACAGTTTCTCAAGCCCATGGCGGCATCCCTTGCATTTGGTATTCTCTTTGCCACACTAATTACGCTGGTTCTGCTGCCGGCGTTGATGGTGATAGGCAAGGAGATCAAGGACAAGCTGCGGGATGTGTATGATATCCCGCATGCTGATTAGTCGCATTATTGATCCACGACCTCGTAGATATCACCTTGATGAGATACGATGAATAGATTGCCATCACTGTCTTCTCCAAATGAGGCGACCAGATTGATCGATCCCTGCTCTGGTTTGAGGCGTTCGGTCCAATCCTGAAAATTCACGGCCTTGCCGTTTTTGATCTCAAGGGACCAGATTCTCGGGTTGGCGTAGTCGGCAAAAAAATATTTTCCCTGCAGGCTCTCGATTGGTCCACGGTATACGTAGCCCCCCGTGACGGAGAGCCCCTCGTCAGGCTCCCTGCCATGTTTGTAGACAAAGACAGGGTCGATGGAGTTTGCCGGGGGCTGTCCACCCACGTTGTTTTTCGGGGTGGCTACCATGCCTTCACGCAAACGCCATCCGAAGTTCGCGCCTTTGCCCTGGCCAGCTGGTATGAAGTTGATTTCCTCCCAGTGATTTTGACCCACATCTGCGATGTAGAAATCCCCGGTGGTCCGGTCCCATGAGCAGCGCCATGGATTGCGCAGCCCGTATGCGAATATCTCAGGCTTGGCGGAAGTTTGACCAGTGAACGGGTTGTCGGGTGGAATCCGGTAGCCTTTATCTGGTGACACATCAATGCGAAGGATCTTGCCCAAGTGTGTGCCCAGATCCTGGCCGTGGTTGAGTGGATCGTTGCCCGACCCTCCATCACCGGTTGCAATGTAGAGAAAGCCATCAGGGCCAAAATCGATCCAGCCACCATTGTGGTTCCTGGCACTCTGTTTGATTTTGAACAACAGTTCTTGTGTCGTTGGGTCGCAGAAGCGTTTCCTGGGGCCACTTGCCTTGAAGCGACATATTTCAGTATCACCTTCGGTGTTGGTGTAATAGAGGTAGAATCGACCGGATTCCATGTAATCTGGGCTGAAAGCCAGCCCGAGCAGTCCTTGCTCGTTCATGCGAATCTTGATGAGATGACGTATGTCCAGAAAGTCATTCTTTGCCCCTGTATGCCTGTTGAGTATGATAATGCGACCATCCTTCTCGACGATCCACAAAGCGTCCTGCTCATCACCCGGACATGACGCCCAGACAGGCTGCTTAAATCCCGACCCCAGAAGGCGGGTGCCTACCTTGCTGTGAAGGGTGAGAGGGAGTAGTGTGAGAAGCAGTAAGAGGCAACAGCGGCTCATGAAGTAAAATTAGAACAAAACCGAGATGGCGGCAAAGCCAGAAAGATGGCTAACTTTGCCCCAGGCTATGATTCCAGATACCGTTGGAGTGCCTCGCGCAGTGTGTTGCGAGCACGGAAAAGCTGGCTTTTGAGCGCAGACACGGAAATCCCAAGGATATCACTGATTTCATCATAGGACATCTCCTCATAGCGCCTCAGAATGACCGCGAGACGCTGTTTTTCAGGAAGCTCTGCGATGGCCCGATCCACTGCCAGGCGCAACTCATGCTGAAGTATTTCTTCATCAGGGGCAAGATTGCGCTCGTCAGCAGTTTGCACATGAAAGTCGTCGTGACGTTCCTCGATCGAGTATTCCTTTTTGCGCCTCCGGCGGCGGCTCTCGTTGAAAACGAGGTTGCGAGTAATGGTAAAGAGGAAGGTTGTGAATTTGGCGCGGGGTTTATAGCGAGGGGCACTTTTCCAGAGGCGTATAAAGACTTGCTGTGCAATGTCCTGGGCATCAGATGCGTTGCCCAGCATCTTGGCAACCGTCCCAACTACCACGCCCTGATGCCTTTCAACGAGCTGTTCAAATGCGAGCTCATCCCTCTGCGCAACTCTCAACATAAGTGCTACATCATCCTCATTATCTGAAGTGTCGAGATCATTGCCTCTGCTGTCGCTTTCGCTTGCTGCAGGTAATCTGGACATAGGGTGATGGTGATCTGATGCCGGAGCTTGGACGAAAAGGGACTGCTGTGTGGCGGCATGGCCCATGGTGAGAGTAATGCAAAGCCTTAAACCGCTGATTTCACCAAAGGTTGCATGAATTTTCAGCCCCAAGTGATAACGATGCAAGTGGATTATCACATTGCATTGTCGGGTCGGCAGGGTAATGAAAAGCTTCCAATGCCAGCATGTATTTGCTAATCACGATGTATGGGTAAGCGGGATCATCGGCAGAATGACGATGCCAGAGGTAACGGTGGATGTCTGAGAATGATCCTGTGGTGCTCTCTCTTGGCCTTGATGTCTTATCTTATCATTCACGTTTATTTTCTCTGGCAGCCCTCTGGCAACCCCAGTCAGTTCAGTGCCAGGGTGATGGACACCAAGATTTTTGGAATCAGGCTCTTTCCGGCAGTGCAGACATATGCGCTGGAGGGTATCGCGGGACGCAGGGAAATACTCGAGGGTGGCTTCGGAGAAGTATCAAAGCTCGAGCAGCGACTAGCCAATGCCCTTAAAAGAAATGACTCCGTCAGTTTTCGAGAGGGGGAGGTGAATGCGTGGCTGGCAAAGCGCTTGAAAATCAGGCAAACAGGACCCTTGGCTGACATGGTCGAAGTACGCGGTGTGTGGGTTCGATTCAGGGAAGGTGAGATCGAGCTCGTTATTGAGCGCAGGCTTCGTAATAAGGACAATCATGTGACATCACTTTTCATGCGATTTGAACGCACGAAGAGGGGTTATAGTATTGCTCGGCACTCCTGTCATATTGGGCAGCTCCGATTGCCTGGTGGATTTGCGCGGCTTGTGATGCCGGCCTATCAAAATATGATTGATGAGTTGGATCATGAATTGCAGCCCTATTATGAGCACCAAATATTCGATGTGCGAGTGGAGGATGGCATGATTACGCTTGATCCAAGAAACCTTGAGTCACGGCTATGATCATGATGGTTTGCATGAAGCTCCGCGTGGAACAGGGGCCACCTTGGGTGTGGTGGGGGCGAGTTCTCGTGACTATCATCCTGGTGTCTGCATGTTCGAAGCTTCAAGCTCTGGGTGATGAAATAGATCGTGCTGCCGGCGAGGCGCTGGCCGGACAAGCAGAGATCACTACTTTTGGAGATATTACGGTGGTGGGAAGCAGCCAGCAGGTGCGCGCAGGCATAGCCTCCATGGCAGACAAGCTTCGAGTCGAGCTCAACAAGATATGTGGTGAGGCACCCACGAAGAAAATGAAGCTGCCCATCATCATCAAACTGCATGGTGTTGAGGGTGATAGGGTATTGCCGCATAGCATGGTAAGCAAGATTTCAAGTATTCAGGGCGAGTACCAGCTCTTGTTACACATTCATCTGGCCAGAGGTGTTGACCAGAACTTGCTTCGTTATCATTTGATGGAGCTGCTTCTTTATGAGCGAGGTTTGGCTGGTGCCCAGGTGCTGGAGGACGATGAGAGGCTTCTTGTCAAACCCTGGCTCATTGTCGGAATACTGGAAGCCATGGACATTCGCAGTGGAGGTGCCGACAGACGCCTTTATCAGGCAGGTATTGATTTCATGTCGATTTTGCCCTTGGAACAAGTCTTTGAGGCAAGTGAAAAACAATGGCGTGAAATGATGGGACGTGAGCCCATCGCTTTTCGGGCCATCTCGGGAGCGGTTGTCAATTCGCTCTTGCGCCAACCAGGGGGTAAAGTCTCCATGGCGGCATATCTTGCAGATTTTGCGAGCTTCAAGGGAGAATATGAAAACCTGTTGCGTGAACATTTTCCTGGCATGAATCAGTCCAGTAGCAGTCTTCGCAAGTGGGTCAATCTTGAGTTGTTGGAGCTGGCCACGGCACGTGTGACACAAGTGCACTCCATGCTGGAAACAGAATCCCGGTTGGAGGGTGTTTTGACATTGCGCTACCGGGATCAATCCGGCTCGGCCATGCACGTTGATATCGATCACTACGATGAGATCATTGGGTTTGAATCAGCTCAACGTGTTGAGGCGGTGGCTGCCTCGCGCGCTGAGCTGGAACGTCTGAGTTACCGTTGCTTTCCCACTTACCGACCGATTTTGCGCGAGTATGAATCGATTCTCAGAGACATAGCCAGAGGTGAGGATAAACAGATCAGATCACGGCTTGCCAAATTGATGGATGTTCGCATGAAGATGAAGTCCGCTGCCATCAGAGCGCGTGATTATCTCGACTGGTTTTATATTACACAGTCCAATCAGGTAAGTGGTGATTTTGACAAGTACCGAGCCTTGATGGAGGCAATGGAAAAAGAGCAAGGCCACTCGCTACAGGGTGATACTGCCAGTAATTACCTCGATCAAATCCAGAGGATCTATGGGGGGCTGCGCTGATAGCTGCGTAGACTTATGAGCCGGGAGGTTCATAGATGATGCGGGAGTCGAGATAGTATCCCCTGAGTGCCTCCACAACGGCATCGGCGTATTCGCGGTAGATGGATGCCTTCTCTTCGCCGTGGACCAATTTGGTGCCCTTGTAGTCACCCAGTTGGATGCGGTCATGCACTTCCTGGTTGTTCATCACATACGGCTCGAGAAAAATGACAGGGCATTGGTAGATCCGGTTGGCGAGAAGGTTGCGAATCCAAAGACCGGGTATGTCCTCGACTTTACGGGCCCGGTGCGCGGCGTCCCGATATTCATAGGGCGGGAGCTTCGTGCTCGCTGCGAGCGAGTGGGCGACATACATGCCGAGGGCTTTCTCCTCCTCATGACTTCTTTGGAGAATTTTCATGAGCATTTCGAAACGCTCATCGTCATGCGCGATTTCATCATTCGTCAGTGCGCCGTGCAAGAGCACATGGTAGTGGTTTTTTTCTGTCAATGTGGGTTTGAGAGGGTCATCCCAAGCCTCAGCGTTGAAGTGCAGACAGAGAACCAGGTCAGGGTTGAAGGCGAGATTGACCCGCCGGGCGCGTTCCCGTATTTCTCCTGTGCGATAGAAAAACTTGTTTTGTAAATGCGTGATTGTCTCCTCATTAATCTTTCCGAGCGATTTCGCCTTGGCAAGCGCGGCTTCACGATAGTCGTCAGGGCGGCGTGGATTCACCGGGTTGTTTGACCCCCGTATGAGATACACCCTGGCACCCAGCTCAATGAGCTTTTTCTTGATGATTTTTCCCGTGAGCAGGGTCATGTCTCCTTCTTTAACGGGTTCATGCTCACCAATTTGAAACCAGCGTTCCTCCATTTTGGCGAAATCGCCACCGATGTGTCCCGGATCAATGGCAATGTGAACTCCGGCGAGTGGTTTTTCCCTGGTCCCTGGTGGGAGTTCACCAGCACTGGTCCAGTTTCTTGCGGGGGAAGCTTCGCTAATCACACTGGCAAAATTGAGCCTGTAGGTTGCACCCTGCTGGCTGGTGTCCGTGCGAATGATTGCATGGTCCTCATGCAAGGAAATGTAGCGCTTCCATGAATCGTCGGTTGTATACACTTCGGTGAGCAGGTTGAAAAAATCATCGCGGGTGATGGTGTCCTGCCACAGGTCCAGTGTATTCCAATCCGGTTGCTCTCCAAGGTCAGCCAGCTGCGAGGGTTTTTCCTCCGCTTGGATGGAGGCTGGGGCTTCCTCTCTCTCTTCGCCGGGCACGACCGCTTTGCGCTGCGTATCCAGAAGAACGAGGTAACCGCCCGTTGCCATGAGAAGCACGATCAGCAGTGCTATGAGAGGATAAAATTTTCTGCGTTGAGTGATTTCCTGCATGAGACAAAAAGCTAGGATTGAGGCTTAGGGGTTGGCTGATGGGGGACAGTATGATTCACTATGCCCGTGATTCGCATTCTTTTTTTAGGAGATATTGTCGGTGAGCCTGGGCGCAAGGCGGTGATGAATCGTGTGCCGGCCCTTAAACGGGAAGAGGAGATCGATTTTGTCATTGCGAATGCGGAAAACTCGGCTGCGGGCAGGGGAATTACCCCCAAGATATCGATAGACTTGCTGCGTTGTGGTATTGCAGTGCTTACGTCTGGAGACCATATATGGGATCAGAAGGAAATAGTCGACTATCTTCCGACGGAACCGCGACTTCTGCGCCCGATTAATTATCCGCAGGGCACGCCTGGACAAGGCAGTGTTATTCTGGAGACGGACAAGGGTAAAGTAGCTGTGATCAACGCTCAGGGAAGGACCTTCATGAACCCGCCTCTGGACAACCCTTTTCTCTCTGTTGAAAACGAGGCTCAGCGTCTACGTGATGAGGAGGGAGTGAAGGTCATTTTTGTTGATTTTCATGCAGAGACAACCAGTGAGTCGATTGCCATGGGTTACCATCTGGACGGAAAGGTGTCTGCAGTCGCAGGCACTCACACCCATGTGCAAACGGCTGACGAGCGGATTTTGGAGCAGGGAACAGCCCATATCACCGATGTAGGCATGTGTGGTCCGGAGAGGTCTGTGCTCGGCCGCAGTGTGGAGTCCGTGGTCTGGCGATTTAAAACAGGCATGCCAACTCGATTTCCCGTCGCCAAGGGGCAGGTCAGGCTTTGCGGCCTGTTGGTGGATATCGATGAAGAGAGCGGCAAGACCCTGGCTGTGCGTCGATACAACGAGTTGCTGCCCCTGGGTGAGTGAGGGTGCGCCGCCACTCCGGAATACCCGTGCCATGCAGCTGCGGAAAAGTGTCAAGGAGCGGGTGCCAGATGAGTGCTGCTCTTTGTAAAACGAACGAAAAGAAAGCATCGGTCCCGGTCAGCTCCAGTGCCCATGAGAATCGTTCCGTAGTCTGGGTTTTGCCAGACATGGGAGATCATCATTTTGTGTTTTTGGAATGCGCTCACCGGTGGATAGGCTGCCTTCTGATTGGCACCTCCATAGACTTCTGAAAAAATCCTTTCTGCATCAAGCCACGCTTGCCTGAGCTCTATTGGATAGGTCTCGAGCCCGAGCCCCTCTGAACGCAGTGTGATCTCATTCAGGCCTCCGTCCTCATCCCAATTGAAGTAAAGGTGGCATGTGAGTCCTGATATCTTAGCCTTGCATTTGTAGATGCCGTTCAGGCCGGTTCTTGCTGTAAAGACTTCATCAATGACTTGCTCCACAAGCGGGCTTTGTCCGAGCTTTTTGGTGACCGTCTCACGACTGTCTCCAAACTCGAGATCGCCATAGACACCTGCATGGCTGGCAGAAATAGAAAGTGCTGAAGCAAGCGAGATGATCCTGCTTTTCACAAAATTTTCTCCTTGAGTGTATCGGTCACCATCTTTGGGTTGGCTTTGCCTTTGGAGGCCTTCATCACCTGACCCGTGAGGAAGTTCAGAAGTTTCTCGTTGCCGCCCTGAATCTCGGAGACCTTGTCAGGGTTAGCTGCTATGACTTCATCCACAATCGACTCGATGGCAGTGTTGTCGGCCGGCTCAAACCCCATTGCCTTGGCTTGATCAGCCGGGCCAATATCGGGTTTTTGCCACATTTCAGCAAAAACCTCCCGTGCCTGATTGTTCGATATGGTGCCTGCCTCAACGAGCTTGGCCAGCTCAAGGATCCTTGCCGCCGGGAGCGGGCATTCAAGAATGGAGATGTTGTCCTCGTTGAGTTTGGCGAGCACGCTGTTGGTAATCCAGTTGGCCACTTTTTTGCCGAGTTGGGGCTCGCTGGCCGCCTCCTCGAAATAGTTGGCGAGGCCTTGATCACTGGTCAGTACGCCAGCGTCATAGGCGCTGAGGCCATAATCCTGTTCAAAGCGGGCACGCTTGGTGTGGGGTAGCTCGGGGATCTGTGATCGCATTTTTTCGACCAGTTTGCCGGTTTTGATGGGTAGAAGGTCCGGTTCAGGAAAGTAACGGTAATCGTGAGCGTCCTCCTTGGTCCGCATCATCTGGGTTTCACCCATGTCAGCGTCCCATCTGCGGGTTGATTGTATCTGGGCGATGCCTGCATCCAGTTCCTCCGCCTGGCGCTGGATTTCGTGATGGAGAGAGTTTCTGACCGCGGAAATCGAGTTGAGGTTTTTGAGTTCTATTTTTTCACCTAGCTCCTTTTGGCCATGTGGGCGCAGCGATACGTTGACATCACAGCGCATTTGGCCTTTTTCCATGTCGGCATCGGAGATCCCCCCGTAGACGAGGATCTGCTGCAGAGACTTTAGATAGGCGTA
>CAYXEC010000015.1:0-18911 GCA_964463855.1 uncultured Verrucomicrobiales bacterium | reverse complement strand
CATCGGAGATCCCCCCGTAGACGAGGATCTGCTGCAGAGACTTTAGATAGGCGTAGGCCTGTTCCGGGGTCTCAATATCCGGCTCAGAGACTATCTCCATGAGTGGTGTGCCGGCACGGTTGAAGTCAATGGTGGAGTTGTTCGCATGGTGGGTGGATTTGGCCACATCTTCCTCCAAGTGGATACGGGTGAGCTCAACAACCTTGCCTGGGGAGGGGATGTTTTTCTGGATTTCCTTGGGGTATGCCAGATCATAGAGAGGCACGCCACCTCCGAGGCAGAGAGGTAAGTCAAACTGGGAAAGCTGAAAGTTTTTCGGCATATCCGGATAGAAGTAGTTTTTACGGTCCCACTTTGAGATTTCCGGTGTGGTGCAATCCAGCATCATGCCCGCTAAGATGGTTTGCTCAATGGCGTGTCTGTTCAGCACCGGCAGGGCCCCGGGTAAGCCCAGGCAGACCGGGCAAACATTGCTATTGGGCTCCTCTCCGAAACTTGTTGCGCAGCCGCAGAACATTTTGCTCTCTGACTTGATCTGGCAGTGAACCTCGAGCCCGATGGTAACGATGTAATCTGAGATTGGCATGATGAATGCAGATTCGTTTTCAGAACCTGATGAAAACTAATCGAAACACAGCCCCCACATCAACGTTTGATTGTGGCAGATTTCCGAAGGGTTCAAGATATCCTGGGCAATTACTCCGGGTGAGCACGATTTGGTCGACTGCCTGGCCAAAAATCATTGAATTGGACTGGATTTCACAATCGGCTGTGTAATATTGGCTCGCGTAGAGCTGTTTTACAGCACGCCCTTTCAGCTACACCTAAAATAACAACCATCACCATGAAGAAGAAACTTATTCTCGCTCCCGTCAGTGCAGCATTGGCTCTTATGTCAGTTCATGCCGAAGATGCCGAAAATGCCGATGGCAAAATGGCCTACATTACATGCAGTGCTTGTCATAACGCCGATGGACAGGGTCTTCCCCTCGGGGATAAAAAAATGGCTCCTTCCCTTACGGGCTCCAAAGTGGTCATCGGTGATCCGGCAGTGCTGGCTCTTGTCATTCTCAAAGGGATCAAGAAAGAGGGTGTTGAATATATGGGCATGATGGCTCCCCTTGAGGCAGCCTATGCAGACGACAAGAGGCTCGCAGATGTGATGAGCTATGTTCGCCAATCATTTGGTAACGAGGCCGGGGCAGTTACAGCCGAAGATGCGGCCAAGTATCGGGCCAAGTGGCAGGACATCAACGAGCCTGTGAGCCGTGAGCAGCTTCAGGAGCTTGCTGGAGAAGCTGGAGGAGAGTAATCACTGATCTGGATTCTCGCTTTTTGATTCACCCATTGAAAAAAACACAGCGGGACTCGTTGTGTTTTTTTATGTGTCATGAGGGTTAACGGGATGCTGCGCGCTCATTGATTTGATTCAGGCAATCAGGATTCCACTGTTCCATCTGCACTGCCAATGCCTCATCCCTGAGAGCAAGTGTAAGTTCGCGTGAGGAGAGTAACGCAACAGGATAGTCTGAAAGCGCGGTCTTCTTGATGCCAGGGTTGTGCGCGAGATCAAGGAAGGCCTTTTTATTAATGACAACAAGACATTCCGGCGTGGTCAACATGCTGTGGCGTGAGTGAGTATCGTGAAAATAGAGCAGAAGTTTGGAGAGCTTGAGCCGGTCGTCCAGATGGAACGGGTCGGTGCGCAGGTGCCAGCTCCCCAGTGAGCTTTGATCCAGTGATTGTCTTGCGACAATGAGCCAGGGAAGAACGCGCTTATAAGTGATTTCTGCTGTGTTTGCCTGCGGCTCCTCTGTTCTGATCCCGGCGCTGGTCTGTTGGAGCTCTGCTACACAGCCAAGGTATCGCACTCCCACCACAGATATCCAGATAAAGGCTAGTCCGATGCATCCTGTGATCACCGCCGCGGGAAAACCGAAGCCTATGCGTTGTCCGGTTTTTGAGACATTGAACGGATCGATTAAAAAGCGAAACAGGAAGCGGCAGATTATAAATGCCAAGAGACCCGTGGCTGCTGCCGCCGTCCAGCACAGCCATGGTTGGGGGTCTTCGATCCAGGGGGTGATCAGCTCATAGGCGCGCTGATGCACCCAGTAGGCACAGTAGGCCGCAATACTCAGGCACAGTATGCCCAATGTGGTCTGAATAAGACCTCTGAAAAAACCAGTCACGGCAAAGACCAGAAGGATCGCACCAATGAAGCCATAAGTGCCAATGTCCGACCAATTCATGAACCGCAGAAGGATTAATGAGCGCTACATTGAGCGCGATGCTGGAGAGCATGGTCACACAGCACGAGAGCTGTCATGGCTTCTACAATGGGAACGGCGCGCGGCAGCACACACGCATCATGGCGACCACGGCCCTTGAGCTCAGTATCCTCACTCTCAGTTGTTACCGTCTTTTGCTCGGTCATGATGGTGGCCGTAGGCTTGAAAGCGGTGCGGAAAAGAATATTTTCGCCGTTGCTGATGCCTCCCTGAACACCCCCCGAGTTGTTGGTCGAAGTGCGCACTGTTTCGCCCTCCATATAAAATGCGTCGTTGTGCTCGGCACCTGTTAATCTCGTGCCTTGAAAGCCTGATCCTATTTCAAAGCCCTTCGTGGCAGGTATGCTTAGCATGGCCTGGGCGAGCGAGGCTTCAAGTTTGCCAAACACAGGATTGCCCAGGCCTGCAGGAACATTGCGCACAACGCACTTGACCACACCGCCGACGGAATTGCCCTCCGACCTGGTCTCCTTGATAAGCTCAACCATCGAGTCAACAGCATCGGGGTCTCCTGTGCGGACCATATTGGATTCAATAAGCTTCTGGGTCACTTTCCCGGCGTCGACGTTGGCCTGGATGTCCTTGATGGAGTCAACCCATGCCAGAATCTCGATTCCGGGATAGAGATGGAGAAGTATCTTTTTGGCAATGGCGGCTGCGGCAACCCTGCCTATGGTCTCGCGGGCGGATGCCCTGCCCCCGCCATGCCAGGCGCGAGTGCCATACTTGGCATCATAGGTGTAATCAGCATGAGATGGGCGGTATTTGTCCTTCATCTCAGAGTAGGAGGAGGGTCGCTGATCCTTGTTTCTGACCAGAATGGCAATGGGAGTGCCCAGTGTTTCCCCCTCAAAGACTCCGGAGAGAATTTCACAGGTATCACTCTCATTACGTGGAGTGACAATCTCACTTTGTCCCGGACGGCGGCGATCCAATTCGGTCTGGATGTCTTCCTCACAGACAGGGATGAGCGGCGGGCAGCCGTCAATGACAACCCCAACCCCGCCGCCATGGGATTCACCCCATGTGGTAATGCGAAACAAATGGCCAAAACTATTCGACATGACTGGAAAGCAATCAAGCAGGTTTGGGGGATCTTTCAATGCGCGATTTCATGCATCCTCATAAAATATGCAGCTTTCACGTAGATGAAAGTTGTGGGGGTTCTGGCTTTTCCACTGGCAGATTTGGGCAATCTCGCTAATAGTCCGGGCATGTGCTGCATTCGTAGTCTGATGCTCACGGCGTTTATCTCGCTGCTGGTGATGGGTGATGGATGGGCTGACATTGCCGGGGGCAACGCTTCGGAGAAATCACCCGGAAGTTCCGCATCGACGGATTTAAGTGATGTGGTGCACCCAAGGGTTGCCAGTTTGAAACCACCATCAATCAGCGGGAAAGCCAATGGTGTATTATGCAAGGTGACAACAACGTCATCCGACGTGCGCAAGCATGTCAGGGAGGGCTTTGCCCTGGTGCATGCACAGTGGAATTTTGAGGCCTATCGTCACTTCTGTGCGGCATTGGCGATCGATCCTGAATGCATCATGGCATACGCAGGGGTGGCTTTGGCATGGATCCAGCCATTCAATGAATATGCCGATTGTCGCAATGCTGCTGCTGCGCGCATGCTGGAGCTTAGTAAGGCAGATGAGCTTGCCAGGGAGCAGGGCAAAAAAGAGCGTTATTTGGCCTCTGAGAGACGGTTTGCGGTAGCGGTGGGGGCACTGGTATCGCAGAAACCGGAAGTCGCCAGAGATTTATTGCTGGCCCTGGCCGAAGATGAGCCTGATTGCCTGCAGGCAAAAATCATCGGCATGTTCCTCAACAGGGGTGATTACAATGTGGCCAACGAGCCATCACAAGCGCGATTGCATGTGCTGGCTCAAACCCATCAATTGATGGAGGATCATCCGGACAACTTCATGCTCATGGGGTTTTGGCTGACTCTCAACGCGGATGCTCCAAATAGCTCGGTTAATATCAAAAAGGAAATCCTGCCTTACGCGCGCTATCTTGTCAAAGGGTGCCCGAACGTGCCTGCCTGGCAGCATGCCCTTGGGCACTTTGAGTGGCGTGCGGGCAACTATATGCTCGCTGAGCGTGCTTTCAGGCAAGCAATCCGGCTTTATGAAGAGTGGATGAGTCGTGATGGTATATCGATGGGAGATTGTGAGGGCTTGGTGAAGTCAAAGTGCTATCTCGCCAATGCGCTCTACCAGATGGGTGACTTTGAGCAAGCCATGGAGGTGGCGATGAGTTTGCGAGCTCAGGAGCCTGATCCTGGGCGTCCCCAGTGCGCTGGCAACCAGATGATTCTCTGGCGTGCTTATCATTTGCCCGCCCGGCTCTATATCACCCGCGATGGTGTTGGCAATCTTCAGAAAGCGCTCCGTTCACTGCCCACCAAGGAAGAGCTCAAACCCTATGTTGCGGATACGAAATTGCCAACTCTTGCCGGGGTCTATGTGGAGGCACTTGCTGCATACATTGGTTGCCGTCAAGCCATAGAAGAAAAGTCGATGAAGGATGCACATTTGCTAAGAAACACAACGCTGCGGCGCTTGATCAAACAATTGGCAGAGGTGGCAGAGGGTGCCATGAAATCCCCTGATTTCACCCACTACTTCAATGCCGGCAGCAGTTTGGCGATCTATGACACGGAGCTGGCCGGTTTGGTTGCGCTGGGGGATGATACATCTGCAAATGCCATGGCGCTGAACCATTTCATGTCAGCCAGGGACAAGCAGGGAGTGCCTTCTTTGATGATGCCGCCCCTGGTCCTCTCACCCATGGAAAATCGCGTGGGTGATTACTACCACAGCATTGGACGCCACGCTGATGCTTACGAAGCCTATTACCAGGGTTTGGTCAGATACCCTCACAACATGGCCTCTCTGGAGGGGGTCAGGCGTTCATTGATCAATCTGGGCGAAGCCGACGAAGCCGAGCGTGTCAGTAGGCATATTGAGCTCATCCGGAAAAAGGAACTCAGCAACCTGGCTAATTGATCGCCTCCAGGCTTTTCTTGTCCACGCCCCTCAGCTCCATGATCCTGATAATGGTGGATTCTATCAGATTATTGGGGCAGGAAGCTCCGGCAGTGACACCTATCACCACCGGCTTGTCTTTGCTCAGAAGGTCTTGATAGCTGCTCTCGACCTCCTCGTGGTGAGTAATGTCGTAGTGGATCACGGTTTCAAGCGACTTGATGCATTGGGCATTACGTATGAAGAATGTAGGGAGGTTTTTTTCACCGATTTCAGCGAGGTGCGTTGTATTTGAGCTGTTGTATCCGCCGACAACGAGGAGAACGTCCATGGGCTTTTGACCAACCTTCTCAAGCATGGTAAAAAGTGCATTTTGCCTTTCCTGGGTGGCGCCACATATGGTGTCAAAGACGTGGTAGTTCGCTTCATTGCCGTCACGAGCGACAATAGCCTCTCTGATTTTTTCCTGTAGTGCCTCCGTTTCACTCTGGAGCATTGTGGTCTGATTGGCCACGCCCACTCGTGTGAGATGCAGATCAGGGTCAAAGCCTTCCGAGTGCGCATGTGCAAATTTTTCCATGAATTCAGCCTTGTCTCCATTGCCCAGAAGATAATCACACACGTAGTCAGCATCACTGAGTGTGAGGATAATGAGATAGTGGCCGTTGTTGTCAGCGCCAAGGGCCCGTGAGGCCGTTGCGCGCGTCTCCTC
Organism: uncultured Verrucomicrobiales bacterium; assembly: GCA_964463855.1. Classification (GTDB taxonomy): domain Bacteria; phylum Verrucomicrobiota; class Verrucomicrobiia; order Verrucomicrobiales; family Akkermansiaceae; genus Oceaniferula. Next base: position 12,918 of record CAYXEC010000015.1, on the reverse strand, counting down.
ATGTCCTGCCTTGCCGTGGATGATGGAGGTGACGTTGTTTTTGGCGTAATCACGGACACGGCGCCAAACCTTCATAACATCACCGCAGGTGGTGTCGACAACCTGGCAGCCGATTTCTGCCAGGCGGTTCATAAAACTGGTGGGAGCTCCAAAGGCAGGCACAATAACGACATCATCCTCGGTGAGATTGTCATATTCCCGGGTCATCTCTTTCCAAGGCAGAGAGACAATGCCCATGTCACTGAGCTGCTTGTTGACCTCGGGGTTGTGAATAATTTCCCCAATAAGAAAGATACGCTGGTCGGGAAATACCTTGCGGGTGGCGTAGGCAAGGTCAATGGCGCGTTCCACACCGTAACAGAATCCAAACTGCTTCGCCAGACGAATGGTAGTATTGCCGACAGTGATTTCTCCTCCGTGGGATTTGATTTTTTCGACAATCGATGACCTGTAATGCTGCTCTACCTGAGCTTGAACAAGAGCCATCACATCAGGGCTACGCACATTGACACGCTTTCTTTTCTGGGGAGCATCTTTGGAGTTATTGGACATGAAATGAATCCTGGATTGAGTTCGTCAGTGAAGGGTGAATGGAACTAAAGCCTAAACGAGGCAAAACGCACGACCTAATTTTGCACGGATTTTCGGAATGGTAAGCCTAATAGGAAGAACATCACTACTCCTATGCAGATCATGAACAGAATGTAGGTGGGCCACTCAGGCATCACGTCCAGGAGGCTTGCCTGATGCGGTTTGTGCCGCAGGAACCCGAAATTGGTTCCCGCTGCCATATTGATGAGAAATACAATCAACGCATAGCCCAGAAGCCAACCGAAAGCCTTGATCCAGGCACCTTTACGTGGTCGCCAGCCCAGTCCCAGAGGTAGTAGTAGTGCCGTTACGACAACCACACCGTGTTGCAGGAAAAATGCGAGGAAAACCGGGTGAGGGAAGTCGTAGGCGAGAGCGGGCGTCAACAGTCCTTGCAGCGTGCCGGCCAATCCCCAAAAGTAGGAGAGCTCACATAAGACAGGTTTTCTCGTAATCAAGGCAAAGCCACAGAGAAACGCGGCGATGTCACAGAGATGCAGGGGAATAACAGCATCGAGGGTGAATGCACCTCCCGCCGACTCCCAGGCAGCCTGGCTGATGGGGTAGGAGGCAAAGCAGCTGAAGGTGAGCAACGACAAGACGGACTTGGTGTGTGCTGAGTGGGCATCTTTGCGGCAGCGCAAAATCATCAAGCTTGCTGTCACCGCGAGACAGACAAGTGCTCCTACGTGGCCAACACCGTAAAAATCAAATGCAGCGAGCATGTTTTCTTTTAACCTTAATGATACTGCTATGGAACTGTAAACTTGTCACCGCGGTGTCCACGGAGTTCAATGACGGCAGATGGCCAGCATGATCCAGAGCACGATGATTCGAGCCTCAGCGGGTAGTGGCAAAACCTTTCAGCTGGCCAACCGCTACCTCGCCTTGATGGTGCTGGGTGAAAAACCGGAAAAAATCATCGCGCTTACATTCACGCGCAAAGCAGCAGGTGAATTCACCAGCAGGATCATGTCCCGCCTTGCAGAGGGAGCTTCATCTCCGGAGCAGGCGCAGGAACTTGCCGGGCAGCTCAGGGAGATTATTGAGGGCACGGAATCGATTCCTGCCCTCATCCATGGTCCGAGAGTTGAGGTGCCTGAAATGGATGCCCCGTTCTTCCAAGAAAAACTCGAAGAGCTCATTGGGGTGCTGGATCGTCTTGCGCTCTCCACGCTGGACAGTTATTTTGTGCGGATTGTGCGCAATTTCTATCTCGAGTTGGGATTGAGCGGTTTTGAGTTGATGGAGGATGCGGCCATCTCAGCTGAGAGGATGGGTGTGATGAAGGTGATTTTCTCGCACCGGAAAACGCGCAAGCAAGACCGCAATGATTTCATTCAGTCCTTCAAGCAAGCGACATGGGGCGAGGAGGAAAACCGGCTGTGCCAGACGCTTGAAAACTTTATCCAAAAACATCAGAACCGCTGGTTGAGTGCCCCCGATGAGAGCCGATGGGGAAGTCCGGAAGGGTTGTGGCGCGATGGCTGCCCGTATCCGGACGGCGACATCAAGGAGCTTGCCGGCGAGCTGCGTGCAATGCTGGGTGAACCATACACGCCCCACAAGCGCTACATGAACGGTTGGCTCAAGGTTTGTGAAATTCTCGAGGACTATCAGCCCGGAGCTCCCCTGAAAATGAACACACAGCTTGAGCGTGCCATAGCGCATTGGGATCAATACCCAAAGGGTGGAACGGTTGAGGAAAAAAACAAATACCCTATTTCTGTGGAAATGGGGCAGGTGATGAGCGATCTCATAGGCTCTTATATAAGAGCCGAAATCGACATATGCATGAAGCGAACGCGTGGTCTCTATGCGGTCATGTCTGCATATGAGAGTCTCTACCAAGGCCATGTGCGTGACAGGGGAAGACTCTGTTTCTCTGATCTGACCATGTTGTTGGCGGGTGAGGGGGCCATGCAAATCTGGGATGAAGACGAGCGCAATTTAATCGATTTTCGTCTCGATGCGCGTTATGATCATTGGCTTTTGGATGAGTTTCAGGACACATCCCGCCCGCAGTGGCAGGCGGTGGCAAATCTGGTTGATGAAATCATTCAGGATGCCGGGGGCAGGCGTTCGGTTTTTGTCGTTGGTGATAGCAAACAGAGTATTTACGGTTGGCGTGGAGGGGAGCCCCGCCTTTTTGACGACCTCAAAAAGCATTATGGTCAACGGCTTGCTGATTGGGACATGGATCGCTCCTTCCGCTCGACACAACCAGTACTGGACCTGGTTAACACGGTCTGCGATTTGTCTCAAGCAAAGTGGCGTGAGGTTTTTCCGCAGGATGCCTTGGATCGCTGGATCTTCCACAGCCATACGCCCCATAAGGATGGAGACGGTCACGCAATGGTCATAGAGACCAAAGTGGATCCCCGGACGGCAGATAGTGATGCCAGAAAAGAAGCACGTTATCGTGCGATGATTTCCCTCCTTGAGAAGGTAAGGCCACTCGAGCGAGGCATGAGTTGCGCTATTCTGGTCCGGAGAAATGTAGAGGTTACTGAAATTGTGGACTATCTCCGAGCAGAACCGCATTGCCTGCCGGTTGCCTCTGAGTCAGAGACGCATCTGACCGATGGCCCACTAGGAGCTGTGATTCTTGATTTGTTTCGCTGGTTGCGTAACCCTTCACACAGCTTCGGCCACATACATATGGGCATGAGTCCAGTGGGGGCGATTATTGATAAGTGGTGCGGCAGTGCTGATCAGCGGGTTCAGTGGCAGTGGCTTACTGAGGAGGTGGCCAGAAAAGGCATTCAGAGCCTGCTTGAGCGGATTATAGCCAGCTTGAGGCAATCCATTACCGTCTCGCCCTATGGAAATGCCAGACTTGATGAATTGCAGGCCGTTGCCGCTGAGTTTTCCCAACAAGGGGGAAGCCTGGATGAATGGGTGCAGATCCTCGAATCACGATCACTTAGAGAGACCAGCAATGCGGGTATGATACAAGTGATGACCATCCACAAGTGCAAGGGGCTTGGCTTTGACATGGTTATTCTCCCCGAGCTTGGCAGCGCGGATGAATTCACCACCATGAGGCAGGTGGATGTGCTGGAGCGCAAGGGAGAACTTGGGTCGACGGAGTATATCATCAAAACACCACCAAAGGAGATCCGCTCCACCGATACGGAGCTTTCTGAAATGGTTCACACTTGGGAGGCAGACCAGTGTTACGAGCGTTTTTGCAATCTCTATGTTGCACTAACACGGGCTAAAAAGGCAACGTATTGCATCCTGGATCCCGTCAAAAGTGATTGGGAGCCTGGAAGGAAATATGATGATTGGATCAGGGAGGCAACCGCAGCTCATGGACATCGGGATGAGTTGATCCACGATGAAGAGTATGCCGTTCTTTACGAGTCAGGCGTGTGGTTGCCCTGTGATCAAAATGATCGCAAGCCGGCCGTGTTGTCGTCCCCGGAAATCATCAAACTGCGCGCACCCACTCTCCGGATGTCCCGCAAGCTTGCCAGTGAGCGCAAAAAATACCGGGCCGGTGAGCTTCTGCGCAATAGCAAGGGAACAAGTTTTGGCAACTGGGTGCATCAGATCTTTGAGCAAATCTCATGGTTGGATAATTTGCCTGATTTTGCTGATGACAAGGCCTCTCGCATAGTGACGGGTTGTCTCGAGGTTCCAGAAATACGCAGGCACTTTGATCGGCCAGCCGGTGATTGCCAGCTATTGCGCGAGCAGCCCATCGAAACTCAAGATGATGGTCAGTGGGTCAGTGGCGTGATTGACCGTGCCGTTATTCATCTCGAGGGTGGAAGGCCCCAGGCCATCACCATTATTGATTTTAAAACAGATACCCGGGAGACGGTCGACTCCTTAAGTGAGAAATACAGTTCCCAGCTGCTCTCTTACCGCACGGCGATGCGACACATCACCGGAGTGCCTGAGTCTTGCATCACCTGTTACTTGCTGTCGACATCACTCAAGAAGATGATCGAGGTGCATTGATTGCCTTTGCTATATTCCGGTTGCAGCCATGACGATGAGAATGATACATCCGAGAACTGTCGCGGCACTGGCTGCCATCCAGTACCATCCCTTTTGCGTGCCACGGCATGCCCACAGCCCGACGAGGAATCCAAAGGCCATGCCTGAGATGTGGGCTGTATTGGCTATTGGCATCATTCCACCCCAGGTGAGGGCAAAGCAGAGTAGCTGCCAGATCAGAAGCCAGCGAAGACTGTTGGATGTGAATCCCTCAAGGAAGCCGGTGTAGCGCGGCCAGGCACCCCACATGAAGCCTCCCATCGCATAAACTACACCCGACAAACCGATAGCCGGTCCGCCGATGAAGAGCTGCAATGTGGAGCTGACCAGGGCGGCGCTTGCGAAAAAAGCGATGGTTTTCAAGCTGCCAATCCCGCGCTCCATCAAGGGTCCGAGGCGCGCAAGCCAGAGCATGTTAAAAACGATGTGCCACAAATCAACGTGCACACATGTTGACGCGATCAAACCCCACCAACGCCCCTTGGTGAGGTCCTCATAGGTGGTGTATCCAAGAAAGTGCGCCAGTTTGTAGGTTGCAACACTACCGGAATCACCCCTGCTGAGCAGGAAAAAGGCGGCTACGCACCAGAGCATGACAGAATATGTGACGACGGGTAGCAGCCTTGGAAAACGCTCGAACTGTCTGGATCCGAGATCCGGCCCGGCATCATCCGGATGGGCGGGGGGAAAGGGGAAGCGTCTGGAGAGAGGAGGCATGGCAGCTTGTGTCAAATTAAGATCCGTTGGGCAAGGACAAGCTGTTGGGTTGCCCGAATGATCCCATGGAAGAAATATCACTTGATCCGTGATGCTGAAGGATTAACCTCATTGGCATGAGTAAGTTCATCTATATTTTGGCAAGCGTGGCATTTCTGCCCTTGTTTTCATGCGCAGACAGTTCAGAGACCGCACGCAAGCCCGTGGGCCCGGAGTCTGATGAGAGTTACATGCCATGGAATCGGCCCACAGGTCCTGAAGGTGCTGGAGCACTGAGTATTCTTGATCAACGCTAGGCTGAGTTCAGGCTCAGCGGTGATAAGGCTCGCCGCGATGGATGGTGGCGACGCGGTAGAGTTGTTCGAGAAGTACGACCAGGGCGAGCTCATGCTGAAGCGTCAGCGGCGAGAGTGCCCATACCATATCCGCTTGCTGGCGTAGGGACTCGCTGTGTCCATCAGAGGCACCTATCAGATAACTGGCGCGTTTGATTCCTTCGAGCTCCCAATGCTCAACACGAGAGGCGAATGCTGATGTCGTCAAATTCTCGCCGCGTTCATCCAGAACAATTCGCAGTGTACCCTCACTGGCATCGAGCAGGCGTTTGGAGACATCTTCACTGCTGCCATCCTTGATGTGCTGGAGCTGGTAGGACCCGTAACGCGCCAACCTCTTGGTGTACTCCGCAACACCTGTCTTTGCATATCCAAGGGCAGGTTTGCCGGCCGCTATGATCTGATGTTTCACGACAGATGGAGGCTGTAAGTGGTCGCTGCCAGCCGTCGCAGCGCCCTGGCAAAGGAGCAGTGGCTCACACGATGCGCTCGAGAAGCCAGGGCAGAAGCTCACTGATGGCAACCCGTTCCTGTTCCATGCTGTCCCTGTGGCGTACGGTGACTGTGTCTGTGAGATCCTCTCCGTTCTCAGCCGGTTCACCCAGAGTCTCAAAGTCGATTGCAATACAAAACGGAGTGCCCACCTCATCCTGGCGTCGGTAGCGGCGGCCAATCGCAGCAGCCTCATCATAAAATACATTCATGTGTGGCTCAAGCAGGTCTTTGACTTCATGTGCCTTGGCGACAAGTTCAGGTTTGTTTTTGAGCAGTGGTAACACCGCTGCCTTGATGGGAGCAATGCATGGCTTAAACCGCATCACTTTGCGAATGTCGGTTTTGCCGTCTTCCTTGGTGAGGTCCTCCTCGTCATAAGCCTCGCAGAGAATAGCCAGAGCCGTACGGTCACATCCTGCAGAGGGCTCGACCACATGGGGGATAAACCTTTCCTTGGTCTCCGGATTGAAATACTCAAGGCTTTTGCCTGAGTGCTCCTGGTGTTTGCTGAGGTCGTAGTCCGTGCGGTAGGCGACACCTTCGAGCTCCTGGATGCCGAAGGGGAATTCATACTCGATATCGTAGGTTTTTTTCGAGTAATGCGCGCGCTCACCATCCGGCACGTCGAGTATATGGAGCTTGGCGCGTGGGATGCCGATTTCCTCGTAAAACTCGAGGCGTTGCTCCAGCCATTCGTCAGTAAGCCTCATGCCGTCATCCGGATGGCAAAAATACTCGATTTCCATTTGCTCGAATTCACGGGAACGGAACGTGAAGTTGCGCGGGTTGATTTCGTTGCGGAATGCCTTGCCGATCTGGGCGATACCAAAAGGGATTTTCTGGCGTGTTGAGTCGAGCACGTTTTTATACTGCACAAAAATGGTTTGCGCAGTCTCCGGACGCAGGTAGGCCACGGCATTGGGATCATCAGCATCCGCAGAGGCTCCCATCTTGGTCTGGAACATGAGGTTGAATTCCTTGGGTTCGGTGAGTTCGCAGTGCTTGTCCTCACCTTTGGGGAGTTGTTTTTTGGCCTCACAGAGGGGAGTTTCCTCCATTTGGTCTGCCCGATAGCGCTTTTTGCAAACTCTACAATCAACCATGGGGTCCGAGAAGCCGCCCACGTGTCCGGAGGCCGTCAGGACGGCCTGGTGTGTCAGAATGGAGCCGTCCATGCCGACTATGTCATCTCGTTGTTGAACATTTCTGCGCCACCAGTAGTCCTTGAGATTACGCTTGAGCTCAGCACCCAGTGGGCCGTAGTCCCAGCATCCGTTCAGTCCGCCGTATAGTTCTCCGGACTGGTAGATGAATCCCTTGCTTTTACAGAGGGAGACAATCTTCTCCATGCGTTCTGGATCGGTATGAGTGCGTTCTGCCATGGCGGGGGGAGACTAGGAGCAGAAGGTTGAGAGTCAAGAAGCAAGAGATTCATATTGCCATAATCTTCTGCGGCATGGAATGTGATCTCGTGTCTGAGGCTCTCACCGTGACTCGCCTTGTCAGGCGTATGAAAAACCTGCTCGAAATCGAGATAGGGGATGTCTGGGTGGAAGGTGAGATCAGCAATTTGCGCAGGCAAGCCAGCGGGCATTGCTACTTTACCCTCAAGGACGACAAGGCTCAGATTTCCTGTGCCCTGTTCCGTGGATCCTCGCTGAAGGCAAAGGCGCAGCCAGAGGACGGCATGCAGGCTAGGGTTTTTGCCGAGGTTTCCATTTACGAGGCACGCGGCCAAATGCAACTCATCGTCAAGCAAGTTGAGAACGCCGGTCTGGGTGATTTGCAGGCGAGGTTTGAGGAGCTCAAGAAGAAACTCAATGCAGAGGGTTTATTTGATCCGGCAAGCAAGCAGGCTCTGCCGAAATTCCCGACCAAGGTGGGTTTGGTGACATCGCCAACGGGTGCGGCTCTCCAGGACATGCTCAATATTTTGACGCGGCGTGCACCCTGGGTGCAGCCCATTCTCTATCCTGTGATGGTTCAGGGAAAGGGTGCCGAGCGCACCATTGCTGAGGCAATCCGTCAGCTCTCTGAGCCTGAAAAGCATGGTTTGCCCCGGGTCGATGTCATCATCGTGGGCCGTGGTGGAGGCTCGCTGGAGGATTTGTGGAACTTCAACGAGGAAGTCGTTGCCCGCGCTATTCATGCATGTCCTATCCCGGTGGTTTCAGCCGTCGGGCATGAGATTGATTTTACCATCTCTGACTTTGCCGCAGATGTCAGGGCACCCACCCCGAGTGCGGCAGCTGAGCTGGTGGTCCCCGATGCCGGTGAACTTGGTTTGCAGGTGAGACGTCAGGCGGATGCGATGCAACGCAGCATGGAGAGCAGAATCAAGCATGATAGCGCGGTTCTTGAGTCGGCGCGTCGTGCATTGATACCCCGCGACTCGGAACGGGCACTGCGCGAACCGATTCAAACTCTCGATCAGACACGGCAGTTGCTCAGGGATGCGTCTGACACGAGCTTGGACAGCATGTCCGCAAGACTCAAGGAGCTGGCTACTGCTTACGCGGCTGACCACCCCGAACGGGTCATTGAGCGCAGGGTCGAACAACTCAATTATGCGCGATCCCTGCTCGAGAGGGCTGGTAATAACACGCTCAAAGAAGCAGCCGAGAGAACGCAGCGCCTGGCATCCCTGATAAGGACACTGGGCCCTGAGTCCACTTTTGCGCGCGGGTTTTCAGTCACCATGACGGCTGAGGGCAGAGTTGTCAGGGATGCTAAAGAGCTGCAAAAAGGAGACCGCATTGTTTCCAGGTTTGCCCGGGGTGAGGTTGGCAGCAGGGTGGAATGAGCACATGCCGGAACGGTCCACAAAAAAGCCCGCTACCTCCGCGGTAGCAGGCTGTTTGATGAGAGCGAGTGGACCCATTCTAGATCGCTTGAGAGATGGCCTCAGCCATTTCCACAGTGCCGACTTTGGTTTCGCCTTCTTTGCCTGTGAAGATGTCACCAGTGCGCAGGCCCTTGTCGATGGCTTTGTCTACGGCAGACTCGATGGCGTCTGCAGCGGCGGTCTCACCAAGCGAGTAGCGCAGCATCATCGCCGCAGAGAGAATCTGGGCAATGGGGTTGGCGACTCCCTGGCCGGCGATGTCGGGTGCTGAACCACCGGATGGTTCATACATGCCAAAGTAGAGCCCGTTGTCGTTTTTATTGCCAAGCGAAGCAGAGGGTAGCATGCCAAGTGATCCGGAGATCATGGCCATTTCATCGGAGAGAATGTCGCCGAAGAGGTTACCGGTAACGATGACATCAAACGATCCTGGTTGCTTGATGAGCTGCATGGCGGCGTTATCAACGTAGAGGTGGGAGAGCTCGACCTCGGGGTATTCCTTGGATATTTCGATCACGGTCTGGCGCCAGAGCACGGAGTTTTGTAGGACGTTGGCCTTGTCCACTGAACAGAGACGCTTGTCCCTGGTCATGGCAGCGGTGAATGCGATGTGTGCAATGCGCTCGATTTCGCTTTTCTTGTAGACCATGGTGTCAATGGCGACCGGCTCGCCATCACGCTCCTCGATGCCTTTGGGTTGGCCAAAGTAAATGCCGCCTGTGAGTTCGCGCACGCAGAGCACATTGAAACCATTGGGGATGAGCTCGTTTTTTACGGGTGATGCATGGGTCAGCGAGGGCAGGCAGACCCCGGGTCTCAGGTTTGCAAACAAATTGAATTTCTTACGCAGGGGAAGCAAAGCACCTCGCTCAGGCTGCTGTTCAGGTGGTAGGTTTTCCCACTTGGGGCCACCCACCGAGCCGAAGAGAATCGCGTCTGCGGCCTCACAAGAGGCAACGGTTTGCTCGGGCAGGGGAGAGCCGGTGGCATCGATGGCGGCACCTCCCACGAGCTGGGCGTCTTTTTCCAGATGGATGGAGAACTTCTCGGCTGCCTTGTCGAGCACAAGCATGGAGGCATCCATGACTTCGGGGCCAATACCGTCTCCGGCAAGTATACTGATCTTGTAAGTCGTTGACATGCGCGGTGTGTAAGCAGAATTAGGGAAAGTTTGAAGTTTTATTCACGGCGAAGAGTGTACATGTTTCTGCCTGTGGAATTGCTTATCCATTTTCTCTGGCTCACTGGAGGGTTTGTTTTGCTCTATTTTGGAGCTGAATGGCTTGTGAAGGGGGCCTCTGAGATAGCGCTGAGACTTGGTATATCTCCTTTGGTCGTGGGGCTTACCGTGGTCGCCTTTGGCACGAGTATGCCGGAACTACTGGTGTGCCTGAAGGCAAATTCCCCGGAGGTCATATCCACTCCAGCGGGCTGGATAGGCTTTGATATCGCAACGGGCAAAACAAGCCCTGACATGGCGCTGGGCAATATCGTGGGATCGAATATTTTCAACATCGCGCTCATTTTGGGCGTGGCTGCGGTGATCCGTCCGGTAGTGGTTCACAAGCAACTCATTCACCGCGAGCTTCCCATATTGCTGGGAAGTTCACTGGCGTTTCTGCTGATGATGAGTGACAAGCACCTTTCCCGAGGCGAAGGTGGCGTTTTGACTGCGGGAATTCTCGTTTACATCGCGGCCAACGTGCTTTTGTCGAGGAAAGCCAAGTATGCCAGGCAGTTTGAGGATTTTGAACGGGAGGAGATCGAGCAAGCCAAGAAGGGGGGAGTCCGCGTTCTGCTCGACCTTGTTTTTATTCTCGTCGGGATGATCGCCCTGGTGGTCGGTGCCGATTGGCTTGTAAACCATGGCGAGCAGATTGCTGTCATCTTCGGGGTGCCTGATGTCATTATCTCGCTGACCCTTTTCGCGCTCGGTACATCTTTGCCAGAGCTCGCAACCTCGATCGTGGCAGCGATAAAGCGTCAGGGTGATATTATCACCGGTAATGCCATCGGCTCCTGCATCTTCAATATTCTCGCAGTCATAGGAATCACGGCAGCGGTTAAGCCCGTGTCTGGAAATGCGATCGCATGGCTCGATCTGGGTGTCATGATGGCGCTCTCCATCATCATCGTGCCGCTGATGTGGTCCAGTATGAAGCTCAGCCGCAAGGAGGGTTTCTGTCTCGTTTTCGTCGCTTTTTCTTATGCTGCTCTGGTGATGGTCGTTCAGAGATAGCGATCTAGCAAACCGGGCACTGGTTGATCTGGGTGAAGAAGTCGTTGCCCTTGTTGTCGATGAGGATAAAGGCGGGGAAATTTTCCACCCGGATTTTCCAGACGGCCTCCATTCCCAGCTCGGGGTATTCCAAAACCTCAAGTTCCTTGATATGATCGAGTGCCAAAAGCGCGGCAGGTCCTCCAGCAGAGCCCAGATAGAAGCCGCCGTTGGCTTTGCAGGCTTCTGTCACCTGCTCGGAGCGGTTGCCCTTGGCAAGCATCACCATGGAGCCACCATGCTTTTGGAAAAGATCCACATAACCGTCCATGCGACCCGCGGTGGTAGGGCCAAAAGATCCTGAGGCATAACCCTTGGGAGTTTTCGCCGGGCCCGCGTAATAAACCGGGTGATCCTTGAAATACTGCGGCAGCTCTCCCTCTGCTTCGAGCCGTTCCTTGAGCTTGGCGTGCGCACTGTCCCGCGCGACGATAATGGTTCCCGTCAGTGAGAGGGCGGTAGTCACAGGGTATTTGTCCAGGGTGGCGAGGATCTTGTCCATGCCTTCGTCGAGGTTGACTTCAACCCCTTTGAATTTCCAGTCCTTGTATTGCTCGGGTATGAATTGGCCGGGGTTAGGCTCAAGTTTTTCCAGGAAGACACCCTCCTTGGTGATCTTGGCCTTGGCCTGACGGTCAGCGGAGCAGGATACTCCGATTCCCACGGGGCAGGAAGCACCATGGCGTGGCAGACGTATCACGCGGACATCAAGCGCGAAATACTTGCCTCCAAACTGGGCCCCAATGCCAATTTCGCGTGCGGCGGCCAGGAGTTCCTTCTCCATCTCAAGATCACGGAATGCCTGACCGTGCTCATTTCCCCCGGTTGGCAGATCATCGTAATAGCGAGTTGATGCCATTTTCACTGTCTTGAGGCAGGTTTCGGCGGATGTGCCACCAATGACCAGGGCGAGGTGATAAGGAGGGCAGGCGGACGTGCCCAGAGTGCGCATTTTTTCGATGCAAAACTCCCTGAGTGTGGCGGGGTTGAGTAAGGCCTTTGTTTTCTGGTAGAGAAATGTCTTATTGGCAGAGCCACCACCTTTGGCAATGAAGAGAAATTTGTAGACATCACCCTCCGCGGCATAGATGTCGATCTGGGCTGGAAGGTTCGTACGTGTGTTGACTTCCTCAAACATGCTCAAGGGAGAGACCTGTGAATACCGCAGATTCTCCTCGGTGTAGGTTTTGTGAATGCCATGGGAAATATGCTCAGCGTCGTTGCCGGTGGTGCGCACATTTTGCCCTTTTTTGGCAACGACGATGGCCGTGCCCGTATCCTGACAGGCGGGCAGGATGCCGTGGGCGGCGATTTCCGCATTTTTGAGCAGCATCAGGGCCACCATGCGGTCGTTGTCCGAGGCCTCAGGATCGTCGAGAATGGCGGCGACTTGCTTTAAATGGGAAGTGCGCAGCTTGAAGCAAATGGCTTTGGAGGCTTCGTTGGAGAGATTAATAATTGTTTCCGGCGTTATTTTGAGAATGGTCTCGCCGTCGCACTCAATGGTGGTAATTCCCTCCCTGCTGATTTGCTCATACTCGGTGGTATCCGGACCAAGCGGGAAGGGGTCCTGGTAGTGAAATGGAGCCGTTGACATGATGCCTGCAATTAATGCTGGGCAGCCCCCATAGGCAACTTGAAACAGC
>CAYXEC010000014.1:0-35970 GCA_964463855.1 uncultured Verrucomicrobiales bacterium | reverse complement strand
GCGGATTCAAGACCCCCTTTTACCATTGCATCCCACGCTCAATGCGTATTGATTAGCGGCGAAGATGAATGCTTCATCGATTGATTCCACGCATTATTTATTCAAATGATTCCCAACGTCCTCGCAGAACGCTACGCCTCCCCCGCTATTTCTGAAATCTGGTCTGCTGAAGGCCGCATTGTCCTTGAACGCGAGTTCTGGATTGCGGTCATGAAAGCCCAGAAAGAGCTCGGTCTTGAGATCCCGCAGGAAGCCATCGACGCCTACGAATCCGTCAAGGATCAGGTCAATCTGCCCGCCATCATGGAGCGCGAGCGTATCACCCGCCACGATGTCAAAGCTCGTATCGAGGAGTTCTGTGATCTCGCAGGGCACCAGCACATTCACAAGGGCATGACGTCGCGCGACCTGACCGAAAACGTCGAACAACTTCAAGTTTACAGATCACTTTTAATCATCAGGGAAAAAGCAATCGCAGCTCTGGCCAACATGAAAAAGCGAGCTGTTCAGTGGCGTGATTTGGTGATTACTGCTCGCACACACAACGTGGCCGCGCAGCCCACAACTCTCGGCAAGCGCATCGCCATGAACGGAGAGGAACTTCTGGGGGCTCTCGATATGCTCAACCACCTCATCGAGACTTATCCGGTACGCGGACTCAAGGGGGCTGTAGGAACCCAGATGGATCAGCTCTCACTCTTCGATGGCGATGCTACCAAAGCTTCCCAGCTTGAGCAAAAAGTCTGTAGTCATCTCGGCATTCCGGAAGTATTCACCAATGTGGGTCAGGTTTATCCACGGTCGCTGGATATGCGCACTGTCTCCGTGCTTACCGATGTCGCCTCGGGGCCATCTTCGCTGTGCCGGACTCTCCGCCTCATGGCCGGTCACGAGACAGCAAGTGAAGGCTTTGCCAAAGGTCAGACGGGATCCAGTGCCATGCCCCACAAGATGAATTCTCGCTCATGTGAGCGGGTCAATGGCTTCCATGTCATTCTCAAGGGGCATGTCACCATGGCAGGCGGGCTTGCCGGAGACCAGTGGAATGAGGGTGATGTTTCATGTTCCGTGGTTCGGCGGCTCATGCTTCCTGATGCTTTTTTCGCAATCGATGGATTATTTGAAACCTTCCTGACCATTCTTGGTCAGATGGATGCCTATCCCGCTGTAATCGAGGCAGAAAACAACCACTATTTGCCATTCCTCATGACAACCACGATCATGATGGAAGCGGTGAAAGCCGGAGTCGGACGTGAAGCAGCTCACTCCGCTATCAAGGAACATGCAGTGGCTACGGTCAACGATCTGCGTGCAGGTAAAATCAAGGAAAATGACCTTCCTGAGCGACTCGCGGTAGATGATCGCATCCCGCTTGATATCGGGCAACTCAAGCAAATCATTGCTACGGGTGGTGAAAACGCGGGAACTGCCCGCAGCCAGGTGGATCATTTTGCCGAGGCTGTCAGTAATTGGGAAAAAATTTACCCCGAGGCCAAAAATTATCGGCCTGGCTCGATTTTATAGCCAAATCCCGCCTAAAAAACGAGAAAATACCGCGTCTTAAATCATTCATATTGTGCGACTTGTGATTTTTTTGAGATTTTTGTCGGTTTTTTTTGAACACCACGGGTTCTGGGGGGTCTATGTATTACGAGAACAGCGTGTATATCGCGTGGTTCTTATTCATGTAAGGGTGAATTGCAGATATCAACTTGATCATGTATCAGCGTGTTGAAGTTGTAATCTCGGAAAAGCCGTAGAAAGGGTCCCCCCCATTCTGCGGCTTTTTTTGTGCCCCGATTTTTGGGCTTTGGAGCCGGTTCCAGACAATCGGGAGCAAATACCCCGACTCACCATTCACTTGTACGGGCCTGCTCGTGCGGGCCTACTTCAGGGTCATCAAATAGCCCATGAGGTCCTTAAGCTCCTTCTCATTGAGCCTGTTGATCAGTGCAGGTGGCATAGGTGATACAGGTGAGGGCTCAATACTTTTTACCTGATCCGTGGGCAATTCCATGGTCTGGGAAAAGTCAAACGGGCTGATCGCCACCTCAAGCACCCCATTTTGCTCGTTGATTACCTTTCCCGTGACAAAGGATCCGTCCGTCTTGGTGATGACACTGAACTGGAACTGGTCGGAAATCACCTTATTGGGATCAATGATCGCTTCAGCCATATCCACTAGCTGAAAACGGCTAGCCATGCGGGTCAAATCAGGACCGGCTCCACCCCCCTGTCCGGAAACCTGGTGACAAGCAAGGCACAGACAGGCCTCAAACATGCGTCTGCCATTTTCCGAATCGGCCTTATCGAGATCGGCAAGCCCGGCAACGTCCTCAATGCTCCATGCCTTGCCCGGCCCCTTGGCTTGAGGCAGATTGGCAAAGGGATTTCTTGCAACCGCGGGCTTCAAGGCATTAATCATCTCCTGCTCCTCCTTGGTGGCATTGCTGAGTGCTTCCTTGCGAATGTTTTGGATGAACCCGGCAAAACTTTTACCGCCGCTTTTTTGAGCGGCCTCGTCAAACCACTCAAAATACTGTTTTCTCTGCCCCTCGGTCCAGGGACCTTTGACCACACGCAGGCAATAGGCGTAGTGAAGTTTTTGCGTGGAGGGAAGATTATTGAGCATATTGATCACATCCTTGCCATAGTGGGAGTTTCGCGCTGCGAGAGTCGCCCAGTCCGGCGGAGTGTCATTACCGCGCGCTGCCATGAGCCCTAATGTTTTTTCAACCACCGTGGATGACTGCAGATAACTCAATAGCCTGCACAACTCACGGTTGACCATGTCATCATCGGCCGGGTAGTGGCCGTCAAAGGCACTGAGAAGCACATCCCTCTGGCCACCCTCACCAGAGCGTGAGATCACCAGACTCACTGATCTTAGCAGCTCTAGCTTTCCATGACGACCCAGTTTGGCAAAATCCACTCCAGCCAGCGCCTGCAACAAGGGCCCTGCGTTTTTCTTGTCCCCCTGATGAGCTAGAGCCACCGCGGCCTGACACAGACTTGCCGGATTGGTTTCGGAGATCACTTTCTGCTGCCACAGATTGAGCGGCAGGTGCTCGAGAGCGACGCGGGCGGCATAGCGAACGGCGCGATCCTCGTGCCCCAAATGTTGCCATATCGTCGCCAGGTTTGCAGGATCGGCCTTCACATGCATGGCCTCAAGACGCCGGCGCAGCTTGATGAGGTCACCCACTTCACTCGCACCCACAGGCTCACAGGATTCCTTGCCCACGTAGCTGACTCTATACAAAGCTGACTGGGTTCGTCGGCCGCCGGTCATAAAATACATCGCACCGTCCTGACCTATGACCGCATCCGTGACCGACAATCCCTGCTGTGATAGAAACTCCTCCTTCTCAGCTGTATAGGTTCCACCTTTTTCTTTGAGATGAATGGCGTAGATGGTGGCAAAGGTCCAATCCAGGGCAAAAATCGCTTTCTGGTAATCCGACGGAAAGGCAGCACCAGCTCCTGAAAGCACCCCAGTGGGAGAACCTGGTCCGATATCAAGCACAGCCGGAGAACTATCAAGGTAATAGTCCGCCCACTTACCCGTTCCGTTTCTCCAGCCGAACTCACTGCCACTGGTCACGTGGCAGATACGCGTGGGCCGGTACCAGGGGGTGCCGAAGTCAAATTCCATATCAGCATCAAAGGTGAACAATTCCCCGTCCTGATTAAAGGCGATGCCATAGGCATTACGATAACCCTGGCTATAGAGTTCCCAGCGTGAATTATCCGGCTTGAATCTGGCTACCCAGCCACCAGGCGCCATGCGACCTCTGGCGTGACCACGAGCATCGGGCTGCCGGGGCAACAACAGGTCCTCAGCCCACTTGTTGGTGCCCGCGTAGTGATGGATGCCCTCGGGCACGTTGGTATGATTACCACACACATAATAAATCCATTCCTCGTCAGGTGATACTACAAATCCATGCGGGCCGTGCTCACCACCACCCTGAAGTGTTTTCATTAGCTCTATCTTGTCGAGCTTACCATCACCATCACTATCAATGACAACGTAAACCCCAGCTTTCACAACTTCCCTCTCACACACCGAGACAAACAACCTGTCTTTGAACCACAATAATCCATGAGCCCCACCTATTTTAAGATTGAGCGGCTCAACTTTGGGAGCCTCGTTACCATTAACGGTAACGTAGTAGATCGAGCCATACTGGTCTGCGGTAATCAAACGTCCGTCATCATGCTTGGCAATTGCCACCCAGGAACCTTGCTCCTTATTGGGCACGTCGTATATCTTATGAACTTCAAAACCCTCAGAGACCTTGATGTTCGCTTCGATGGAACAGATTGAAGAAACCAGCAGGACTGATAAAACAGCTGATAATTGTCGCGGACACATCATGCTAGATCTACGCACAAGACTCATTGACCTTACAATAATATTTACGCGCAAAGGCTGTTATATGCCAGATTTGGGCATGACTATTCATGGCCCTGGTCTGTTTGGTCGAATGCTGGTCCTTCCACCCCGGGCCTTTCTAAGTGGCTCAAAGATGCTATCCATTCCGACTTCCTTGATTTCAAAGACAATTTCCATCAGTTCACCAAGCCTGCCCTGTGGAAAGCCCCGTTGCCGGAACCACTGCAAGTATTCCAATGGCAAATCCATGATCGGCACGCCACGAGGCGGAAACCGGTCCGGGCCAAAGCGCCCGAAAGGAATGTGAGCCTCTCCGATTTCGCCCAGTATTTGCCGAAACTCCTCCCTATCTACATCCGAAAACTCCACGACATCAATCAATCACGAAGATCGCCTACGGGAAAGCCTTCTTCTGCCCCACAACTGGCTACCATGCCGCAGTCCACCCTTGACAAAGTTCAGCGCTGATAGTAGGGAGCGGCCCCTTATTATTTTTCCTATTTTCCCATATGAACTGGCTCTGGATCACTCTCTACTTTCTCGTACTCCTCGGATTATCAGGCTACGGATTTCATCGCCTGATGATCCTGACACTGTATTTAAAGCATTCACGCAAGCGTCCGGAGCCAAAGGCTCATTTCGAGAATCTCCCTCTGGTCACAGTACAGCTACCCTGTTTCAATGAAATGCACGTCATGGAGAGGCTTCTGAGCTCAGTCGCCAAGCTTGATTACCCACAGGATAAAATTCAGATTCAGGTATTAGATGACTCCACAGACGAAACGACCCAAATATGCAAGGCGGAGGTAGCCAGATTAGTTGCACAAGGATTCGACGCAGAACACATACATCGCACTGACCGTACAGGCTTCAAGGCAGGAGCGCTGGAAAAAGGCACAGAGAGCGCCAAGGGTGAATATCTCTTCATTCTGGACTCGGATTTTGTTCCCGAGCCAGATGTGCTTCACAAGACCATTCATTATTTTACCGACGAAAATATTGGAATGATCCAAACCCGGTGGGAGCATATCAATCGCACCTACAATGCCCTGACTCGTGTCCAGGCCATGTTTCTTGATGGGCATCTAGAGTTGGAGCAAACGGCACGCAACAGAAGTGGGCGCTTTTTCACATTCAATGGAACAGCGGGCATCTGGCGCAAATCATGTATTGCGGATGCCGGAGGTTGGGAGCACGATACGCTTACCGAGGACATGGACCTGAGCTACCGGGCACAACTCAAGGGCTGGAAGTTCATTTTTCTCAATGATGTCACCACGCCTGCAGAACTTCCCGTTGATATGGAAGGTTTCAAAAGCCAGCAACACCGCTGGACAAAAGGTTCGATACAGGTCTGCAAAAAGTGCCTCGTAGATATATGGAAGAGCAATGCCCCGATGAGCTGCAAACTCGAGGCCACCGCCCACCTCACCTCAAATTTCGCTTATTTGCTTCTATTTGCCCTCCTCTTCCTAATAAGTCCCAAACAACAAAGCCAGATGACATGGTTTGCCGATAACGGCATATCGGAACACCTTCTGAATTTCCCCATTTTCTTCTTCGGCAGTGTCTCCGTGGCTCTTTTTTATATTATGAGCCAAAAGGCACTCCGCCCGGGCACCTGGCTCAAGGATATCTTATACCTCCCTCTCCTTCTTGCTTTAGGCATAGGCATGTCCATCAATAATGCCAAGGCAGTCCTTGAGGCCCTGTTCAATCACGAAACAAGCTTCGTGCGCACCCCAAAACATGGCATCAACGGTAGCACCCGGCAGGAAAAATCCACCTTCAAGAAAAGTCGTTACAAAGCCATCAAATCCCTCACCCCCTTTGTTGAACTGGCATTTGGCTTCTTCTTCACAATCGTTGTGCTCGACAACATCCTCAATGAACGTTGGATTGCAGCTACTTTACTAATGCCATTCCCCGTCGGCTTCTTCTTCACCTCTCTGAGTTCACTTATCCAGCAGTTGCCCGGCTTTTTCACCACCTCTCCCAGAGAAAAAGTCAGGAAATAAGAGCCCGATCATGCACGAGAGCCTGGACTCCATACCCGGGACTGGTAGCAATTAGAGGCATCAGACGCATTGGTCGTCCTTTTCGCCAATGCTCCAAGACTCTAAAAGCTGGCATTTTCCTCGCTATGAAGCTTGACACCATGCGCTCATTGGGTAGTTTCTCCGCCCCTGAGCGGCGTATTTCCTCGATCGCGGATATCGCTCTACCCTGAAAATCTCATTACAGTAAACATCATGGCCAATTCCAAATCAGCCCTCAAGCGTGTCCGTCAGATAGCTACACGCACAGCCCAAAACAAGTCTCTTACGAGTCGCATGAAGACTCTCCGCAAGAAGGCTCTGGAGGCTGCAGCTTCAGGCGAGAAGGATCTTGCACAAAAGACGTACTCAGAGTTCTCCTCTGCCGTCGACAAATGTGCGAAAAACAATATCATTCACGCTAATAAAGCCGCCAATCTCAAGAGCAAGACCAATAAGCAGCTCAAGAGTTAAGCTCTCAAAATCCACATCAAGTCTCCATTGGCTTGATTGTCTGGCTACAAGATCCAAAGTATTTTATGGCGACTCCCTCATAAGGAGTCGCTTTTTTTAAGCCTGCGACAAACTCTTTTTTCTAGACAAGCTGCATTACCGATTTATCAGTCCATTATTCATGCCACCTCATTCCCAACAACAGTCCCGCATGGACAAGGCCAAGGAAATTGCCAACAACCCCGGCAATTACAAAGTCTGTGAGGGTTGCGACTCCATTGTTGGAGCCGGTGCCACCTTGTGCCCGAATTGTCACAGTTACAGGTTTGATGAGGATAGTTCCCGTGTGGTGGATCAAGCGGTCTGGCTGGGTTGCCGTGAACAAACATCGGTGACAGCAGAGGACCTGTTCTGAATACCCAACAACGGCAATTCTGCCGTCTCTTCACCTCAGTTGTACAAATATATGAATTCATTGGGATCAAAGATCAGCAGTAATATGAAGGACGCCATGCGTGAACGCAACAAAGTCGCCTTAAACACTCTTCGCGCACTCAAAACCGCAATCACCAATGCAGGTATTCAAAAATCCGGTGCCGGCACAGAACTTGAGGATGGCGAGATTGTAAGCATCATTCGCAAACAGATCAAGCAGCGCCAAGACTCTATTGAGCAATTTGAGAAAGCTGGACGTCACGAGCTTGCAGAAAACGAGCAAGTCGAAATCGACCTACTGCAGAACTATCTACCCACGGCACTCAATGACGATGAGATCATTGCGGCAGTGGAATCAGCTATTCAAGAATCTGGCGCTGAATCCAAAAAGGATATGGGCAAGGTCATGAAACTGCTACAGGAGAGAACCCAGGGCCGCGCTGATGGCAAAAAACTCTCTCAAGAGGTAATGAAACGTCTGTCATAGAGCTGGCAAACTCTACGCTTCTCGACACACCTGTCCAAACAAAGGATACGCCGGCAAGATGTGGACAGCTTGAAACACTATGAACTTATCCGTAATCATCGTTGCCGCAGGCAACAGCCAGCGTATGGGCTTTGACAAGCTGTTGGCTCAGCTTGGCGGCAAAAGTGTCTTGGAAAGAAGTATTGAAGCATTTTCCCGTCTAGGCGATGTCGCTGAAATTATCGTTGTTTGTCCTCATGAACGTTTCAATGCTTTGGGCGCCTTACGCAATGGCGAGATGATTACACGGGTTGATGGCGGCAAAGACCGCCATGATTCGGTTGCTGCGGGACTCAATAAATTAACCTGCCCTACTGAGTATGTTGCCGTTCACGATGCCGCACGACCACTGGTTTCCAGACAGCAAATAGAGCGCGTGCTCCAAGCAGCCGAACAATGCGGAGCAGCTGCATCTGCAAGGCCTGTGACAGAAACAATAAAGCGAGCAGACACAGAAGGCTTTGTCACCGAATCCCTCTGCCGTGATAATCTGTGGCTGATGGAGACTCCACAAATCTTCAAGACCGAGCTGCTCACAGAAGCCTACGACATGGTGCAAAAAAGCGGCCATCGTGTCACTGATGAGGTATCCGCAATGCAACTCATCAACTGTAAAACTCTCCTCGTCGCCAACAAGGAGCCAAATTTGAAAATCACCTACCCAGAAGATATCAGGCTGGCAGAAAAACTACTTTCTGAAATCAATTCTCAATGAGGCTCATACAGGACCCTGACTCGCTTTGCGCTTCACTAAGCTGGAATACACAACCATACTCCTGTTCTCATGCCCTACCGAATTTGTAAAATGATCGAGGTCGAAAACGGCCATCTGCTCTCCAAACACCCTGACAAGTGCAGGTTTCCGCACGGTCATACCCGCAAGGTAGAACTTGTCTTTGAGTCTGAAAGCCTCGATGGGCGTGAAATGGTCTTCGATTTCAAACTCATATCGCGCATGATCGGAGACTTTCTCGAAACCTATGACCATGCACTGTGCATGAACACGGAAGATCCAAAGTTTGCTTTTTTCAAGGAGGCCTATGGTGACCGGATCATTGGCTTTGAGGGCGAAGATCCAACCACTGAAGTCATGGCACGCACGATTTACCTGCACACCAAGGCATCATTGGCGCGATTTGTCGAACAGCCTGATGTCGATTACCCGGTCAGGACTGATGTCAAAATCGCCAAAATCCGCGTCTGGGAAACAACGTCCTCATGGGCGGAATACTTCGAATAAACCTCTCCACATTTCCATTACTGACCCGTTCAGCCTAAAGGCCGGAGGCTTTCCACTCCTCCCAACCACCCTTGTAGACCGATATGGAGTAGCCATCAGCAGCTATTTTTTTTGCAAAGATATAGGCGTCAGGGCAGTTCAGATTCTGGCAATAGATCACGATAACCTTACCGGTCGCAATAGCATTGTCAAATTGCCCTTTGGTTACGTTAATTAAGCCAGCGTATTTTTTCAAAGGGATGTGAAGAGCATCCTGGATGTGACCCAGATGATAAAAAATCGCTGGCCTGCAATCCACTAGTAATACCCTCTGGCTTTGCATCAACGCAAACAAACGATCTATATTAACGCCTGTAATTTCCCCTGGCTGGACCTTTTTCGGGGCAACCAAACTATTTGAATCAGCCTTAACAACACCACTTGAGGAAGACCCTGCATCTGAGCCCTGACCAGTACCGCTGCCGAATCTGGGATGATTGCCTTCCGGCCCAGAACAGCCCGCCGTTAAAAAAAAGCTGCCAAGCCAGAGAACCCGAAAAAACAATTTCAACATGCTGTTGCCTTACCACAACCCTATGACAAAAGAAAGGCCGGAGAAACTTCCCCGGCCTTTATTGAGTATCTGGAAAAATTGGACTCGTTATGGCATCATGCACTTACGCGCATGGGCATGATAACGTAAAGGAATGAACCATCTATGCGAACCACCCCGGGGCTCATGCCATCAATGAGGTCAAGATAGACAGACTCCTCACTCAGGTTTTTGAGCGGAGCCATGAGGAATTCGGGATTGAAGGCTATCGCAAAGTCATCACCATCGTAATCAGCTACTACTGGCTCTTTTGCCTCACCAATGTCTTTGGAGTTAGCCTGAACATCGATACTCCCTTTGGTAAAGGCCAACTTCACCGAATTAGAGCTTTCCGAGGTGAGTAATGAAACACGACGAACCGTATTGAGAAATTCTTCCCGGTTAATGGTAACGCGCTCCTTACGCTCACCAGGAATCACTTGCTTGTAGTTGGGGTAATTCCCCTCAATGAGTTTACTGACAATAATACTCTCTCCAATTTCAAAACTGATCTGGTTACCACTGAGCTTGACGATGACATCTCCATCGCTACCAAGCATTCGCTGAAGCTCGCCGACTGCTTTAGAGGGAACGATGATGTCTGTTTCGTTGCTTGCAGGGTATTCCAGGTCATTTTCAACCATCGCAAGACGAC
The DNA here is from genome assembly GCA_964463855.1 of uncultured Verrucomicrobiales bacterium. Classification (GTDB taxonomy): domain Bacteria; phylum Verrucomicrobiota; class Verrucomicrobiia; order Verrucomicrobiales; family Akkermansiaceae; genus Oceaniferula. The sequence continues at coordinate 25,655 of CAYXEC010000014.1, read as the reverse complement.
GGCCGTCTGTTGCCACAAAGATCATTTTACCTTCACGGAAAGAAACATAAATGCCGTTCAGAACATAGCGGGTTTCATCTGTTGAAATGGCATAGGATGTTTTCTTAATGGCATCCAAAAGGACGCTTTGGGCTATTTTAAATTCCGTGGAATCTTCAAATTTTGGAAGTGGCGGGAACTCTTCCTCACCAAGACCGATAATCTTGAAAAAACTCGGCCCTGATTTAATACTGGCGTGGTTTTTACTATCCACTGAGACTTCCACCTCACTAGCCGGAAGTTCACGAATGATGCTTACCAGCCGCTTTACGGGTAGCGTGGTAGAGCCCTCTTTCTCGACATCAGCATCCACACTGCCGCTTACGCCAACATCCAAATCTGTCGTAGTCAGCTTGAGCTTGCCACTGGCAGCTTCAATCAGAACATTGGACAATATCGGAAGTGTGGCCCTGTTACTCACAACATGTTGAACCTGCTGAAGAGCATCAAGAAAAGCTTCCTTGCTTATAGTGAATTTCATTTTTAGATGGGTGGTAATGGATGAATAACTTGAGACCTAGTTGAGCCCCTGAAATGGCCAAATGGATAACGCCGTCGAGATTGGATCATTTTGAACCCAAATCAAGCCTTCATTAACAAATCCTGAACAATTTTTCGCACCAAGCACAACATACAGCGCGCAAAAGAAGCTGCGCCACCATATATGGACCCATGAGATGACGAGCGCGTGTATCTGCTCAAGCGAGAAGCCCAGCATAAAAGCAAAGATCAGACTCTAGTATCTGGATCTTACAAAATAGAGAAGCCAGCCCCCTGGGATGCTAGCGACGTTTGAGAATCGTCATCAGGATGTCCACTGCATCACGAATATCCGGCTCGCATTGGATTCTCTCTTTGACCTTCTGGCAGGCGTAAATAACCGTACCATGGTCCCTGCCTCCAAAAGCCTCACCTATTTCAACAAGAGAGCACGGGGTCATCTTGCGGCTCAGATACATGGCGATCTGGCGCGGAAAGGCGATGTTGGTGGGGCGGCGTCGACTGGTCATGTCCGCCAACCTGATGTCGAAGTAATCGGTGACTGCCTTTTGAATCGAATCGATGTTGACCCTCCGCTGCCCTTCTTCCCTGAGAATATCCTTGAGCAAAAATTCAGACCGTTCCGCTGTCACTTCCTCGGTTCCCAAGGACGCGTATGTGGCGATGCGAACCAAGCCCCCTTCCAGTCTGCGAACATTGCTCTGAATCCGCTCTGCCAACATCTCGAGAATCTCGTTGTCGAGCTTCACATCCCAGTCCTCCATTTTCGAGCGAAGAATAGCAAGGCGCGTCTCCATGCCCGGTGGTTGCAACTCAACGGTGAGTCCACTCTCAAAGCGCGAGACCAGACGAGGCTCGATATTTTTAATTTCCGAAGCTGGCCTGTCGGAAGTCAGTACCACTTGGCTTTGCAGGTCGAGCAACTCATTAAAGGTGTGGAAAAACTCTTCCTGTGAACGCTCCTTACCCGCCAAGAACTGGATGTCGTCAATGAGCAAAATATCCGCCCGGCGGTATTTGCGCCTGAATCTCTCCAGCGAACCTTTGCGAACTGTATCAATAAACTCGTTGATGAACTTTTCACAGGTCAGATACACCACCCTGCCAGTTGGATTTTCCCTCATCACATGCTGCCCAATGGCCTGCATAAGGTGGGTCTTTCCAAGGCCAGAGCCACCGTGAATAAAGAGCGGGTTATAGATGGGATTCTTGGTGGAAGCCACCGCCATACAAGCAGCATGGGCAAATTCGTTGTTTTGCCCGACTACAAAGCGGTCAAAGCTGAATTGTGGATTCAGACCCGTTAATTTCAGCCTTTTGAGGATCGATTCCGATGATTGGTCAAGAGGGTTTTGAAGTTCACCAGCCCCGAAATGATCGCTGAAGGAAGATTGCGAAACTTCCTGGCCATCCATGGATAGACCAGTGCTGCTGTCTGCCGCCTCATCAAGAGATTTGGCCTCATCACTGGACTTGCTCCTGATCTCTTGGCAGACCACCACCCTTACCTTGCGGGGAAGATCTGAAACGGCTGCCAGAGCAGACTGAACTTCTGGAAGATAATTGGCCTCAATCCAGACTTGATGCATATCACTCACCACACCCAGCACTGCCTCGGTCTCGTTGACTTCCTTGAAGTAGGCAGAGCTAAACCACCTGCTGTAGGCGTCACTGCTAACGAGCTCTTTGAGTGCCTCTGAAACATCCCCCCACAAATTTTCGTTGTCCTCGCATGGACAGGCAACATCCTGTTCTGCCAGGCTGCCTTTTGACTCTTCGTAATTCCGAAAAAGAGCTTTGGATTGTTTCATTGAGATGATGTTTGAATAAATGGTTTATGAAATGGATTTGGTGCACATGACTTCAAGTAAGGGGACGTTGTTTGAGATAGAACTCAGAGGTTCGCTCAGGATCAAAACTTTTTAATATCACAGCCGTGCTGAAAAATAAATCCCCCTATTCCACAATGGTTCCACAACTAAATTTTAAAAATACTTGACCCGAAAATTGATAAAGCGTGGTTAAGGATTCCTACCCTGGAACCCTCATTGAATCCCTTGGAGACCGCAGCAGAGCCAGTAGATATCCACAGGCCAGGGTGATACTGGCATTGAGCGGAAAAAACCATTCTGATGCTAATTTGGGGCGCGATTCCACTACTTGTTTACTCCAATCACTCAAGCCCATGGCATCGAGCATGAGGGGCAATTCAGGCCTGAACCATGAAACTAACAAAATAGAGAGAAAAGTGCCAACCAAGAGCCCCTTGATGTCAATTCTGGCGGGCAATATGGAAGCTAACAAAACACCCAACAAAGGACCATATGTGTATGCCACCATGCCAAAGGCCAAGCCTATCAAATCGCTGTCAGGGTTTCTCTCATAAACGAGCCACAAAGCCAGGCCGGCGGCCGTCAGGATAAGACCCCAGATACATACCACGATCCTCGATAAACGCACCATTTCCTCTCCCTTGCCCTCGGCCTCCAGCTTTTCCCTGCCGTAAATTACTGACAAGCTTGTCTGACTGAGTGCTGCCAGAATGGAGTCCAGGCTGGATATGGCTGCAGCAAACGCTCCGGCGAGTATGAGACCGCTCAGGCCGGTGCTCACTTCCATAGTGATCCACGTCGGAAACACCTGGTTACCCTTCTGGAAGCTCTCCGCAATAGCACCGGTAGGCACATGGACTTGATACCAGGCAAACAAACCGGCACCCACAGCCAACATGAGGATGGTCACAAGAATTGAAACACTGCTCCAGCACATGGCTTTCCTGGCATCACTCACACTACCGCAACAAAACATTCTCTGGGTGTTGAGCTGGTCTACCCCAAAGGCAGTGAAGTTTTGGAACGGCATGGCAATAAGGGCTACCCACATGGTGTAGCGCAGGGAGGGATCCTGAAAGGGCGTGGTAAGATCAAGCCATCTGAGTTTATCCCTCGGACTTCCATCAACGGTTACCTGATTGAGCTCCACGATCTGGCTCCACCCCACCTCACTTACGAGCAGGCCGAAGGCGAGAACACCGCCAAAGATGAAGATGCAAAACTGGATCACATCAGTCCAAATGACCGTTTGCATGCCTCCCATGAATGTCCACAACACCGCAACTGCGCCGATGACGACAATGCAAAGACGGGCATCCATACCCGTGACAACCTGCAGAATGATTGCCGTGACCAGGACACGCACACTCTGCCCAAGAATCGAGCCCAGCGCAAACAGCCCGGTTACCAAGCGCCTGGCACCCTCTCCAAGACGGTTGCCCATGAAATCATAAGGGCTGTAGATTTCCCGCTCATAGTAGAGGGGGACGAGCCAGTAGGCTACAGCCATACGTGCTATGATCGACCCCAGTCCCCACTGCAGGTAGGTCCAGTCACCGGACATCGCATAAACCATTCCCGGGACCCCTATGAAGGTCAGGGCACTGATCTCCGTGGCAATCATCGAGCCACTGACCGACCACCATGGCAGCCTCTTCCCACCGAGGAAGAAATCCTTGATGTTGGATTGCTTGCCGGAGAGGCGGTGCCCGAGCACAGTGGTGAAGATCATATAGACTGCGACCACCATCCAGTCCCAGTAGGTGAAATATTCATGCACCGGCTTCATCGGGGCGCAGATTAGCAGCATAAACCACCTCTTCAAACTTCAAACCCACAAGCACCAAAAAAACTTGGGTCATTTCAGAAAAAGATACTTGTCGTTTGAATTCGATCACTCATAACTCAATCCCAGATTATCGCAAGTGGCCTCATCTGGAAATCATCTCACCCTTGGCATTATCCCAGCTCGCTGGGGCTCCACTCGCTTCCCCGGCAAACCCCTTCACTCGATCGCCGGCAAGCCGCTTATACAACACGTGTGGGAGCGAACACAGCACTGCAAGCTGCTCGATGATGTCGTCATTGCCACCGATGATCAGCGTATTCACGATGCCGCGTCCGCTTTTGGGGCCAAAGCCGTGATGACTTCTCCAGACCACCCAACGGGTACTGACCGCATTGCCCAGGCCGTCTCATGCAGTCAGGATGCAGCCTACATCATCAATATCCAGGGTGACGAACCACTTATCGAGCCAAGCCTCATCGACGAGCTCGCAGCGGCACTCCATCAGGATCACGGCATCTCCATGGCCACAGCAGCCAATCCTATCACGGATAATGAGGTGCTCAATGACCCCAACGTGGTTAAATGTGTTATCGCCCGGAATGGAGACGCCCTCTACTTCTCGCGCAGCCCGGTGCCCTACCGACGCGCCGAAAGCCCAGAGCTGGTGCTCTATCGCCACAAAGGCATTTACGCCTATCGCAGGGACTTTCTGGAAAAATTCGTCCTCTGGCCACCGTCTCCGCTGGAGCTTGCAGAATCCCTGGAGCAACTCCGCGCGCTGGAAAACAACGCGCGTATCAAAGTCCTGATAACAGAGGACGATTCGCCCGGTGTTGACACCTTGGAACAGGCACAACAAATCGAAAATCTTCTTCAATAAAATACTCAATCTCATGCCTCAACCTACCAAGTATATCTTTGTCACAGGCGGTGTCGTCTCATCTCTGGGCAAGGGTCTTGCCGCAGCATCCCTGGGAACCCTCCTCGAGCATCGTGGGCTCTCAGTCATTTTGCAGAAATTTGACCCTTACTTGAATGTCGACCCCGGCACCATGTCCCCGTTTCAGCATGGCGAGGTTTATGTGCTCAATGACGGTGCCGAAACCGATCTGGATCTGGGTCACTACGAACGTTTCACCAATTGTACATTAACGAGCTTCAATAATCTGACTTCCGGCCAGGTTTTTGAAAGCGTGATCCGCAAGGAGCGCAGGGGCGACTATCTGGGCAAAACCGTTCAATTCATCCCCCACTGCACGGATGAAATCAAAGCGCGCATCAACGACGTGGCTCTCAGGACTGATGCCGATGTCATCATCACCGAGATTGGCGGCACGGTTGGTGATATTGAAGGGCACCTGTTTCTGGAGGCGCTGCGCCAGTTCTCTCTCGATGTTGGCCGTGAAAACGTCTGCTTCATCCATGTCACGCTGCTGCCTCTCATCAAGGCAGCTGGTGAAATCAAAACCAAGCCGACCCAGCAGTCAGTGGCCAAGCTGCGTGAAATCGGTATTCAGCCCGACATCATCGTATGCCGCACTGAGCACGATCTTGATGAAGACAACAGACGCAAAATTGCCATGTTCTGCAATGTTGAGCAGAAGAATGTCGTCGCCTTCCGTGATGTTGCCCACACCATCTACGAGTGCCCGATTGACTTGCGTCGAGACAAGCTGGACCGCCTGGTTGCCGACCGGCTCGGCCTCGAGTCCAAAACACCTGACCTCAGCGAATGGCAAGATTTTGTCAATCATATCATTAACCCCTCTCATGAGGTCCGGATTGCCGTTGTCGGCAAGTATATTGAGCTCCAGGACGCCTACAAATCCATTTACGAGTCCCTGACCCATGCCGGTGCCGCCCATGACACCAGAGTTGTTGTTGAGCGGGTCGACGCGGAGACCATCGAGGCGGACGGTGCTGAGGCCCATCTCAGCGGCATCGATGGCATTCTGATCCCGGGCGGTTTTGGAGATCGTGGCACTGAGGGCAAGATTCTTACCGCCAAATACGCCCGCGAAAACAGAGTCCCCTACTTTGGCATCTGCCTTGGCATGCAAATTGCCACCATCGAATTTGCCCGCAATGCCTGTCATCTTGAGAATGCGAACTCCACTGAATTCGATAAGCAAACCCCTCATCCCGTCATTTCCTTGCAAGAGGAACAACAGGGCATTGAGGATATGGGCGCTACAATGCGTCTGGGCGCCAGTGACTCCAAAATCCTCGAAAACACCGTCGCACACAAACTCTACGGCAAGGACCTTATCAGTGAGCGCCATCGCCATCGTTATGAATTCAACGCTCAATATCGTGAGCAGCTTGAGAGTGCCGGGCTCAAAATCAGCGCTGTTTCTGATCCCGAGGGGCTTGTCGAAATTGTTGAGATTCCCGATCACCCGTTTTTTATCGGGGCCCAGTTTCACCCTGAATTTCAATCGCGACCAAATCACCCTCACCCCATTTTTTCAGGCTTCGTAGCTGCAGCTTTGCAGAAACACAAACAACAATGATAGCCTCCCAGGTTCATACCGACTCAGCTCTCTCTTTTGAAAATTCAACCATCTCCAGATCCATCCAATACCATGTCTCTCATTGAAAACAGAATACAGGAGTTAGGCTACAGCCTGCCAGCGGCACCTCCCCCGGCAGGATCCTATGTCAATTGTGTGCGATCCGGAAACCTCCTCTTTCTCGCAGGAGGCATCCCACCACTCGACGATGACACCTTCCTTGGCAAGGTCCCAACGGAGACATCAGTGGAAACAGCACAGCAAGCAGCCCGCATGATCACACTCAACCGTCTAGCTGTCGTCAAAGCCGAAATCGGCGACCTCGACAAGCTAGCTCGTGTGGTTAACGTCGGCGGATTCGTCAATTCAGAGCCCGACTTTTACCAGCACCCCGCAGTCATCAATGCCTGCTCCGATCTACTGGTCGAGATTTTCGGGGACAAGGGTGTCCATTCCCGCACAGCACTCGGAGCTGCAGCGCTGCCGCTCAATGTATCTGTTGAAATCAACATGATCGTTGAAGTCGAATAAACACCCAGCTGCCGCGAAGCCCCCCATAAAAAAATCACATCTTCTCTTGCAACAACCGGCTGCAGTAGTAGTGTAGCTATGATTTTTTCAATCAACTTACAAACCATGAAAACCAGCATATTATCAACAACGACATTTGGACTTGCAGCCATGGGTCTTGCCCTTTCCCCGGTGCTTGCCATTGACGCTTCCCCAGCAGCTGCCCAGGAAGAGGTCGCCGCTTCCAACACTGCCACCGTCTACATCGTCAAGGTTAGCGGCAAGGGATGAGGCGTCTCCAGCCGAGCCAGTTTGGCTCTCAAAACACAAGATGGTGTCCAAAAAATTCTCCTTTCCGGTCTTCGTGCCACGGTTGTCATGAGTGATGGCACTGAGCTCGACAAAGACAAAACAACGGAAGCACTCAAACAAAAAGGTCTCGGTCTTGCCTCTTTTGCCAAAGAGGAGCTGGTTATTCCCGAGGCTGCCTATGTGCTCGCAGTGACCGGCACAGGATGAGCGGACACTAATGAAAAAGCCCGTGTGGCTTTGGAAAAAATCGACAACATTTCTGCGGCATACGTCAACCGCGGCATTACTCTCCATCTCGCCAAAGCTGGCGACCTTGATCAGGAGGCGATTGCCAAGACGATTGCCCCTTACAAAATGACGATTCAGGCAATCAAACCGTTGGAAGGGAAACCTTTCTAGGAGCCGGGCTTCGTCTCAACCCATACTTCTGCGGCTGGCATCACCCATGATGCCAGCCGTTTTTTTCGTTATCACGCATAAAAAGGGAGTTGAGTCTGATGCACCTGCACGGCGATATCTTCGAAGCTCGCCATGCTCAGGTGACATCCGTGCCAGCCAGTCTGTGACCAGGGCAGCCTCCTCCGTCCCACCGTCATGGCCAGGGTAGCACATAACAGTTAACACGCCACCCGCAGCCAACAGATCCACTGCTGCAGAAAGCGCCTGAAGCGTAGTTTCAGAACGAGTGATGATACGTTTGTCTCCACCCGGCAAATATCCGAGATTAAACATCACAACCTGAACTTCGCGGTTAACATACCTGGCCATGCCGGAGTGGCTATCACACACCAGGTGGTAAAGGCCCGGAGCAATTCCTGCATCGTGAAGCCGCTGGCGGGTTGCATCAATGGCATCACTTTGGATATCAAACCCAAATACCTTGCCGCTCCAGCCTACACAATGGCTCAAAAACAACATGTCATGGCCGTTGCCTAGTGTGGCATCCACCGCTACGTCGCCGGATTTTACGTGGCCGCGAACGATCTCATGGGCATATTCAAGCAAGTTGCCTTCTATTTCCTGTGCCTCGTTCATTTGCCCTCAATCCGGCAGCCTCAGTTCCTCATCCAATTCCAATTCCCCGCACAAATGTGCAGCAAAATGCTCTGCCACTGCAGGCGCCATCAAAGTCCCCTTTGAACCGAGGCCGTTGAAGAAACCCACCAGTGGCATATCCGGATGAAAACCAACCACCGGCATGCTGTTGCGAATGATGGGCCTGATGCCCGCCTCATGATCAATCACCTCCATGGGAACCTCACCACCATCTCCGAGCTTGATCCAGCTATTCAATTTATCGAGCACCTCGGATTTACCCTCCTCGCTGGGTGTGGCATCCATGTGCTTCCAATCGTAATTAGCCCCGGCCTTCCACATGCCTCCCTCCCTCGGAGCCAACCAGCCTCGACAGTGATAACGTCTGGTCTCATCAAGACCGTCAATCCATACGTTGAGAATCTCACCTTTCGCACTGCGGTGCTTGATATGGGAAAACCAGCCTTCGTAACCATCCACACCATTCAAGCCATAGGCCCCCTGGCAAAGAATAATCTTACCTGCCGTGACATCCTGCCATATAACCTTGCCTTCGCCAAAGGAGACATCCGCTTCAGCAAAAACAGCCTCACGCCATGCCCCCGCGTCCATGAGCTTATCCTGCACGACATGGAGAAATGACAGGGTATCCAGCCATGCCCCCTCAGGCATTTCAATACCTCCATGATCATGACGGAAAGGACCTTCCAGATCATCGAGCTCGAACGCCCATGGGTGTTCCGGCGCCTGCTTTGAACGCCATTTTTCACGCTCTTTCCCAGAGCCAAAAACACGCACCACCGGAGTGTTGTGGTAAAATTTGCGACCACTTTCCTTTTCCAATTGATGGTAAAAATCGACAGCCTTGGGCAGATAATACTCTTGCCTCCAGGCAGGATTCATACCCTTGCCGGTAAGCGGAGTTACCAAACCTGCTGCAATCCTTGTTGATCCGCTGCCATCCAGGCGATCCACGACGAGAACAGATCGCCCCCGTTTCAATAATTCCAGAGCCAGGCTACTTCCTGCCAAGCCCTGCCCAATGACGAGAAAATCCACCTTCATGGCACTCACTCATTTTTAAGTGCCGCCTGAATAGGGCCATTCGGGTCCTGCCAGGCCGCATCATGACCTTTGGCATAATTGAACAAATCCCTGTGCATATACTCGTAATACTGCTCTTTTAGTTCATCGTTGAGCTGATGCCAGATGGCTACATTGAATGCCCTTGTCACCTTTTGCATCATTTTCAAACTCAAACGCCGGCCCTTTCTGGCTTTCTGTACCTGCTTGTGGGTGAGCTGCTCTGTGGAAACCTTGACCAAATCATGATTATCCAGACCCCATTCCACCATCATGGCATCCAGTGGCTGCACACCAAGATCGCGTTCATCAACATTCTGCATGGAATTACACTTACCGCGAAAAATTAAATTTGGAAACTGAATTTGGCATTTGGAATTTAGCGAATGTCCATTAACCTTCCCTTATGCCCAGCAAACAAGATATCCTTGATCTCTATTTCATGGATGCGCGCTACAAGTTAATTGATATTGCCGCATTCATGGACCGTCTGGACCGTCACGAGGGTGATGCTGATTTCCGTCTGGATGGCTTCCATAAAGCCCTTGATGCCATGTTGGAACCTGGCGGCCAGTCACGCGCGCAGGCGGTTCTCAATGTTCTATCCGATCAGAGCACGGAGCCTATGGCCAAGGCAACGATTCAAGGTGCCTTTGGGGCACCTAATAACCAATCCGGCAACTAGCAACTCACTTTATCAGATGCCTTACATTGAACCTCATGCTCACATGGTGAGCCGCACAACAGACGACTACCAAGCCATGGCCATAGCCGGGTGCGAGGCCATCTGTGAGCCCGCTTTCTGGGCTGGCTACGACCGCAGCTCACCCCAGGGATTTTACGATTACTACCGACAACTAACTGATTACGAGCCCAAGCGCGCAGCGAAGTTCGGCATCAAGCATTTCTGCTGGCTATGCATCAACCCCAAGGAAGCTGAAGATGCCGGGTTTGCTCGCGAGGTGATGAGCATCATCCCTGAGTTCCTGGATGCCCCCACCGTTCTCGGCATTGGTGAGATCGGCCTCAATAAAAACACCACTAATGAGCTAGCCATTTTTGAAGAACATGTGGCCCTCGCCCTGAAACACGATTTACCCATTCTCATCCATACTCCACACCTCGAGGACAAATTGAAAGGCACCCGTCTGATTATCGACGCGCTCAAAAACGCCCGGGTCAACCCAAGCCGCGTCATCATCGACCACGTTGAGGAGCACACCGCCGGCCTTGTCCTTGATGAAGGGTTTTGGGCGGGAATGACACTCTACCCCGAGTCCAAGTGCACCCTGCCCCGGGCCATTGACATTCTGGAAAATTTCGGCATGGAGAACATTTGGATGAACTCGGCATGTGACTGGGGCATTTCCGATCCATTGGCCGTGGCCAAATGCATGCAGGAGATGAAGAAACGCCAGCATTCTGCCAAAACCATTCAAAAAGTCGTCTATGAGAATCCCTCGAAATTCCTTAGCCAGTCACCTCATTTCTCTCTGTGAACCCTCATGAGTAACCCGGAACTGGAATCATTAAAAGCGAGCCTTGGGGAGCTTAGCGCTGAAAATCAGGATCATATTGCCGGTTTCCTGCTGGTTGAACGCCTAAAGAGAAACAGCCTAGTGCTGCCGAGTCTCCATCAGCGCATAGAGGATTCAGATGCGGAAAACTGGCAAATATGGCAGGATTCGCCAACCCCTGATGAAAATGACTGAGACACTCATTTATCTGCATACCCATGTTGCTGACTATCTCAAAAAGCTCGGCAACCAAGGCGGCATCCTTGCCTTTTTGAGGCGTCTGCAGTCCAATCCGCAAACCCATGGCAATTACCACTTCCCAGACCCCAGAGGTAGAACCATTGAAGTGAAGATCATTGGCCGATATGCCATGCTCTTTTTCAGAGATCCCTATGCAAATGTGGTAAAGATCATAGATCTTCGCAACGTAGAGTCCCGGTGAAATCCTCCAATCTTCCAGGGGCTCATCTCGCCTACTGCACCAACATCCATCCTGCAGAAAGCTGGTCGGAGACTTTGTTGGCGCTTGAAAACCACACACTTCAGGTAAGGGATCAGGTACAATCCGCTGGCGAGCCCTATGCCATAGGACTAAGGCTCTCAGCCCGCGCTGCCGAGGAACTTCTTCAAAAGGACAATCTCGAGTGTTTCAAGAAGTGGCTGGATAAAGAAGAATGTTACGTTTTCACTATCAATGGCTTCCCCTACGGCTCCTTCCACGGCACAAGGGTAAAAGAAAAAGTCTACCAACCGGATTGGACAACAAGGCAACGGCTCGACTACACCAAAGAGCTCTTCACCATCATTAGTCAACTCGTGCCTGCCGGAGTGGAAGGTTCGGTATCGACTCTTCCTGGATCCTTTAAGGCATTCGGTGCTAACGAGCATGCCATATTCGAGAATTTACAGGCTTGCGCCGAGCACATTGAGCATCTCGCCATTAAACACGGGTGTGATCTTCATCTGGGCATGGAGCCAGAGCCGCTTGGCCACTTTGAGAATACCGAGGAGACCATTGCTTTTTTTGAGCGCCTCCTGAGCTATAGCCCAACCCCCGAGCTCATCAAAAAGCGCATAGGAATCAACTACGACACATGTCACTTTGCATTGGAGTTTGATGACTGCGAAGCGTCACTGGACAGGTTCCGGGCTGCAGGTTTGCGCATTTCCAAGATCCATCTCTCCTCAGCACTGGAATTCAATCCAGCATCTCAGGCGGCCATCGATGCCATTCGCGTCTTTGACGAACCTACCTACCTTCATCAGGTGATTGTACAAAATCATGATGGCAACCTCATCCGGTTTCACGACCTGCCGGCATTTCTTGAAACAACCCAGGAAATGATAGAACCTGCAACCGCCCGGGTTCATTTCCACATACCTCTCTACACCACCCCCCGGCAACCCTTGAGCTCTACCCAAAAGCATGCGGCTGATGCAATCCATTACCTGCAATCTCATCCAGGGTTTTGCACCCATGTGGAGATCGAGACCTACACCTGGGGTGTGCTACCTGACGGCCTGCAGATACCTATCGAAGAGCAGATAGCGCGCGAATATGACTGGGTATTGAGTCAGTAGGAGCAGACATATTGACAGATGCCGCCCGTCACCTCGATGCTAAATCCGGATTTAGCGGGGACATCAAAATGCTCTCCCGCGGTGAACCTGTCCCAGCCGTCTATGTCATCGAGCTGAACGGCACATGAACCATCAATAATTTCCATTCGCTCAGCGCAATCAGTGCTAAAATAATAGGTTCCCGGGTAAATGATGCCCAAGGTCTTCTTGGAACCGTCCGCCAGAATAATACTGTGGGAAACAACCTGACCCTCAAAGTAAATGTTCGCCTTTGCCTCTGCTGTTACATTGCTGAATTTCATGGCAATAAGAGAATCCAGCGCGCGCGCTCAATCAAGCGCATAATCTGTCAACCATGAGCGGCATATGCATCACAATGAACACTTCTTCGAAAGCCAGACCTTCGAGGTCTGATTCCATGGCAAAACCCCAGAGCTTTCTCCACCACCTGCTCAAAGAGGCAGCCCCGGGGGTTTTTACATTGAATTTCGAACAAAAAATACAGTCGGGTAGTCTACCCTACACCGGAAAGGGGCATTGTTTGTGCCCTCTTCTTCTCATTGAAATTTCGTTCAAATTTTATTCATAGTAAATGCTGCGAAGCTGTAAGCGCAACGCGTTGATGCTGAGGAGCCCATTCTTAAACCCTGGTAAGTTTTTCTTGCCAGGGTTTTTTCATGTCTGGAGGATACGCTTAACTGGGCTACGCCCTCTGTCCAAGCAACCAAAAATTATCATTTTCGAGCTGAATTCAAGGCTTTAGTATTGCTACTCAGTCAATCTCCCACTAAGTTCCCGCCCCCTACTGTTACAGCTAAACAGCAACCTTATCCACATTTTCCGTAATGATCGAAAACATGCGCAAATACACCGGCCTGATGGCTGTCGTCTTTATCCTGCTCGCCGCAGGCTTCCTGTTCACGATGAATGACATATCGAGCAGTGGCGGCGGCGGCATTGGTTCGGGCCCTACACTGCTTGAGGCCAATGGCCGCATCCTTGACCAGCAGGAATACCGCCGTATGGGAGAGAGCACCCTTCAGCTTGCATCGGAAGCGGGGCTGCATGCCTATGTCAACTTTCTCATGGTGCCTGACAGCCAGCAGCTACAGCAAGCCATGCAGCTTCTGCAATTCGGCTATCCGAACTACTACGTCACCATGGGGCGCAACCTCAAAGCCGATGACTACAATCGCTTCATCAGCAACAGAATCATCATCCAGCAAGCGATTCGGGAGATGGGCATCAACGCCAGTGAGGAGGAAATCAGTAACGCCATCAAATCATCGACCAGCTTCAACAACCAGGGGCAATTCGATCAGGTCAAGTATGCCAGCTTCATTGAGAAACGACTCGGCAGGCTTGGCATGACCGAAAAAGACCTGCGTGATATTGTTCATGAAAACCTGTGCCTGAACAAAGTCATCCAAATCGTCGGCGGAGGCCTGGTTCCACCCCGCAAGGCCGTCCAGGATTTGCTCGAGGCTCAAATGCAATCCGTGCTCATCTCGCGTGTGGTGTTCAATAGAAGTGATTTTGCAGCGAAAGAGAACCCTGGTGAAGAAGAGATCAAATCATACTGGGATGCGCATCAGGACGCCTACAAGACCGATGAGCAGCGCCGAATCCATTACATTTTGCTAAATCTCCCTCCAGAGACTCAGGTCACATCATCACCGGCCCCACTCTCCCCCGATGCCACGGATGAAGAAAAGAATGCTCATGCCGAAGCTGAGAAGGTACGCCAAGAGGCCGAGGCGAAAATCAAGGCTCAAATGGCAGATCAAAGGGCCAAAGATGCCCGCTCCATTCAAAAGGAAATAGACCAGATTTCGCAGGAGATCTATGACAATGAAGAGCAGAAAAAGCCCCTCGATTTTCCAGCCATTCTGGCAAAGCGTAACCATCAGGTAGAAAAAACCGAATTGTTTTCGCGCTCACAGCTCCCAAGGAATCTTGCCAGCCTCAAATTGCGTGGAAACTTCAATCAGGGCAAATCGCTGGCCGATTTCATCTTCGGACACAGCACTTCATCCAAAGACCCTTACGATCTCGTTTCCGATGCCCTGCCGGTTGGGGAACATGGATGGATCATCTTCACCCTGGAGGAAGTGGTCGAGCCCGCCCTGCTGGATTACGAATCAGCCAAAGACACGGCCCGCGCAGAACTCATAGCCGAGACCAGTGCACAAAAGGTCAAGGAGGCAGCGCTCGAGGCCCGCGAGGCCATTGCCAAAGCATTGGCATCGGGTCAAAGCTTTGAGCAAGCCGCCCAACAACAAGCCCTCAAACCGGAGCAACTTGGTCCTTTCTCAATTGCTGATAGAGACACCCAGCAAAAGGAACCCAGTTACCGCCTCCTGCACCAGAAGGCCAGCGGCCTCAACCCCGGGGAAGTGTCCGAAACCATTGACGAAAAAGACCGTTCTCTCTTCTTCTATCTCGTGAGCCGCGAAATCGAGGATACTGAAGAAAGCAAGCAAAGGGTCGAAGCAGCGATCAGTGGCAGCTCCAATCAGATCATGATGATTGCGTTTCTGAGCTGGTTGCAACAGCAGTATCAAGAAGCTGACGTCAAAGGACTTGCCGTCGAGAATCAGTAGTTGCGCTGCGCAAATTCCATTCCTCAATCGTTTCTCTCGTGTTTTACCTGACAACCGCCATCGATTACACGAATGGTGCCCCACACATCGGCCACGCCTATGAAAAGGTGCTCGCTGATGTCATTGCCCGCTACCAGCGCCTGTGCGGAGAGGACGTCTATTTTCTGACCGGTGTAGATCAGCACGGCCAAAAAGTGCAGCAGACAGCTGAAAAAGACGGGGTCAATCCGGCTACCTACGTTAAACGTGTCACCAAGGGCTTCATTCATGCATGGGAAAAGCTTGGCTTGGACTATGATGGCTGGGCTGAGACCACCAATCCCGAGCACAAGACATGTGTTCAGGGCATCATCCAGCAACTTTACGATCAGGGGCAAATCTACAAGAAGCGCTACACAGGCTATTATTCCATTCGCCAGGAGCAGTTCCTCACGGACAAGGAACGTAACGAGCAGGGTGAGTTTGGCGAGGAGTGGGGCGAGGTCGAGGAGCGCGACGAGGAAAATTACTACTTCAAACTCAGCGAGCACGTGCCCTGGCTCAAGGCCTTCGTAGAATCCCATGAGAACTTTGTCATACCGGGGTTTCGAAAGGCTGATGTCCTCAATGCCATTGAACGCTCGCTCGATACGGATCTTTGTATTTCACGGCCAAAGCAACGTCTACGTTGGGGTATCGAACTACCCTTTGATTCAGAATATGTCACCTTCGTCTGGTTTGATGCCCTGATTAATTACATATCCTTCGCAGGCTACCAGAAAGCGGCTGAGAGCTCCCTACCGGACTTCGAAAAACTCTGGCCAGCCAGTATTCACATTATCGGTAAAGACATCCTGGTGCCCTCCCACTCCATTTACTGGATGTGCATGCTGCACGCCATGGGCTTCAGTGATGACCAAATGCCCACCCTGCTCTGCCACGGCTGGTGGAACATTAAAAAGAAGTCTGATGACGGCAGTGCAGGTTCCGAGAAGATGTCCAAATCACTCGGTAATGTCGTGGATCCCGTTGCATTGGTGGATACATTTGGCCAGGATGCAGTGCGCTACTATCTGGTGCGTGACATCCACACGGGGCGCGACTCAGACTATGATATAGAGCGCATGGTGATGCTTTTCAACACGGAGCTGGCAAACAACCTGGGCAATCTCTGTAACCGCGCCCTCAATATGAGCAAGCGCTACTGCGGTGGCGTGATCACAGCCTCGGAGTATGACGATGAGGCCAGCCAGCAGTTGCGCGCATCTCTGGATACAACCATTGAAAAATACCGCTACCACATGGATCGTTACGAGATCTCGTTTGCCTTGGATTCGATCATCGAGTTCATATCGGCAACTAATGTCTATGCCGAGCAGCAAAAGCCTTGGGAAATCGCCAAGGATGAGAGCAAAGCCGGGCAATTACATACCGTGCTGAGCCATATGGTCGAAGCGGTGGCCCATGCAAGCGTGCTACTCAAGCCCATCATTCCAAGTGCCTGCGAGCGTATCCAGTCACAGCTCAACGCGAAAGATCTTGCCGAGGCGAAACTCTCGGAACTTCACTGGGGCATGCTTGCCGTTGGCAGGGAGCTTGCCAAACCAAAGCCAGTGTTCCCCCGCATTGAGCTTGAAGACTGATTTTCAAGCAGAGCCATCCATTGTTCGAGCCGGCATTGATTCCTAGCGTAAGCGGATCGCACGCTCGAGACCTTCCATGACCATCTCCACGGTCACATTGCTCTGACAGCGGTGATCAAGTGGGCATTTCTTCAAATAGCACGGGCTACATGCCACGTGATCGCGCACAACGACGCTCTGCTTGCTCACAGGCCTTTTCCACTCCGGAGAGTTGGGACCAAAAATGACCGTGGCCGGCAGCCCTATGAGGGCCGCCATGTGTGCTAGCTCTCCATCACAAGCAAGCAGTACACTGCAACCAGCAAGCTGGTCAAAGAACCCTTCCCTCTCCCAGTTCTCGCTGGCATCCACATCCTCCTCAGCAAGCAGGTCCTCAAAGACTTCGAGCCCATTACCACCCCCCTTGGCATCCTGCCTGTCAAATATGGTCCAAGAAACACCTTCGTAACGCTCATTCATAGCATTAATGAGCTGTATAAAGCGATCCACAGGCCACTGGTGGGAAGCCCCATACTCAGAGAGAGGGGCAAGTGCGATCCTGATCTTATCCGGCGGCGGCGGCAAGGACGGGGTCTCAAAACTCGACTTCACAAACGCATTGGCACCAAGTTGCCTCATCAACCCCAGATAATGTCTTACCCTGTGCTCAACGGGACCAGCCCGATGAACCACGGACACCGTTTCAGTGAGCCATTTTTCCAAGCCTGCGGCAGGATATCCAAGACGCTGGTCGACGCCAGCCTTGCAGAGCGCTGTAGCCGCCTTGCCAGCCTCCCAGGCTATGGCTGTGTCGAACTCCACTTCGCAGGCTTGCACCACAGATCCGATATTGCTCACTGAAGCCCCCTCTCTGTAGTCAAGGACATGGTCAATTTCAGGAAGAGCTCGAAGCCACAAGGGTAACTGCTTGGAAGGGCACAAAACCGCGATGCTTGCCTTGGGAGCAAAATGCCTTAGTGAGCGAACTGCCGGAACAGAGAAACATGCCTCGGTAAAATCATGGGGCGCAACAACACAGATGTGACGCCCTTTCAATGCGATCGGGGTCGTTTTGGTGTTATTGTCGCCATGTACGAGATCTGGCATACCATAGGGTATGCTTCATGAGGTGGAATATGTCAACGAACCCTTACTCATGGGTCAAAAATGTCTTCAAAAATCTCCCAACATATCGTTTCCCGCTTTCCATCACATCAAATAAGCCTAGCTTAGCAGCATGCCAAGGCCATTGCCCATATCCTGTCTTCTCGTGATGTGTTCGATGCACCTCACCATCTTGCACAAGACCAACGCTGCACCACTGGAGCATACCGAAACCTCTTTGGACGCATCCCTGCCTCATGAAGCATACAGCTCGGTTGTGCGCATCGAGGTTGCCACTCAGGTTCCCAATTACAGTGAGCCATGGAAAGCTGGCAGATTCAGCGGCGGGATCGGCAGCGGCTTTCTCATTGGCCCCAATCTTTTTCTAACCAACGCCCATGTCGTATCCAATGCCCGGCGGCTATTGATCACCATGCATGGTGCCGCCCGCAAGCATCCAGCGAGGATTTTACACATTGCCCATGATTGCGATCTTGCTCTTCTGGAGGTCGAGGATTTCACTCCCTTTGAGCAGCTTCACCACTTTCAACTCGGCGGCGTCCCAAAACTGGAAAGCCAGGTACGTGTCATTGGCTACCCAGTGGGTGGAAATCGCATTTCTGTCACCCGCGGTGTTGTCTCGCGTATTGATTTTAACACCTACAGCCACTCCAGAGCAGATCAGCATTTGGTCGTTCAAATCGATGCCGCCATCAACCCGGGAAATTCAGGGGGGCCCGTACTTCAGGAGGGCAAAGTCGTCGGCGTTGCCTTTCAGGGACTTCGCTCCGCTGATAATACAGGTTATATGATTCCCATACCCGTCGTGA
Source organism: uncultured Verrucomicrobiales bacterium (assembly GCA_964463855.1). GTDB lineage: Bacteria > Verrucomicrobiota > Verrucomicrobiia > Verrucomicrobiales > Akkermansiaceae > Oceaniferula. The sequence goes on along the minus strand of CAYXEC010000014.1, from coordinate 6,805 downwards.
GACGATTCCTCACCGACATTGAAGACGGCAAGTATGATAAATACGTGGATTTGGGCATATCCGACTTTCCCATGTTTAATCCTGCCATGCAGAAAAAGTTTGGTCTGAGCCCCACATCTCCCGGTGTACTGGTTGCCGCCGTAACACCAGACGGACCCTGCGACGGAGTGCTTCAGAAGAATGACATCCTGACGGCTATCAACAACAATGCTGTGGATGCTGCTGGCAACATCCTCATCGATGGTGAAAAGGTCAATATGAATGAAATCGTGGAGAGGAAGTTCTCCGGGGACGAGGTCAAACTAAGCATTATCCGCCAAGGCAAAGCGATGGATGTCATATGCACGCTGAAGCCGTTTCCGCCAAGCCAGATGTATGCGATTCAGTATGACGTCAAGCCGCGCTACACGACCTTTGCCGGCCTTGTTCTTCAACCCTTGGACCGGAATCTCTACGCTGCACACGATCTCTCCAACACACGCGTGAGGCGTCTTTTCACACACTACCTCGATGACGCTATTTTCAAGGAGCGCCAGGACATCGTCATTCTCACCCGTGTCTTGAGCGACCCGGTCAATACTCATTTCGATAGTCATGTTGGCACTGCTTTGGAATCCATTAATGATGTGAAGGTCACTTCCCTCACTCATGCTCACGAGCTTTTGCACCCGCAAAACCCACCAGATTTTTTTGTGATCAAGTGTGAAGGTATCGAACGCCCTATCGTCATACCTGGTGACAAGGCAGATGCAGCAAGCCAGCGAACACAGCAGAACTATGGCATCACCTCGGCCGCATACCTTGGCGAATAAAACTTGGATTCCCTGTTTATGAAATTTACACCTACACTGCCAGCTCTGGCTATTGCGTTGCAATTCATTGTTACAAGCTGCTGCGAGAACAAATGCCAGACTGCGGATCCCCAACCCGATTCCGACGAATCATTACAGACCGCTCCCCGCGCCAGGGACTCGATTAAAAAATCCCTGGTTCGCATCAATTCAACCATTCAAACCTGGAGCGCCTCCCAGCCATGGGACAAATCAGCACCAACTAATCGTCGTGCACTGGGTGTGCTGATCTCGGAAAATTGCGTGCTGACAACTGCTGAAATGGCTGCTGATGCATCGTATATCGAATTGGAAAATGCCGACAGCACCCGCAAGCTGCCCGCCAAGGTCATCGCTATCGACTACGAAGCCAATCTGGCCCTTCTCGAGCCCAATAATGGTGATTCTAAAAGCTTCTTTTCTGAGCTCGAATCCATTTCATTGGGAAATCCCGCTACGATCGGAGATCGCGTGGATGTCTGGCAACTGGAGGACAGCGGCATGCCCATCATTACCAATGCCACCATTCAGACTGCGGACATTGTATCGAGCTTCGCCCAAGGGCATTTCTTTCTCACCTATGAAGCAAAGGGATCCATGCAGAGTGCATCCAATAGCTTCACCGTTCCGGTGATTCATCAAGGCGAGCTCTTGGGCCTGTTGAGTAGCTACGACGCAAAAGATCAAATCATTGATATTATCCCTCCGGAAATCATTCGATCATTTATCGATGACGCTGCTGATGGCAAGTATGAAGGTTTTCCCTCACTTGGCATTGCCATCACAAGTACGGTCGACCCAAATTTCAGAGAATGGCTACGCCTCTCTGACGATGTGGGTGGTCTTTACATCACGGAAGTACGCAATGGAAGTGCTGCGCAGAAGGCAGGCCTGGAGAAAGGCGACGTGATCATCGAAGTGGATGGCAAAGCGATAGGCAGGCGCGGTTATTACACAGACGCGCGCTATGGCCGCCTTTATTGGAGTCACCTCATCCGCGGCTCGCTCAAGACCGGAGACAGGGTAGAACTTAAAATTTTGCGCCAAGGGCAGGAAGTGAGTAAAACAGCGACTCTCGCCCGCCCCGGCAAACGTCTCGTCGCCCACTACACCTATGACCAGGCACCACGCTATCTGGTCAAGGGCGGGTTGATTTTTCAGGAGCTCACTGCCACTTATCTTAAGGCCTTTGGCAATGACTGGGAAACCAAGGCACCCCTCAACCTCCTCGATGTTCTCGCCTCCCCGGAGGACTATGAGGAGGGACGCAATCACCTTGTTTTTCTCAGCGCAGTTATACCGACTCCCGCGACCACTGGTTACGAGCAATTGCGCCACTTTATAGTGACCAATGTGAACGGTCATGAGATCGCTGACATCCAATCCCTCATTGAAGCATTTAAAACGCCTGACTCTGATGGCTTACACACCATCGAATTCGCGGATGGCCCGCCCAAAACCATCTACCTCGAGTCATCCATTTCAGATCTTGTAGATGCTGAATTACTCAAAAGAGGCATACCTTCCCTGATGCGACAATGAGATGGTAAAACCACCCTGCTTGCACTAGGGTTCATATTTATGACCTGTCTGGCAACACTCACCAAGGGCAGAGAAGGGACATTCCCCTTTACTCTCTTCATAAGATCAAGTCTTTTTTGCATATCAGCTTTCTCAACCCTGGCAGATGCAGGGCATTTCAAGCTGGAAGCGGATATGGACCCCCTCATTAAGCTTCCTGATGCTTACCAACTCAAACCAGAGGACTTGGAGCAAACATATCCCAAAGGCAACTTTGAGACCAACCCCTACTTCGAGTGGCTGACGAGCAAAAAGGACCGTGCTATTTTCAAACGCAGTCCCGCCCACAATGTCGAGGTGAACCTCACCATTCTCCGAGGATCGGTCCCCATTGAGGAGGTGATTGTTGATTTTGAAAATGGCAAGTTCCTGGGCGTCACAATATCGCTTTTCAACACCGGCGACAGCAACCAGATAAGCAGCCCTGAATTTGCAAGGCGTTTTAGCGAGGCAGAAGAATTCATTACCTCTCAGCTTGATACCAAACCCCTCAAGCGGCAGGGCCATGTAAAGAAAGGGGTAATGACCCACGGCTATGTCTGGTCATCTCCCAAGGGCAAAGCGGTCTTGCTCTGCAACCCAGACATCCAAGACCCGCTCAAACCAGCTGAGATGCAGTTCATGCGAATGAGGCTTGCCAGTAAAGGTGCAGGTGGGATCTACGAGGCTGCACTTCAAGATCGCTCGCAGTCGACCGTCCGCAAATCAAGGCTTGCCGAGAATGTAAGGAAAAAGAATGGCAACGTTTTCATCAGTGGTATTCCCATGGTCGATCAGGGCAACAAAGGCTACTGTGTTGTCGCATCCATCCAGCGTTTGTTTGAATATTACGGTATTGCCTGTGATATGCATCAGCTTGCCCAACTTGCCAATTCCGACCCTGAGAAGGGAACAGACGTTCTCTATATTAATCAGCAATTAGGTAGTATCGATTACTTGTTTAAAACGCGTTACAAATGCCTGGCAGTATCCCATGAGGGAAGACTGGTCCAACTCAAGGACGATCGCTTTGTGGGCAGGGACATACCCTCTCGCTCATACTATAAAATCATCACCCAGCACATCGATGACGGCATCCCGCTGCTCTGGGCAATGGAGCTAGGCATCAAGCCCGAAGATCCTGAGATAAACCAGCAAGCTGGCGGCGGCCACATGCGCATCATTGTTGGCTACAACAGAAAAGAGAAAAAAATCATCTTTACCGACTCATGGGGAGCAGGTCATGAGTATAAGACCATGGATGCTGAGGACTCTATTGAGGTTACCAAGGCACTCTTTGTTTTAACACCCACGCTCAATTGATTCATCGGCTCTGTTCTTCAAGCCTACGAGCCCACATCCAGAGTATATCCGAGAGCCTGTTGAGATAACGGCATACTTCTACGGGAACCTCCTCTCCAAGCTGCCAGGCTAAGAGCTCGGCCCGCCTGCACACAGCACGAGCCACGTCGAGCCACGCAGCTCCATGATCACCACTCGCGCCGGGTCTTGCCCACCCCTCTAAATTAATCGATATCCCGTCTGCAATTTGCTCGAGCCATTTGATATCACCCTCAGTGATACCAGGATATCCATCATCCAGATACTTACTCCGTTTTTCAGCCGGCACTGAGAGCAGCCCCATGAGGCCCACCAGGCGACCCTGAATATGGTCTATTTGGGTAACTATGACGTCATTGGGGATCGAAACACGAACCATGCCAAGTGAGGAGTTGAGCTCGTCCACGGCTCCGCAAGCAGCAACAGCGGGTGCCGTCTTAGGCATACGGCCACCATACATCACATCAGTATAACCATCATCACCGCGCTTCGTAATAATCTTCACGTTGCTTGCTTAGCATAAGCAACAGTCGCTCTGCCACAAAATTACTTGTCCACTGAGAAATTGAACCTAGCTTCAGCTTTGTTATCGTTCACAGGGAGAATGGCTCCTTGAGACGACACCTCCACTCGCTCATGGCCTCAAGCACTCTGAAACTTGCTAAATTAAACAACGAGCCTGAAATATTCCACAGTATTCAAGGCGAGGGTGTCAGCATGGGCGTCCCCTCCGTTTTTGTGAGGGCATCACTCTGCAACCTGCATTGCCGCTGGTGCGACACTGACTACACCTGGAATTGGCAACACACCCCGTGGACGCATGAAAATGACAAGCTTCCAGGCTACCAGAAATACAACAAACAGGAATACATCGTGGAAATGAGCACTGATGATGTGGTCGAAAAAATCGCCGCTTTTTCATGCACCAATGTCGTAATCACTGGCGGCGAGCCTCTTCTTCAGGACAAGGCCTGGCAAGCAGTTACTGCAGGCTTGAAGAGCAGAAACCCCAGCTATCACATCGAGGTTGAAACCAACGGCACCATCGCCCCCAGTTTCGAGCTGGATGCTCACATCAGCCAATACAACGTCTCGCCTAAATTGCAAAACTCAGGCAATGACAAAGCCTTGCGCATCCAGCCCGAGGCTCTGGCATTTTTTTCCCATTCGAGCAAATCCTGGTTCAAATTCGTAGTGGCACATGCAGACGATCTCGCTGAAATAGAAGACATTCTCTCCAATTACGAAATCCCCCGGGAGCGGACACTTCTGATGCCGGAAGGCAGGGATAAGGCTACTCTACAAAATCGGCGCACTTGGTTGGCTGAGATTTGCCGCGACCGTGGTTTTCGCCTCAGTGACCGACTGCACATACAGCTTTGGGGTAGCAAACGAGGCGTATAAATTACTCAAAACCATACGCAACTTTTCACCAAATTGACGGTTTAAGAGGACGATGATGCCCCATTCAGACAACCACCACGACGAGGCGCACGACCGGGAGCAAGAGGATCCGGTATGGCAGCTTCTTGAAAACGCCTCCAGACAAGAACCCGGTGCCTCGTTTGCCTGCGATATTGTCCGGGAAGCACGTCTATCATCAGAAAAACCGGCCGCCTGGCGTTTGTTCCAAATACGATCCTTGCTCACAACTCCGCGTCTGGCCGTAGCCGCCTGTGCATGCCTCTTGATCATTGCTGCTTTTCAGCTATGGCCGTCTGCCTCACCCAGTGAAACAGTTCAACCAGCGGATGCCTATGGTGCAGAGTCAGCCTCCTCTGATTTGGCTGAGTTGATCATTGAGGAAAGCCTGCATGCCGCTGCAGAGGATCCATCCATCTATACGAGGGATGAAATTGTTGCCCTGATCGGCCTCTGAGTTTAACCCATTCATTTTCAGTGGTTTTTTATCTCAAAACTACACCATAAAAAAAGCCTCCGCTCAATAGAACGGAGGCCTTGATCAAAAATGATGGGATAGGCACGTGCTAGCAGCCGTAAATGGCCTCTTCGCATAGAGCCTCCTCAATACGCAGCAACTGATTATATTTAGCGATGCGATCCGACCGGCTCATCGAACCAGTCTTGATCTGGCCAGCATTGGTGGCAACTGCGATGTGGGCAATGGTGCTGTCTTCAGTTTCACCGGACCGGTGCGAGATTACGGAATTGTAGCCATTGACCTTGCCAAGCTCGATAGCGTCAAGGGTCTCTGTCAATGTGCCGATTTGATTCACTTTAATCAGGATAGAATTCGCTACACCAAGATCGATCCCCTTTTGCAGGAAATCAACATTGGTGACAAAGAGGTCGTCACCCACGAGCTGGACCTTGTCTCCAATGGTATCGGTGAGTATTTTCCAACCTTCCCAGTCGTTTTCATCACAACCGTCCTCGATGGAATCGATGGGGTATTTTTCGCAAAGCTCGGCAAGGTAGGCTGCCTGCTCCGCGGAATTGCGCTTTGCACCTCCCTCACCTTCAAATTTGGTGTAATCATATACCCCGTTCTCAAAGAACTCGGAGGACGCACAGTCCAGCGCAAAGGTGATATCCTCACCCACCTTGTAACCAGCTTTCTCCACCGCTTGACATACCGTATCAAGTGCGTCTTCGGTTCCTTCAAAGGTGGGCGCGAATCCACCCTCATCTCCCACAGCCGTACTCAGACCGCGATCGTGCAGCACTTTCTTGAGATTGTGAAAAACCTCCGCACCCATTCGAATAGCCTCCTTGAAGCTTGGAGCACCCACAGGACGGATCATGAATTCCTGGAAGGCTATCGGAGCATCAGAGTGGGAGCCTCCATTGATGATATTCATCATGGGCACTGGCAAAACCTTGGCATTGGGGCCTCCAAGATATTTGTAAAGAGGCAGACCCACGGCAGAGGCAGCAGCCCTGGCTGTCGCCAGTGAGACACCGAGAATGGCATTGGCACCAAGGTTCTTTTTGTTGGGCGTTCCATCGAGCTGGATCATGGTTTTGTCGATAAACGTCTGGTCGGTAGCGTCCTGGCCAAGGAGGGCAGGAGCTATCTGCTCGTTGACATTTTCAACCGCCTTGAGGACACC
>CAYXEC010000013.1:0-36389 GCA_964463855.1 uncultured Verrucomicrobiales bacterium | reverse complement strand
CCCCCCCCCCCCCCCCCCCCCCCCCCCCCCCCCCCCCCCCCCCCCCCCCGGGGGTTGTGTTCCCAGTTGTGTCAATCAATCAACCTTAGACGATTGTTATGATAAGCAGATAATCTACACTGACCAGACTTTTTTATAAATAAATTAAAAAAGTATCAATATATGTATAACTTAACTTTCTGGAAAAGTTTAATAATCAAGAGGTCCAATTTCTAGCTGAATCCAATAATGATTTGCAACCTGCTAATAAAGAGTGATATACAATAAATCAGGGAAGGTTTTTGGGGTGGTCGCCTGCCGATTGATTTTACCGCCTCTCTCTGAGTTAAATATAAAAATTAAAAAAATAAAGCATATCTAGATAATTAAGCTTTATTACATAATTCGACGTTTTTAGCTCTTCACTGTTTTTTCCGTCCTTGGTGGATACCGGTCAACTTGTCTGTTTACAATCCGGTGGTGATCCATTAGCACGTGGGCATGTCTGATTCACGTCGTACCTATTCGTCTCAAGTTTTTGATGGTCCGGATCGCGCGCCAAGCCGCGCAATGATGCATGCCGTAGGTTTTAAGAACGAGGATTTTACCAAGCCTCAGGTTGGCGTTGCCTCTACTTGGAGCCAGGTAACTCCCTGTAACATGCACATTGATCGTCTCGCCAGGGAGTCTGCCAAGGGTGTGGATGCAGCAGGTGGCAAGTCCGTTATTTTCAACACGATTACGATTTCTGACGGTATTTCAATGGGTACTGAGGGTATGAAATATTCGCTTGTTTCAAGGGAGGTGATAGCTGATTCCATCGAGACGGTAGCGGGCTGTGAGGGAATGGACGGCGTGGTGGCCATTGGCGGCTGTGACAAAAACATGCCAGCATGTGTCATTGCCCTGGCTCGCCTCAACCGTCCCGGAGTTTTTGTTTACGGGGGTACTATCCTGCCTGGTTGTGCGACCATTCAGGGCGAGAAGCGGGATTTGGATGTCGTGTCTGTGTTTGAGGCGGTGGGCAAGCATGCGGCCGGTGAGTTCAGTGACGAGGATTTACGCATTGTGGAGGAGAATGCGATTCCGGGTGCCGGCTCTTGTGGTGGTATGTATACAGCGAACACCATGGCGACTGCCATTGAGGCTCTCGGCATGTCTTTGCCTAATAGCTCATCTCAGGATGCGATCGGTGATGATAAGATGCGGGACTGTTTTGATGCCGGTGCGGCAGTGCTCAATATGATGGACAAGGGTATCCGGCCACTTGACATCATGACCCGCAAGGCATTTGAAAATGCCATCACCGTGGTGATTGCGCTCGGGGGCTCCACCAATGCTGTGTTGCACCTGCTGGCTATGGCCCATGCCTGCGGTGTCGAGCTCAATATCGATGATTTCACCGAAATTGGAAAGCGCGTTCCGATGGTCGCAAACCTCAAGCCAAGTGGTAAGTATGTGATGGCTGATCTGGTGAAGATCGGCGGTACGGTACCTCTGATGAAAATCCTGCTCAAGGCGGGCCTGTTGCATGGCGATTGTCTGACGGTCACCGGCAAGACCCTGGCTGAAAACCTGGAGAACTCACCACTGGAATATCCCGAGGACCAGGACATCATCCGTCCGCTCGACAACCCGATCAAAAAAGACAGTCACTTGCGCATCCTCTATGGCAATCTTGCCCCTGAGGGCGCGGTTGCGAAAATCACCGGTAAAGAGGGAGACAGCTTTACCGGCTGCGCACGCGTGTTCGATTGTGAGGAGGACGCTATGACGGCTATCCTTGAGGGCAAGATCGTTGATGGTGATGTGATTGTGATTCGCCGTGAGGGTCCCCAGGGTGGTCCCGGTATGAGGGAAATGCTCGGGCCCACCAGTGCAGTCATGGGGCGTGGTCTGGGTGACAAGGTCGCGCTGATTACGGATGGCCGCTTTTCAGGTGGTAGCCACGGATTTGTCGTGGGTCATATCACTCCTGAAGCGCATGTCGGTGGACCCATCGGCCTGCTCGAGGAGGGTGATGAAATCACTATCGACGCGGTGAACAATGTCATTTCTGTCAATGTCAGTGACGAGGAGCTGGAGGCACGCCGTGCGCAGTGGAAGCCCTACGAGCCTCGATACAAGCGTGGGGTCCTGGCAAAGTATGCAGCACATGTCACCTCGGCTTCGACGGGAGCTGTCACCGACAAGTTCTAGACCCGCCCAGCACTACTGCTGGAGGTAGGTTCTAGGCTTGTAGCAGAGAGAGAAGGGTATGAAGAGCACAGCGGTGATGAGCATCAGCCTGGTGAAAAACCAGAAGTAGGCCGCCCCCTCAAGCTTGGTTTGCCCGCCGGCAAAGTAGGCCGTTTGCAAGGGCTGGCCATGGTCATGGACGGGCTGCTCCTTGAGCATGCCCAGGCGCTTCTTCTCTTTGTGCAGCCATGTGCCCTCTTCCCCGGCAGTGCCCTCCTTGACGCTTAGTATAACACCAAGATCCCACTTGGTTTTTGGGCTTTGGTCCGGTCCGTCTGACGAGATGCGGGCAGAGCTGGAGCTCAGCAGGGTATAACGTAGCGGGTTGCCCCATGGGTCATGAATAGAGGAAAGCGCTTTGGCCCCATTGGCAGTGGTGGGAAGTGATTTTTTAATCAGGTAGATATACTGGATCGCGGCTGCGCTCTCTTTGAGTTGTTCAAATGCAGGGGAGATAATCTCACCATTCTCAGATGCGAGAAGGTCATCGTCAGTGCCGGGTTTGTGATCGTAACCATGGTGCGCCTCCTCCGCCTGTAACGCGATGACGGGAATCTGAATATAGGTGTTGATGATTCCCGTGAGAGCATTGCCTGCAAAGACGGAGAGTAAAAACAGGCTCATGACAAAGGATTTCATTTTGCGAGGCGCCTGGGTATAGGCGAACTCGAGGCAAACAATGGAGATCAGAATCTCTGCGGAGGTGAAAATAAGATAGGCGAGTAGCTGCCACCATACACTGGGTGTGTGACCGCGGTCGATAGCTTCCTGTGCGTATGAAATGACCATAAAGGAAACCACCATGAGAAACAGGCCAGTGCCTATTTTGCGCAGTGGATTGAGTGGGACGATTTTTTCCACCGCAGGATATATCCACCAGGAAAAAACCGGAATGAGTATGAGGATGAGAAAGGGGTTTGCGGCCTGTATTTGTGAGGGCAGGACTTCGAGCTCACGTAATGCTGGCGGTATGAAGGCGAAATCAAAAAGTTGGAGATCCATTTTTTGTGCCTGGAAAACAAGGGTGTTGGCGGTCTGGTCAAACAGGCACCAGAACACTGCAACAAAGAGGAACAGGGGTGCGAGTTTGCCAATGGCGACAAGTCCGTCCCTGCTGAGGAGCTCGCGGCCAAAGGCTTTTCCGTGAGGGGGAATATGGACAAACTTGTGGCGACCCATCCAGAAGGCGATTGTGGCGATGGCCATCAAAATACCGGGAATACCAAAGGCCCAATGTGGACCGTGCCATTTGAGAATGAGCGGTATGGCAAGGTTGGATATCACAGCACCAAAGTTGATGGAGAGGTAGAAGAGATTGAATATCCTGGGGATGAGATGCTGGTTGTTTTTGCCAAACTGATCTCCCACATGTGCAGAGACGCAGGGCTTGATGCCTCCAGCACCGATGGCGATGAGCCCAAGGCCGGCAAGTAGCCAGAGCTGGACAATCCCCGCCATGCCCATCAGGGCCAGTGAAAGGTGGCCAAGGCAGTAGACAATCGACAAGGTGACAATGGTTCGGTATTTGCCGAAAAAAATGTCCGCTATCAAGGCTCCGAAGAGTGGCGTCAGATATACAGCTGAGTTGAAAAACGAGACATAGGCAGTAGCCTTGGCTTCGCTCATGGATTCACCACCAAGCACCCCCAGATAATTGGCAAGAAAAACAGCGAGTGCTGCTTTCATGCCATAAAACGAGAATCTCTCCGCAGCCTCGTTGGAGATGATGTAGGGGATGCCGCCGGGCATGCCGCTTGTCTCTGACGGTCTGGATGGGTAAGCCATTTCAGGTGGTTGGGTTTATGAGCATACCGGGTAAATCGCTGATATGATCGACCCTGAGGACGGGGCAATAAGCAAGGAGATCATCTATATCATGGTATCCCCATGTGACGGCAACGGATATCATGCCTGCGTTGCGAGCTGTAGCGATGTCCACGGTGGAGTCCCCGACAAAAGCCAATGTAGAAGGGGGGTGGCGCAGAATTTCTGCCAGCTTGAGTGCGGCTGTTGGGTCAGGTTTGATGGCGATGCCTTCCTGTTGGCCGATGACAGCGCTGAATGTGATTTCGGGAAAAATGAAATCTGTGATCTGCTTGCAGAAAGAGTGGGGTTTGTTGGAGAGAACGGCGATTTTGATACCTTCATGTTCCAGTTCTTGGAGCGTCTCATTGACTCCCGGAAATGCAGTGGTGCCTTGTTGCCATGTCTGAGCATACATCAATCGGACAGCATCGCTGAGCTGCAGGACCTGCTCCTGGCTGAAATCATCCGGGGCGGCGCGCTCAACGAGTTTCACAATACCGTTGCCGATGAAGGTGCGCACCTTGCTCTCGGGGTGCGTGGGGAGATCGTGCTGCTCGAGAATGGTATTGAGAGCTCTAGCGATGCCCGGCAGAGAGTGGACCAGTGTTCCGTCCAGATCAAAAATGATTGCGCCTATCACGTGCGCGAGCATCAGGAGCATTGCCCAGGATTTCAAGAGCATAGCTTATAAAAAGCAAATGCCTTGAGATGGCGGGGCGCTCTTTTCTGTTTAATCCGCGGATTTGTGGATGCGGATGTCTGTCTGGGGGAAGGGGAAAGAGATGCCCTCCTTGTCGAAGGTCTTTTTGACCTTTTCGGTGATGTCGAAGAAAACACCCCAATAATCCCCGGAGTCTGTCCAGACGCGGACCATGATGTTCACGGAGCTGTCAGCCAGTGCTTGAACAACAATGAGGGGCTCAGGGTCTTTGTCGATGCGCTCATCAGCATTGATGATCGTTGCCAATACTTCCTTGGCTTGATCGATATTGTCATCGTAGCTGATGCCAAAGGTAAAATCGACACGGCGCTTGTCCTCAGCGGAATAATTAATAAGCGAACCGGTGGCCACGGGGCCGTTGGGTAGGATGATGCGTTTGTTGTCACCCGTGTTAATAATAGTGTTGAAAATCTGAATACTTCTCACTTTGCCGCTGTAGCCTTGAGTCTCAATGAAATCTCCCACTTTAAATGGCTTGAGAATGAGGATGAGAATGCCTCCGGCGAAATTCTGAAGTGTCCCGGACAGGGCCATGCCCACTGCAAGTCCGGCAGCCCCCAGGATGGCGACAAAGGAGGTCATGGGAAAACCGGCGATACTGGCACAGGTAATGATGAGAATTGCCCTCAAGGACATGGACACGAGGCTTTGAACGAAGGTCTCGAGAGCCTCGTCGTAATCGACCTTCTCGAACCATTTGTCCAATGCCTTGCAGAGGACGTTAACGACCTTCCAGCCTATCCACAGGGTGAGAATAGCAGCTATGAGCTTGAGGCCGTATTGCGTGGAAAGCTGGGAAGCCTGGTCGATAACTTGTTCAAAATCAATTTTCATCACACAAGGGTGTTATGGGTTTGAGCAATGATTCGCAATGCGAAATTGAGGCATATTGATGTCAGGGCAAGCTGCGGCTCGACAGTGGCTTCGCGAGCGCTAGAATCCAGTCATGCTTCCCGAGCTGATCACAGAGATTCCCGGCCCGCGCTCACGTGTTCTGGCCGAAGAGCTCAAGCGCTATGAATGCAGAAACGTGACTTACGTGGCGGATGACTGGCCTGTCTTTTGGAAGCGTGCGGACGGGGTCAATGTCTGGGACGAGGACGGAAACCGCTACATTGACATGACCTCTGCCTTTGGGGTGGCGGGCCTGGGTCATGGCTGGGCAGCGCAAGCCATGCGTGAACAATCAGCTCAGCTGATACATGGCATGGGAGATGTACACCCGACGGCACTCAAAGTGGAAGTATGCAAATTGTTGTCCGCCATGACTTTTGAGCGTTGGAATCTGGGTGTGGCGAAGACAACCTTGAGCAATTCAGGTTTTGAGGCTGTTGAGACTGCCTTGAAAACAGCGTTGATGGCTACCGGTAAGGCAGGTTTGATCAGCTTTAAAAACGGCTACCATGGTTTGGGCTATGGCGCTCTCCTGGGGGCGGGAATGGAGAAATTCCGGGCCCCGTTCGAGCAGCACCTGGCTGCCGTGCGCACCCAGCTGGAGTTCCCTACAGACCAGCACGGTATGGATTATCTGCATGATCAGCTGGAGCAGATCAATGCGGCGCAGGTGGGGGCCCTTTTGGTCGAGCCCATCCAGGGGAGAGGTGGCAAGGTGGTGCCTCCGGATGGCTTTCTGGCAACGCTGCGCGCGTGGTGTGATGCCAATGGCGTATTACTGATTTATGATGAGGTCTACAGCGGGTTCAACCGCACGGAGAAGCTCTTTGCCTGTGATTGGGAAGGAGTGGCACCGGATATCATTTGTCTGGGCAAATCGTTGAGTGGCGGTTACCCGATTTCCGCCTGCGTCGGCAGAGCCGGGATCATGGATGCATGGCCACAGTCCACGGGCGAGGCACTGCATACCAGCACTTTTCTGGGCAACCCGGTGGGTTGCGCCATGGCTGTCGCCTCATTGCAGGCGCATGCCTCCAATGAGCTCAAGGCGCAGGTGTCAACAACATCGCGCATACTCAATGAAAAACTCCATGCATTGAAGAGCCCATTGATTCATGAGGTGCGGGGAAGGGGGTTGATGCTGGGAATCGAGCTGAGACATGAAGATGGAAGTGCCGCGGGGGATGTTGCCGGCGCACTCTTGACCGAGATGATGCGCCAGGGGGTTTTCATGCTGGCCGATGGTGCTCAGGGCAATGTGCTGGCATTTACCCCGCCCTTTGTGATCAGTGAGGAGGAGATGGCGTATATGGCGGGGCACTTGCAGAGTGCTCTTGACCGCCAGGCCTCTCAGGTATTACTAAAGTAAAAATGAGTGCGGAACCTCTGATCTGGTGTGACGGAGCATTGATGAGCTCCAGTGATTTTCACGTTTCTCCATTCGATCTGGGGTTGACAGTGGGTCTTGGGGTTTTTGAAACAATGGCGGCCTATGATGGCAGGATTTTCGCCTACGGTAAGCACTATGCCCGCTTGGTCCAGTCAGCGGAAATCATCGGGATCGATGTGCCGGATCGAGGGCTGATTGAAGCTGCAATCACTGAGGTTGTTATGGCGAATCATCTCGATAATGGCCGAGCACGTGTGAGGCTCACTCTCACCGGAGGCGTGAATCCGCTCCATGGAGGGGGCAAGGCAGGAGCAGTGATCATTACTGCGGTTGAGACGGAGATCGCGGATGGAGACAGGGTAGCCAGGCTCGCATGGGTTCCCCATGTGCTCAACGAGCGCGCCGCCACCTCCGGAGTGAAGTCGATCTCGTATGTGGAACAGTTGCTGGCATTGCGTTATGCGCGTCAAATGGGAGCAGACGAAGCCTTGATGGTTAACACCCGGGCCTGTTTGGCGGAAGGCTCCATGTCGAATGTCTTTTTGGTCAAGCAGGGGGTTGTCCGCACTCCATCATTAGCCAGTGGTTGTCTGCCGGGTGTTACCCGGCAGCTGGTGATTGCCTTGTGCAATGAGCTTGATGTTGCAGTCGAGCAATGTGAGCTCACCAGGGAGGATGTTGATGGAGCGGATGAAATATTTCTCACGAGCTCACTGCGTGAAATCCAGGGGGCTTGCCTGCTCGGTGCCGGAGCTCCGGTGGTGGGGGATGTCACCAGAGAGCTTGGCCGGGCCTATAGACAACTTGTCAGAAAGGAGACGAGCTGATGGCTTTGTCGAGTTATACCATGCCAATCACCAAAGCGGATGTAGAGGTGATCCGTAAAATCCTCAAGGAGGGGGGCTTCGAAATGAAGGACAAGGCCTACGCTTATTTCTCAGGTAAGAAAGGAAAGCTCAATGTCACCGTTTACGAGAAGGGACCCAAGGTCCTTGTTCAGGGAGGTGACACGGAGGATTTCGTCAAGTTCACGCTGGAGCCCATGGTGCTTGGTGAAGCAAGGTTGGGCTATGAGGAGGTCCATGAACCGGAAATGTTCGAGCCCCATTTTGGCATTGATGAGAGTGGCAAGGGCGATTTTTTCGGTCCCCTTGTCATTGCCGGGGTTTACACCGATGCTGAGTCCACCAGAGCTCTCATGGATGCCGGAGTGATGGACAGCAAGCGTATCACCAGTGCCGCCAAGATTGCCAAGTTGGCGGATGTCATCAGGTCCACAGCCGGAACTGCCTACGAGGTGGTAAGCATCGGCCCTGAGCGCTACAACGAGATGTATGACTCGTTTCGCAATTTGAATCGCTTGCTTGCATGGGGGCATGCGCGAGTGATTCGCGCTTTGCTCGAAAAGGTGCCTGATTGCCCCCGTGCCTTGAGTGACCAGTTTGCCCGCAAGGATGTTTTGGAGCGTGAGCTCGGGCGCCATGATGTGCAACTTGAGCTTCAGCAACGCACGAAGGGCGAGAGTGATGTGGCCGTGGCCGCCGCCTCCATTCTGGCGCGTGAGCGTTTTGTAGCCTGGATCAGCGCATCCAGTGAAAAATCAGGCATTCATATCCCGCTGGGGGCAGGACCACATGTCCTTGAGGCAGCACGCCAGCTGGTTGCGGAACACGGCGAGGAGATGCTCCCCAAAGTGGCGAAGATGCACTTTAAAACGGCGAGGGAAGTGTAGTCTGTGCCGCCAGCCAGTCGATACATTCGTCCAGGAGGTTGGTGTCCATGGAGTGAACGTCTTCTCCTTTGCCAAGGTCACGCAATAGCAGAACGGTGAGCTCTCCCCCGAGGTGCTCGCGAAATTCCTCCAAACCGAGAAAGACAGATCTTGTTCCATCGGCCTCTCTTTTGTCCAGAGCCCCATGCCATGTGGGTAAACCGAGTTGTTTGAGCAACCTGAGCACGCGCATGGCGGCATTCTGATCGAGGCGCCCCGTTTTCCATGAGTAGACAGTATCTAGCGCGACACCGACGCTCACGGCATTGGCATGGCTGAGTTGAAAATCACACAATTGTTCCATTTTGTGAGCTGCCCAGTGGCCAAAATCGAGTGGCCGGCTGTTGCCCGTCTCGTAAGGATCACCACCGTAGGCAATGTGTGCTGCGTGCAGCAGGGCAGAGCGTTCGACGGTTTCCTCTAAAATATGTGGGTTCAAGCTGGCAAGTTGTTCGCTGTGCTCCTCGATCCAGCGATAGAACGAAGCGTCTTTTACCAATGCGACCTTGACTGCCTCAACAATGCCGGAGCGGCGCTCATTTTCCGGCTGGCCATGGAGGAAGCTGAAGTCATTGATGACAGCATAGGGAACGGCGAATGTGCCCAGAAAGTTTTTTTTGCCGTAGGCGTTGATGCCGTTTTTAACACCTACTCCGCTATCATCCTGTGCGAGCACGGTGGTGGGAAAGCGAACCAGGCGGATGCCCCTGTGAGCGGTGGCTGCAGCCAGCCCGATGACATCCAGATAAGCCCCTCCGCCTATGCAAATGATGTAGGAGTGGCGATCAATGCCCGCCTGCTCGATGGTATCCCAGGCAGCTTGCAAGATGGATGCGCTGCGTTTGCATTCCTCTCCTCCAACCTGGACAACCACCCCTTTGGAGGCAATGCCGGGTAAGCAATCCAGATATTGTGTGATCTGGGCCTTAAGTGCGGGAAACGCTTGAGCGACGCCACTGTCGATGAATGTCAGCACCTTTGCATTTCCGTCCGTCAGAAGCAGATCGGCCAGCAAGCGATTGCCGTGGTCAAATGCATGGCGGGTAAAGCGAACACGGTGGGTGTTACTGGTTCTGATTTCAAAATCCTTGCCATTCATGGTGCTAAATACGCGCTCGGGTTCCGTTATGTTAACATTAAATGAGCAAAATGCGAGAATTACCGCAGGATAGCTCGCCCATGGGCATGAATATGTAAAAAAATCCGTGCATTTTGCTGCTGGCGTGGTTTTTCTCTCTGCGACATGAGCGATATCGAAAACATCAACATTACCATCCACGCCAGCAAGGGGCCTATCAAGATCTCGATGTTTGCTGGAGATACGCAGGTTACCTGCGCCAGCTTCCTCAATCTTGCCAGCCGTGGTTATTATGACGGTCTGACATTCCATCGTGTCATTGCCAATTTCATGATTCAAGGTGGAGACCCTACTGGCACGGGCATGGGAGGTCCGGGATACAAATTTGAGTGCGAGTGCAAGCCCCACCTCAAGCACGACAAGGCGGGAATCCTCTCCATGGCCAATGCAGGCCCGAACACCAATGGCTCCCAGTTCTTTATCACCCACGGCCCGACACCTCATCTTGATGGGAAGCACACCGTCTTTGGTGAAGTGACGCAGGGTCAGGACGTTGTCGATGCCATTCGACAAGGCGACACGATCGAGTCCATCGAAATTCATGATAGCACAGACGCGCTGTTTGCGGCCCATGCCGACCGGATCAATGAGTGGACGGCGGGCTAACCCGGCCGGGGGTTTTTGATCCTCACTTTTTTGGGCCATGCTTTACCTTTTGTCACCAGCCAAAAGCCTCGACTACGAGTCCGAGGTCCCGCCACTGAGGGCAACCATGCCGAGATTTCTTGGGCATTCTGCCGAGCTGGCGGGCATTCTCAAGAGGATGAAGCCCGCGGAGCTGGAGAGTCTCATGGGTATTTCCGGTAAGCTTGCCCAGCTCAATGCCGGGAGGTTTGATAACTGGCGCGAGGATTACAGCGAGCCTGAGGCGCGTCAGGCCATCCTGGCATTTACGGGTGACGTTTACCAGGGGCTTGCAGTGCAGGAGTGGGGCAAGGAGGACTTTTCCGAGGCGCAGAAAAGCATCCGCATTCTCTCCGGCTTGTATGGTATTCTTCGGCCACTTGACTTGATGCTTCCTTATCGACTCGAGATGGGCACCAAGCTGGCCAACGAGCGCGGATCCAATCTGTACCATTTTTGGGGCAGCCTGCTGACAGAGAGCCTCAACAAAGAGCTCAAGGGAGATGGTGATGCTGTCATTAATCTGGCCTCCAATGAGTATGCTTCAGCTGTCCAGATGCAGGACTTGAAATCTCCGGTGATTACACCTGTGTTCAAGGACTGGAAAAACGGCCAATACAAGATCATCTCTTTTTACGCTAAAAAGGCGAGGGGCTTGATGGCCTCATGGGCCATCCGAAAGCGCATTGACAGCCCGGCGGCATTGAAGCGTTTCAAGGAATCCGGCTACAGCTATGACAAGTCCCAGAGTGATGATGCCAACTGGGTGTTCACCCGCAAGGCATAGTATCCGCAAGGCGCAGGGAGTGATCCGGTGAGCCTGTCACTGGTGCCTCATGGGCTATTCCAGCAAGTCAGGGTAGCAGCGTTTTGCCATGTTCTGGGTCAGCTCGGTGATTTCCGGGCTGGAGGAGGCCTTGAGTGCCAGCTGGACCATTTTTGAACACTCTTTCTGAGAGAGGCTGCGAATGGCTTTCTTGATACTTGGAAGCTGGTGAGCACCCACGGAAAGCTCATCAATGCCAAGGCCTACAAGGATGGGGATGATCATGAGATCGCCCGCCATTTCACCGCAGATACCGGTCCATATTTTGTTGCTCTTGGCAGCGCGCACGGTGATGTCCATGAGCCGGACAACGGCAGGGTGGGTAGGCTTGTAGAGATGGGCAACGTAGTTATTTACCCTGTCAACTGCCACGGTGTATTGAATGAGGTCATTAGTACCTATGGAAAAGAAGTCAACCTCCTGGGCGATCTCGTTGGCCATCATGGCGGCCGAGGGTATTTCAATCATGACTCCAACTTCGATGTTGGGGTCAAAGGGGATGTTTTCCTTTCTGAGCTCTCGCATGGCTGATTCCAGAATCTCTTTGGCATCCCTGACTTCACGGAGGCCGGAAACCATCGGGAACATGATGCCCAATTTGCCGTGCGCACTTGCCCTGAGAATGGCCCGCAGTTGTTCCTTGAAGAGAGCCTTGCGCGTCAGCGAGACTCGAATACCGCGCCAGCCGAGGAAGGGGTTGGGTTCCGGCTGGGCGAGCGGCTCGGCTGAGATTTTATCCCCGCCCGCATCCAGTGTGCGGATAATGGTTTGGTTGGGATGCATGGCTTTTGCCACCTCCGTGTAGACCTCCGCCTGGGTCAGTTCATCGGGCATTTCACTGCCTTCAAGCAGGTAAAACTCGGTCCGGAACAGGCCCACTCCCTCCGCCCCCGATTCTTTGACCATGGGAAGTTCGTGGGTAAATTCGATATTGGCCGAGAGCGTGATATGGTGACCATCAGTCGTGGTTGTCTCGGCCTCGCGGAGGGTTTCAAGTTTCTTGCGCGCGATTTTCCGCTTTTGGGCGCGCTTTTTATATTCCCGGACAGTCTCTTTTGTGGGGTTGAGGATGAGCTGGCCGGTGTAGCCGTCGAGAATACTCTCGGAGAGAGTCTTGATGTCGATAATGGCGCTCTCAAGGCCAACGACAGCCGGGATTCCCATGGAGCGGGCAAGGATAACAGTGTGCGAGTTGACACTACCCTGCTCGGTGGCGAAGCCCAGAACGTGGTTGCGATCCATGGATGCGGTGTCACTGGGAGACAAATCGTAGGCTACCAGGATGTGGTGGTGATCAGGCCGTTCCGAGGCTTCATGCTCCTCGTCATGCTTGAAGTTGCGCAGCACGCGCTGACAGACGTCATCAATGTCGGCAGCACGTTCCCTCAGGTAAGGGTCATTGATCCTGCGCATGGCCTCGAGAAAAGTCTGCATTACGGCGTAAAAGGAATACTCGGCGTTCTGGAGACGGTTCTCAATGGCGTTATTGACCTTGGCGATCAAGGTCTTGTCCTCGAGAATAAGCAGGTGGGCATCAAAAATCTTGCCGTGATCATCGCCTGAAAGTTGGTCAATGTGATTGCGAAGTCCGTCGAGTTCGACCTTGGTTTTATCCAAGGCTTCCCGGAAGCGATCCTGCTCGCTGGCAATGTGGTCGGATTTGATTTCGTAAACTTCCGGGGCACTGAAGCCGCGGGCATTGACGTGCACTGGCCCGAAGGCGATTCCCGGTGAACCGGGAGCCCCTTGAATGATTACTTCTTTATCAGCACCTTGCATGCGTATGCAGTTTGCACAGAACCAGGCATGTGGTCAAAGCACAATCTTGGGAGGGCGCCGGTAATCTCGTGACACAACCGGCACATGAAAGTCGCTCATTCCTCGAAATTGCGGGCGATGAGGCTGCCGAGTGCCTCAAGCGCAGAATCCTCATCCTCGCCACTTGTGGTGATCGTGAGGACGGAGCCATGTCCCGCAGCCAGCATCATGAGACCCATGATGGACTTCCCATCCGCCTGCTCGTCGTCTTTTTCAACCTGAATATCGCACGTAAAGGTGCTCGCAGTTTTGACAAACTGAGCAGCAGGGCGGGCGTGGATTCCAAGCTTGTTGGTGACAGTGAATTCGCGACTGGGCATATGATATGTTTGGATAGGTCAACAATCTCCGCGGAAGTCTAGAGGACTGAACTTCAGGGGGGAAGGGATTTTTTTAGACAATTTACGCGAATTTGGCCGTCCTAGATGCCAAGGCCTGAGTTTTCATTGGCCATTTTATCCAACAGCCTCTGGTTGAATTCATTGGCCATGTCATAGCCCACGCTGCGCAGTTGGTGTTCGAGGCAAGTGATGGCCACCAAACGCGTAGTGTCCCGACCGGGGGCCACAGGTATTTCCACATTGGTGATGGCCTGGTCGAGGACCCGGAAGGTTTTCCTGCTCACACCCAGACGGTCAACATTGTTTAAATCGCTGTAGGGCTTGAGCGTGATTACCAAATCGAGCCGTTTTTGTGTCCTGATGCTTCCCAGGCCAAACATGTTGGCAACGTTGACAATGCCAATGCCGCGCATCTCAATGAAGCCGCGGGCGAACTCCTTGGCGCTGCCCTCGATTTCATTTCCCACCCTGCGCAGAATAACCAGGTCATCAGCGACCAGCGCGCCTCCGCGCTCAAGCAGACCGATTGCGATTTCACTTTTGCCGGTTCCACTTTCGCCCGTGATCAGCACGCCCACTCCACGGAAATCAACCATGCAGCCGTGCTTGGTAGTCGAGGGGGCGAAGTCGTTTTCGAGCAGCAAGGTGGCCGCGTTGACGAATTTCATCGTCACCATTGGTGTAGTGAAAACAGCAATTCCCGCCAGGTTGGCGACCTTGAGGAGCTCCGGGCTCAGCGTCTTGTTTCTGGAGGTGACAATACATGGAATATCCCGCTCACAGATGGCACTTAACCTCATGATGCGCTCCTTTTTAGTACGTTTGCTCAGATAGGACTGTTCTGAGTTGCCCAGTACTTGCACGCGCTTGTAGGCGAAATAGGAAAGGAATCCGGCAAGAGCCAGTCCCGGATGGTTGATGGTGGGCTCGATGATTTTACGGTCAAAGCCAACGGCTCTACCTTGAAGCTCCAGCTTGAGAGCTTTGCCATGTTTCTCGAAAAAGTCGCCAACGGTGAGATGCGAGATACGTTTGCGTGCGTGATTTTTTGCCATGTAACAACCGCACTCTAGAGGAAACGTGGTTGAATTGCACGCATTCCTTACACAATTAGCTGAATTTTTAAACCGAGGGATTGCTTGAGTAACTTTGTTATACCGTGTTATCACAAGCTCATGCCCACTACCTATATTTCGGAAACCTCCAAGCTCTCAGTGGCCTCATCCGCAGTGGCAACAGATTTGAATCTCCCTGTACGAGCCAAGCTGTCCAGGCGGATGCTCATTGGCCGTCGTGAATGGCTGGCATTGCCAGAGTTGGGTATAGATATGCTGACAGCCAAGGTTGATACCGGGGCTTACACTTCGAGCTTGAATGCTATCGACGCTAAGACCTTTGAGCGGGATGGAAAGCAAATGGTCAGCTTTAAAACAACCAGTCACCATGGGCAGGTGGTCGTTTGTGAAGCGCCCTTGGTAGTGAGAAAAACAATTAAAAGCTCCACAGGTGAGGGGCGAAACCGGCTGATCATCAAGACATCTGTCAGATTGCCCGGAGGTTTTCAGTGGGAAGTGTTATTTAGTCTTGCAGATCGCTCCGTGATGAAGTGTCCTCTGCTCCTCGGTCGGCGTGCACTGTCCGGTTACTTTGTTGTTGATACCCAGGCCTCACACCTCTTTGGAAACAGCATTTATTTCTCAGGAAAATCTCATCACCACCACGTATGAAAATAGCGATCCTATCCCGCAACTCAAAACTCTACTCGACCTCGAGCCTGAGTGCTGCCGCCGAGCGAGCTGGTCATGAAGTGCATGTGATTGATTATCTCAGGTGCCACATGAATATCGCTTCCATGCGCCCGAGTATTTATCTGGGGGACAAGGAGCTCAAAGGGTTTGATGCGATTATTCCGCGCATAGGGGCCTCGAGAACGTTTTTTGGAACAGCAGTGGTACGTCAGTTTGAGATCATGGGTGTGTATTCCGTCAACGAGTCTGTGGCGATTTCCCGCTCCCGGGACAAGTTGCGCAGCCTTCAGCTTCTCTCGCGCAAGGGAATCGGTTTGCCAGTGACCACTTTTGCCCATGACACCAAAGCCACGGGGCATATGATCAAGCTTTGTGGAGGGGCTCCCGTGGTGGTCAAACTTTTGGAGGGAACCCAGGGGGTGGGTGTGGTGTTGGCTGAGACTGCCAAGGCCGCTGAATCGGTCATTGAAGCTTTCCGGGGTCTGGATGCCAACATTCTCGCACAGGAGTATATCAAGGAAGCTGGTGGCGCGGATATTCGCTGTCTGGTTGTGGGTGGCAAAGTCATCGCCTCAATGAAGCGCCAGGGCAAGGAAGGTGATTTCCGCTCCAATCTGCATCGTGGAGGTAATGCCAGTGTTGTCAGAATTACCCCTGAGGAAAGATCCACAGCAGTCAGGGCAGCCAAGATCATGGGCTTGAGTATGGCTGGTGTCGACCTGCTCCGCTCTAACCACGGACCTGTGGTCTTGGAGGTGAATTCCTCGCCTGGCCTGGAGGGCATCGAAACAGCGACCCAGAAGGATGTCGCCGGAGAGGTCATCAAGTTTATCGAGAAGAGCGTTGGCCGGGTCAGTACCCGGACCCGCGGCAAGGGTTAGCTGGCTGTGGTCTAGGTGGCCGGTGCTGCTCTCTGCAAAGCAAGTGCGGATGCAAAGAGTAGCAGGCAGACAGCCGCAGCCGCAGGTTGGATGGGGGCCAGATAGGCGGCATCCACAAGGCAAAAACCCGCAAGGGCTCTGGATACAAAAAGCGGTTTGGACTGTTTAAGTGCCTTGAGCCCGTAACACATCCAGAGATAACACAGGATGAGGGCAGCCGCATAGCTCAGGGGTTGGGAGGTGTTTGATGCAGGCTGCAAAAAGATCATAATGAAAGAGCCTGCCGGAACCGCGAGCAGTGCTATAGAGAGGAGTTTCCGGGCCTGGAATACGCCGGGTCTGGATTCCGTTGAAGCGACCCAACTGAGCAAAACCGTGTATGCTGCCACCGCGATAGCGGGTATGATAATCCAGCTCGGGGTGAGCCTAAGTTGCGAAGCTGTTGCTTGGCTTGTTGCTGTGGTCTGGGCGAGATAGGTTTTATGAGCAAAAGCCATGGCTAATATTACCAGCAGAAATCGGCAGGAACCCATCATGACGAGCGCCGCGATTCTGTTTTTTTTGTGATGGAAGGCATAGGCTATGACCACAGCGCTCAGCAAGAGCCCCAGCAGGATTTCGTGAACTTGAATGATGCTGTGGGTGGGGCTGAAGTCCTCACCCCGTGCAAGTGCAATGAGGTGGTTTGAGACGGCAAGCATGATGAGTGCCAGCCCAAAAAGCATATAGGCAGCACGCTTGACACCATGGACGGTAAGAATGCCGCGCGGCAGGGGGCGCTCAGCTCTGTTTTGGACGTCGAAGCGGTAATCCAGAGCATCTCCGAGCATGCAGCCGGCTACGTAGATCATGCAGCATGGAAGCATGAGCAGAAGCAGGGCAAATACTCGGGCATCATGACCAGGAGCCTCCCAGTGATGAGCGAATACCAGTGAGCTCGACAACCAGAAACCCACTAGCACGTTACTACACACCGTAGGCAAGTTGGCGATGCGCCCAGTGGCTAGCAGCGCGCAGAATTTCTCCCGTGGTGAAGGCATGGAGCGAGATTACAAGGGACAATCATGCAGACAAGCCAGAAGACCTGGACGCGATGCATCGATGCGCAGTCAACTCAGGCCGTTTGCAGATCACGCGAGGTCAGCCTCCGCCTTTTCAATGGCATCGCTGAGCTCACCCCAGCGGGTGATGGCGGCTTCGAGCTTTTCCGAGATAGCCTGATAGGCAGATGAGGCTTGCTGCATTTTCTCCGCATCTGCCGCCGTGGACGGGTTAGACATATGGTCGGTGAGCGTTGCCTGCGCAGCTTCATACTCGCCAATCTTGCTTTCCAGCTCCTGCGCCTCCTGCTGCAGGGGCTTGAGAACACTCGCACGTTGCTGGCGCCGTGCAGCCTCGAGTTTGCGCTGCTCCTTGCGGTTTGCTCCGGTGGCCTGTGGGCCTGCCTTTTGAGCGGCAGGATTGACACCCGAGACGGATTTCCTCGCATTTTTCTCCTTCTCAAGTTTCTCGAGGTAGTAGGTGATATTGCCGGCAAACATTCTGGGTGGCTGGCCCTGGCGAAACTCGAGTGTTTTATCTACGATCGGATCGAGGAAAGAACGGTTGTGGGATACGATCAGATAGGAACCGGGGTAATCCTTGAGGGCGTTCTGAAGCACCTCTTGGGACTGGATGTCGAGGTGATTGGTAGGTTCGTCCAGAATCAGGAAATTTGCCGGCCTGAGCAGCATGCATACGAGTGCAACCCGTGAGCGTTCTCCGCCTGAGAGCACGCCCACCTTTTTAAAAACATCATCGCCACGGAACAGAAAGCAGCCGAGCAAATTGCGGGCAAGGGGAGCGTTCTCGCGTGATGCTGCACCCTCCGCACATTCAAGGACCGTCACATCGGGATCAAGTTCATC
The DNA here is from genome assembly GCA_964463855.1 of uncultured Verrucomicrobiales bacterium. Taxonomy (GTDB): domain Bacteria; phylum Verrucomicrobiota; class Verrucomicrobiia; order Verrucomicrobiales; family Akkermansiaceae; genus Oceaniferula. The sequence continues at coordinate 18,307 of CAYXEC010000013.1, read as the reverse complement.
CGCGTGATTCTGGGAAAAGAAAGAGGCGGCCGCCTTGTGCCCGAAACGATGGTTGCCGCTGTCTGGTTGCTCCTGACCGGTGATGAGCCGGCAAAAAGTCGACTTGCCAGCACCATTGGGGCCAACGATGGCAATGCGCTCTCCGCGCGTTATCTCAATATTGAAGTCAGAGAAGACACTGATGTCGCCGCCTGCCCCGCCACTGCGGTGGTAGGTTTTGCTCGCATTTTCCAGAGTTGCCACGCTGTGTCCGGAGGCAGGAGGATCAGGGAAGCGAAAACTCATCACGGCATCTTCCTGCTCGATTTCGATGAGTTCTATTTTCTCAAGCTGCTTGATGCGGGATTGCACCTGCTTGGCCTTTGTGGCCTTGGAACGGAAGCGGTCGATGAATTCGTGTGCTTGTTTGATCTCACGTTGCTGCGCCTTGTATTGTTTGAGCAGAATATCCTTACGTAAGGCGGATTCCTTGATGTAGAAGGAGTAATTGCCTGCATATTCCTCAGCCCTTCCATGATGGAATGCGATCGTGCGCGTGGTGAGCATGTCGAGCAGGGCAAGGTCGTGTGAGATGATGAGAATGGCACCCGTGTAGTTGACCAGATAGGACTCCATCCATTTCTGGGAGTCGATATCGAGGTGGTTGGTCGGCTCATCGAGAAGTAAAACCTGAGGTTGTTGCAAAAGGAGTTTGGCGAGCGCAATGCGCATTTGCCATCCTCCGGAAAACTCTCCGCAGTCCCTCTCAAAGTCGGAACGTTTGAATCCCAGGCCTGCAAGCACTGATTCGATTTTCGGCTTGATGGCTCCCGGGTTTGCAGCCTCGAGTTTTAGCTCAAGGTCACCGATGTCATGCAGCAGATCAGAGTAGGGGGCCGAGCGCGGATCGAGGTCATGGAGCCGCTCAGAGAGTTCGTCTATTTTGCGTTGCAGGTGACGAGCCTCGGCAAAGGCGGACTCAACCTCTTCCCATAGGGTGACGCCTTGTATGTGAATACCATCCTGGGGAAGGTAGCCGACATCGCAGTACTTGGGTTTGGCGATACATCCACCGTTGGGGGTCAGAATGCCGGCAATGCATTTCATCAAGGTGGATTTGCCCGCCCCATTGTGCCCGGCAAAGGCGATGCGCTCCTTGGGTAGCACGGCGAACGAGAGATCAGAGAAGATCACCCTCGCGCCAAATTCCATGTGAAGATGTTGTATCGCCAGCATCGCGCGCAGTCTTCTGCCAGATTCGCGAGGATTAACAATGGAAATTTTTGTCTTTGGCCGCCCGAATGATGGTTGTCAATTGATGGATACTGGTTGAGAATGGCTGCGATGAATGGGTTTGGCGAGGTTACCAGTGCATTGATTGAGCTGGCACTGCTTGAGGACGTGGGCGATGACATGCAGTCTGGAGACGTGACCTCGTTCTACTTTGTTCCTGAGCAACAGCTATCCCATGCATGGATAAGGGCAAAAGAGGATGGCGTTCTTGCGGGCATGGCTGTTGCCGTAGAGGTTTTTCACAGAGTCAACCCGGAGCTCGAAGTCGTTGAACTCAAAAAAGACGGGGACCTGATCTCCTGCGGGGATCGTGTTCTGGAGCTCAGGGGGCAGGCGCGTTCCATCCTCACAGCTGAGCGGACCGCCTTGAATTTTTTGCAGCGTCTCTCGGGTGTTGCCACGCAGACCCATGCCTATGTTGAGCAGACACAGGGCACGCATGCCCGGGTTCTGGATACGCGCAAAACCACACCGGGATGGCGTGCTTTGGAAAAAATGGCGGTCGTTGCCGGAGGAGGTAGCAATCACCGCATGGGTTTGTATGACCGGGCCATGGTCAAGGATAACCATCTGGTGGCCCAGAATCAGCTTGCTGAGCTGCAGTCCTCGATCGACCGTTTGCGCGAGGAGCGCAAGGGAGTGGAGGTCGAGCTCGAGGCAGATACGCTGGAGCAGGTGGAGGATTTTCTGGGTTTGCGTGGCGTTGACTATATCCTGCTTGATAACATGGACCATGCAAGTATGAGAAAAGCTGTCGCGATGCGCAATGAGTGTGGCTCCAAGGTGGCTCTGGAGGCAAGTGGTGGTGTGAGCCTGGAGACGATTGCTGATATTGCTGCGACGGGAGTGGAATTCATCTCTGTGGGGGCGCTGACTCACTCCGCCGTGGCTTTGGACCTTTCTCTCGAGCTTGAATGAAACAACAGGTTGTTGGGCTCAGGTTCCAGTGATACAGTGCGTTACGAATTCCAACGATGATGAAGAAGAACCCTTATCTATTCCTTGCCCTCCGTGAGGTGGTGGCCCTTTTTCTCTTGCTGCTCGTGGCTGCTATTGCCGCTGGGAGTGAGGGGCCGATACGTTTTATATCCCAGCTTTCTCATTTCATAGCTGGGGACGACTCGCTGGTGGCAGTCGTGCGCACCTCGGGGGTTTGCCTGCTGGTGGCTCTGGTCATTTTGCTACAACTCAAAAAGCCGGCAGTTTTATCCGTGGCGGCACTCTTGGCGACTTGTGTCATAGGGGGCTTGTTCATTTTTTATACCACGGCCATGTCAATCTCCTTCACCGATGCCCCTCTCACATTTATGGCCACGTGGTTTGCCCTGGTGTCGTCGTTGTTGGTGACTTGGAGATTCAGAGGTTCTTTCCCCGTTCTGGGGAAATTCACATGAGCCAAGGACTAGTGTTCCACCGTGTGTGGAATAGAACTTGCCTGATATGGATATGGTCATAATGTTCATGCCATGTATTTGAAGAATTTCGCTATACAGTCTTGTGCATGGCTGCTCATGAGCATGTCGCTGTATTCCGAGCGCAAATCCGATGTTGAATACCTTCAGCTGCCAGCCGGGCTTGTTGAGAATCTGTCCTCAGATCATTTTGACGTCAGGGAGAAGGCATATGCAGACCTGGAGAAATGGTCGTTGCAAACACTCACGGTTGCACCAGAACAGTTGCACCAAGCATGGAAAGAAAGCGATGATCCGGAAGTCCAGACGCGCTGTTACAGTCTGATGCGAAAAGCCTTGTTGCAAAGAAAGTTCGGTAAGGGCAAAGGATTTCTCGGAATTCAGATGCTGGGTGTTGATTTACCCGGTAAAGCCGTGGGGCATCAGGCCGTGAGTGTTCTGCAGGTGCTTGAGAACACCCCGGCACAAAAAGTGGGGCTTAAACCCGGCGATTTGATCGTGGGGGTTGATGAGGTGGATCTAATGCCGGCAGATCCAGAACAGAGGCAGCAGTTTGGTGTTGGGGTCGTCCAGTCTCATGCGGTCTCCAGATTCAGCACCTACATCAAATCCAGACAGCCCGGAGACAAGGTGACATTGCATTTGTTACGAGGCGACAAACCACTGGATGTGGACGTGGCCCTTATGAGGCTGCCACCGGAAAGTGATCCTGAAAGGGGCAGGCATGAGCGCGAGGAGGCGCAATTTTTTCAGCAGTGGCTTGAGAAGATGAAAAAATGAGAGTCTTTGCCGGGTAAAGGCAGTAGGTTGCCGTAAGCCTTTTCTGGTTTCAATGTTATTTCATTTTATTAGGGTCCACAGGCATGGAGGAGACAGGGGATAAGCATATCGATTACTGCAGCTCATGTGGTTGCAAGATGGATATTTCATCCATGGAGCCATTCACCAATATCATGTGTCCGGGTTGCGGACAGCAGACGAGGGTGAAGTGCAAGCTGGGTAACTATGAATTGGTCAGTCGTCACGCCGTGGGGGGCATGAGTAAGCTCTTCATTGCTCGGGACCTGACTCTGGATCGTGAAGTGGCCATTAAAATCCTCAATGACGAGTACTGCCGAGATGAGCAGAGGATGAAGCAGTTTGAGCACGAAGCCCTTATCACCGCGGCTATAAGCCACCCGCATGTGGTGAGGGTCTTCACGGTGGGGAGGGCGTTTGGGCATTTTTATATCGCCATGGAATTGGTTCTGGGTGAGAGCCTGGAGCAGAGAATGACCCGCGAGGGGGTGATGAGCGAGGCCGATATATTGCCCTTGTGCGCTGAAATCATTTCCGGTTTACAGGCTGCCCAGGACGCAGGCTTGATACACCGCGATATCAAGCCGGGTAATATTCTTCTCGATTCCAATGGGCGCGCAAAGATCGTCGATTTTGGATTGGCACTGGTGACTCAGGGAGGCGTGGCCAAGGCCGAAGAGGTGTGGGCAACACCCTACTATGTGCCTCCAGAGGCGCTGACCGCTGAACAGGAGGACTTCCGTAGCGATATGTATGCTCTGGGGGCCACCCTGTATCACGCGCTTTCCGGAAAACCATCCATTCCCGAGCAGTCGAAGACCTCACAAGCAGTGTTGACTAGCAAAGCCAATATCGAACCTCTCGAAAAGATTGCCCCCTGGCTCAAGCCCGAGACATGCCAATTGGTCGAGAGGGCAATGGCATTCAATCGGGATGAGCGTTTTCAATCATACAAAGAAATGGAGCAGGCCCGGGCACTGGCAGAGCTCGTTGTCGAGGAACTTGGTGCAGATGACCCTGCCGACTTTAGCGGGCGGGCTCACCCAAGCCGACGAGGTAAAATCATCATGGCCACCGTGGTGGTATGCGTTCTGAGTGCTCTTGTGCTGGCTCTGAGCCTGGTTGTGTTCAGGAGCAAGGGGGTGGATGAGGAAAAGAGCACGGACTCTATTGATTTGATTGACGTGAATGAGGCAATGTTTGCCGACGAGGGCAGTTACACCCCAGAGCTTGCGGAGGAAATCGGGAAGCTCTTTCATCTGTCTCACCAGCAACTGGCTGGAGGTCGTTATATGGAGGCAAAGGGCATCTTTGAGAAATTGATGCGTGATGAAAGGGTTGCTGAGCCGGCTGCATCCTGGGCGGCGGTTGAGGCAATTATAGCCGCTTGGCTCGCTGGCGAGACAAAGCAGGCGGATCTGGCGGCCAAGGCATTGCTAGAGCATGTCAGGAAGCAAGGGAATGCTGTTGATAAAAGTGTAGCCACACTCGCGGCGCAATTATCGGGCGCCGTAGTCACGCGTCATTACGGCAAGGGGAACAATAAGATCACGATTCTTGAACTCATGGCAGCGGCTTTGAAGAACTGGGAGCTGGGTGCATGGGAGGATGCGGTGCCCCTCTTTGAAAAAGTTCGCAAGTGCAAGCTGCCAGCCAAAAGCCCGCTCTCGGTTTACCATGACCTTGCAAACAAATATTTAGCCGATTACAAAGCTTTGCAGAAGCTTGGTCCCTTGTCTGACTCGGCTGGTCAAAAACAAATTGGCCAGCATCTCGAGGTGTTGGAGACAACGAGCCGCGAGCTGCAGACAAAAGGCCGGGCTCCATTTTTTATAGGTGTCTGGCAAACAAGGGCGCAACGGCATTTGGAAAAGTTGGAGCGTGCCGCGAAGCTCGAGGCCCAGAAAGCTGAGGCAGCGAAAGTGGAGGCGGCGAAAGTCAGGCCGCCATCATATGGGGATCAGCTGGGTTTGTTTCACGAGCTTGTGGGCAGTTCAAAATTCGCACTTGCTCAGCAGAAGTTGCAAGCAGCTGAGGTGGACAAAGTAGAGCGTGGTCAGCGGGATGCCTGGATATATTTAGCGAAGTCCGCGCAAGCATTTCTCGATGATTTGGTGAAGGTATTGGCAAAGGAGGCTGTTGAGCTCGAGGTCCTGGCTCTCAATGGAGCGAGTTATGATCAAATCCTGACTGCTGGAGCAGGCGGGCTAAAGCTCGGTAATGATGCGGGTGAAGTTTTTCTGGCATGGGATAAGCTCGAGCCCGAGAGCATACTACGTGTTTACCGGGAGCTGTTTGAACTCGATCTTGAGACTTTGGCTGGGCAGAAGTTTACAGAGCACGCGATCTGTTATGCATGGCTCATGAAGATGCACGATAAGGCACAACGTGCAGCAGGGGAGCTGGCCGATGTGGATATCAACTTCGACAAGCGCTGGCAGAATACAATGAATGCACTTGGAGTGACCATTGAATTGCCCTAAGCAGAGTTACCCTGCTCAGTGAGCCTTTGTGAATCATGAATCTTCTGATGGCTAGTATTGACCGCAGACAAGTTCGATAAACCGCAGGCCGGATTTGCTCAGGCTGGCTTGCTTCCCCGTGCCGGTGACATAGCCCTTGGTGTGATATTCATGCCTGGATTGGCACTCCTGAACCCAGCTGAGTGTGGGGCCTGCTGCGACGCGGTCACTCGGGCTCATTGCGATCGGAAAGCCTGAGGCGCTGAATGAGATTTCCAGCGACGGAGTGGCTCTCTGGTCTTGAGCGCGCATCATCCATGGGTAGCGTTTGGCAATTTCAGGAGCCCCTTTCTTGATCTGCTTTAGAGGAATGGCCACTTTGTAATGAACGGGCATGGATGCGACAAACTCAGGAATGGTGAGGGCCTGGTTTTTGTTTTTGGCGATAAGAAAAGCGGCAATGTCCAAACCAGCAATGTTCATTCCGTTGTAGTTTCCATGGTGATTGATGTCCGTAAAATATTTGTCATGCCATGGGGTGAAGCGGGAGGAAAACATCACTCCCAACTCAAGGTGTAGGTGGGCGCGATCACGGTTAATGCCATTGCCTGTGTAGCCGAGCTTGCCCAGGGTCTGGCCTATGTTGATTCTCTGCCCCTCCCTGACGGTGATGGTGGCAAGGTGGGCGTAGAGACTGTAGACGGGGCCTCCTTCCCAACGGTGTTCAATCACCACATACTTGCCGTAACTGCTGTGGTGGGACGTCGCATTTACGTAAACAACTTTTCCCGTTGCGATGGCATTGACGTCATCAAGAGGTTTGCCATAGCCGTCTCGTTTGATCGGTTTGATATCAATACCCTCATGAAATTTCGTGCAGATAACCCCGTCTTCTGTGCGTCGCATGTTGCGCACAAAGCCGTATTTGCCACCCGTCCATGGTCGTGACTCATGATTCTCGAACTTGCGGTAGACATACATGTAGAAGCTCTCCTCATCATTGTTCAGGAGATGATGGTTGATGGTGGGTAGGATGACCCTTTCATCATCCTGGGCAGCTTGGACAGGGTCTGAAAAAACAAACCACTTGGCGATCGTGACCAGAACGATTGCGCGCATTATAGGAATGCTGACACTCACGCGGATAGTGCGCATGATTTGCTGAGTTGGTAGACGGAAAGGAAAATGCCCGCCGCTCTTCATTAGCTTTTGGACTCCTTCTTAAGCTTTTTGAGTCGCGCCTTCCATGCCTTGGGGTCCTCTCCTATCCGCGGTGCAATCCGATCATAGAGCTTGATTTCCTGCTCAGTGATTCCGCTCCAGACGACCAGTATTCCGTCGCTTACCGGTTTGTCGATTCTTACAACTCCGATTGGCTGTCCATTGACCAGCGAGAGAAGTAATTTGCCCTGATTCATCGTGGTTATTTCATTGAGGCGCCTCGCGCCCTGTTCATTGAGTTTGAATACGAGGCCATAGGTTCGCTCGTCATCAGCAGGAAAAGGGCTGAAGGATTCGATGTTCTTTGAGCTGATCTCGGGGACTTTACGAAAGTATTTTGAGCCTGCGACGGTGTTGAATGCCCGTGCAAATTGAGGAGCCTCAGCAGCCGAGCCCTCAAGATGAAATGAGACGGATGCCGGTGGGGATTTTTTGCCGCTGGCCTGTGCTGGCAATACGAGCATCAAAAAAAGGGAACACAAAGGTAACGAGAATCGCAATATACTCATGGTTTGAAGACTGGGCGCTGGCGCTGGCTTCTGGAAGAAAAAAATGTGGCGTTAAGGCTGCAGATCATTCCGGGATACAAAAAACCCTGATGGGGGGCCATCAGGGTTTTTTAAAGATTCTTCCCGCAAGGGGGAATGGGAAGAATCAAAATCTATGCGTTGCGTCGTCTGAAGAGAATCATGCTCAGACCAATTGCACCGAGTGCAGCACTGCTTGGCTCGGGAACGATTGTCCACTGGACATATTCGAGACCAACGCCATCTGCACCTTGATAAGATCCTCCTGGAAAATAAGAAGAGTCAATGGATGTTGCAACATAGGTGACGCCAGCTTCTTGAACTGTGAAAATTCCAGTATCAAAGGGATCTGCGCTGGCCCCTACAAAGCCTGCATGAACATCGGTGACTGTCGCGCCTTTGAAGATCACAGTTACGGATTCACCTGTTTCCATTTGGAGGGAGTTTACAGAGCCCTCGCCGTTCGAGTATTTGTCGCCAATTTCGAGGTTGCCATCTCTGAATCTGGTTTTGTCGGAGTCATTTGCGAAAGTTACGATGCCGTATCCTTCAACGTGGACGTCAATACTAGTGCCTGAGTAAATGATATCACCAACTTCGAATTCGCCGGATGGAACCAAAGCGTTGAAGTCGATGACGAAGGCTTGTGAGGTAGCCATGGCAGCAAAAGAAAACGCTGCCATAAGGGTGGACTTAAGTTTCATAGGGGTGGGGTAGTTGGGTAGGGTGTTGGTTGTTTGAGGGGGAATAAAAACTGCGAGTGGTGGCCTCATCGGCAGATCTCGTGGTTTTTAAAAACTTTGGGTTGTTCGTGAGAACGACCTCATGGAATTGGAAAAAACACCCGCGCTCAACCCATATTGAAACGTGAATTTTATGGGTCTCGAACTTCTACTAAAGCTATTAACTAAGTATGATTAAGTAGGTAACTCCGAGGCCCACTACGTAGTGAAAATGCAAATGTTCGGTTATGTGAACTTCAAAGATAAGCCTATTAAATGGATGACAAAAAAAATTGTTAGTGCCGTTATGCAGTTGTTTAATGTCTCTTATCTAATTGGCATTTTGCGCTGACTAATGGGTGTAACCGCCCATGTAAACCACCACATGATTGCGCGTTTTTTGACGTGTTTGCGGCACCATGGAAGATGGTTTGGATCAAGCCGCGGCAAGTGCATCCATTACTCATGGCTGCGCCGCTGCTCTCACTTGGGGATTATCAACGTGCGTGCTGATGGTCTCCACTCAGCTCGTTTGCGTGGGCAATGCGCGATGAGGGAATGTATGGATGCGTGTGTGCGTTCATTCATTACAAACGATGGCTGGATCGCCTGCTGCTGACGCAGGCCCAGACGCAGAAAGAATCGCGACCGCACTGTGAGTTAGCCGGCAAAAAATGCGGGCTGTTTGAGAGAAAGGCAGTGGTGGTAAACTGGCTTGGGCCTTGTTCACCCTCAAGCACCAGATCCGTCGAGCACGGTCTCGTGTAGTTTGATCGCCTCGCCTCCAAGGATGGCTGCCGTGCCAAGCAATGTCTCTTCTGTCACCGTTCGCGGCACTTGAGCTGCGGGACGTGTAAGTCCGAGAATGAGCTGGCCATAATTCTGCGCACCGGCGATATGCTGAAGTAGTTTGAAGGCAATGTGGCCAGCGTCGAGATTGGGAAACACCAACACATCAGCGGCCTGGTGGGCTTTGATGTCGGGGGTTTTGATTTCCGCCGCAGAAGCATCCAGGGCGACGTCTATTTGAACCTCGCCGGTGATTTCGATGTCGAGACGATCCTTGCTGATGATCTTTTTGGCGAGCATGGTGGCCGCAGCCATTTTTTCTGGCGACTTGGACTGGGAGCTGCCATGAGTCGAGAAGCTCAGCATTGCGACGCGAGGTGTCCGGCCTAGAAAATGCCCCGCGATTTTTCCCGTTTCAATGGCGATGGAGGCCAGCTCTTGGACATCCGGATCCGGGATCACGCCGCAGTCCGCCATGAACAGGATGCCATCCCGTCCAAAATGCTTCAGGTGAGGTGCGACCATGATCATGGCTCCGAAGATGCGTGGCACGTCCAGTGCGGGTTTGATCATGGTGATGGCAGCCCGGAAAACGGTTGCCGGGAGAGACTGGTTGCCGGCGATCATGCCGTCCGCGTGGCCGTATTGCACCATCATGGCGCCGAAATTTTGTGGGCGGGCCATGATTTCCCGGGGGTTGATGATGTCTCGCCCCTGAAAGCGACGTGTTTTTTTGAGCCGGTGGCAAAAGAGTTCGAGGTCAGATGCATGCGCAGGGTCAATGACACTGACAAAGGTCATGGGAATGGAGGCTTCCGCCGCCATTTGATGGATGGTTTCCCTTTTGCCGAGAAGAATGGGAACCCCGATCTCCATAGAGACCATGCGTTGGGCCACACGCAGTACCCTGATGTCTTCGCCGTCAGTAAAAACAATGCGTTTGGGGTGACGCTTCAGCTTGCTGAAGAGCATGTTTGTGAGTGAGTTGGCCTCCTGGAAAATGGGATTCGCAGACATCGATGGCAAAGTGGGGTGGAGAGTGCAGGGGGGATTGTGGGCTTTGCAGAGAGGAAGCAGGTAAAGATGATGCGATGACCAAAAAATACTGTATGAGGCATGGAGCAAGAACCAGACCGATGCAAGGGCGAAGTCTTAACAGGATTGTCAACATATCCTCCGTTCTCATTCTGGATTTCGCCTGTGCTGTATCTGTGCTGTGGGATATTTGGATGGGTGCGTTTTTTTAATTTGGTTTTGTTAAAGAAATAGGTAGAATCCAACCGAGCATTGTGCTCTGCAATCACCCGTTTTCCCAGTGAAGAGGAAGAGTAAGAGTAGGCCGAGAGCTTCCCGGCACCACGGTTATAACAAGGTCATGGCCCGCACTGAGCGCATGAATGCCAGTGTGCGCCTGGCTTTTTGTATGCTGGTTCTCATGGGGTCCCTTGCTTTTCTGGTGACGGTTTGGGCACCTTACAACAGACTTGGTGAGAGCAAGCTTGAATTGAAAGAAGCCAGGCAAAAGCTGGCGAGCGTGGAAAAGATCAAGAGCGAAAAGAAGCGCGAACTCGATCTGCTGAGGCACAACCCGGAATATCAGATGCACAGAGCGCGGGATTATTCAAACCGCTCCAAGCCCGAAGAGCATATTTTCCGCATCCAGAGGTAATGGAGAGCGGACGGTTCAGAACTGCCCGGCTGCAGAGCCCTTCAATCAGGACAGTGGCCGTTTGAGATTGGCGCTTGCACTTGCCCTGCGTGCAGCTAACTTGCCCGACGCAGATCGTCTTTAACATCAGGCTATGAGATTTCCGAGCGTGTCCTTATCGAGTTTTTTCCACCCCCCAACATGTATCTTGAGTGTCTTGTGCACTGTTGGTGTCCTGGTCCTGTCGTGCGTGCCGGCAGCTGCAGATTCTGAGGTGCCGGAGATACTTGCAAGCTACTTTGATAAAGAGACAACGGTGGCTGGTGAAGTGGGTGCCATCATGCCGCCCGAAGAAATTAACAAGTACATTGCCAAGGTCCAGACAGCAGCCAAGGACAATCCGGAATGGTATGCTGAATTCTCCAGGGAGGCGAAACCCGGAATCCCGCTGCCATGGCATCAAAACCTTGGGCTCAGCAAGGAGGAATACGAGGACTATCTCAAGCTCTGGGACCAGAGGCAGTTCAAGACCAGGCAGCAGGTGGTGATTCGCCTTGAGGAACCCAAGCCCGGCGAGTGGATGATTCGAGTCAGTGGAGTGGGCATGACGATCTCTCTGCTTCGGTTCAACCCAGATACAGGCAACTTCAGATCTCCCAACGGGGAGCTCAAGCGCATTGATGACATTAATGCGGAGGAGCGAAGTATCCTCGGTGCTTGGACGGGTCAGGAATGGCGCTACGAGAACAAGAGCGAATTTATTTCCACGAGAGAAAATCTGGCACTCGGGACATACAAGGATGGAAAGCATTCTCTGCTGATCTATCGACTACAAGAGAGTACATCCGGACGTCGCCTTGCTGACAAGAGTTTGGTGATCCGCTTTACTCCTCCCAACCGGTAAATGATGGCCTTGGATGATGATGGTGGCAATGTGCCGGCAGCATGGTATCAAGTGGCTTGCCGCATTCTTTGGCGGGCTCTCATCCTATTGCCTCTCATCGTCTTGGCCGGTTTCATCGGTTCCAATTTGTGGCTTCTATCCCCGTGGGCAACGGGCATGGCTGAGAAAGAGCTCGGTCAACGCACGGGGCTGGAGTGGCAGGTCGGATCGATCACGTGGTCGCCGTGGGCTGGGGTGACACTGAAAAGTGCCCGTGTCCTCGTGCCGGGTGAGTCGGAGCACCCGGTTGCAACGATCAACAAGATCAAGCTTAGGCCTCACTGGAAAGCCCTGCTGAGGCGACAGCTCAGTGTGCGCGAACTGGCCGTCATTGAGCCTGTGATCGAGCTGCCGCTTGAACTGCTCACGGCACTGCCGGCCGGAAGCGAGGTCAGGGACAAGCTCCCGCCTGAGCCGCCGGCCCTGGCGGCAGCTCCACAACAAACCAGTCCTGCGCCACCGCCTTCAACAGCAAGTCTTGCTGATTACGCGCAGGTGGGAAAGCCACCGGCTCTGGTCTCTCAGGTTCTGGCTCAACAGCAACAGACCATGGACAAGCCGGCACCAGCGGCTCTCGAGCGTCCCGCTGCGGGCTTGCCAACACGCATACGAATCAAGGACGCCCGTATTCGCTTGTTTTCCACATCCAGGCAGATGGATGTGTGCACTATAGAGAAGCTCTCAGTGGATATGCCGGTTTCGGGTGAAGATGCCGGGGGCTATGTGCAAGTGGCAGGCATGCAGGTCTCGGGCCTTGGTGCAATGCCGGACTTCAAGCAGGCGCTGGCTTGGAAAAGGCCGCGTCTTGAGATTGAGGAGAGAGAGTTGGATCTTGGGGGGGTTCAGGTGGTAATGCGTGTGCAACTTGGAATTACAAACAGCAAAAGCCTTCTTCCCTTCCTCGTGGATATGGTGATCAAGCCGCAGAAAGTCGAGTCTCTGGCATCCTTGGAAAAGCGCTCGGTGCACGCGAGTGCTGAAATGCTTGCAGCACGTTTCAGAATGCTTGGCATGCTGGCTAGTCCGCTGAGTTGGAGGGCGGAGGCGATACTGGTGGGGGAGAGTGTAACCATGCAGGCCGGCCGCGGGCGGCCCCGGGTCACCTTTGACGCGATGTATTTCCCCGTCGTTCTTCACCAGGGGAAATTACACTTGATGGGCTTCAAGATGTTAGGCGAGGATCTCTCGGTATTGGGTAACGGCCGCGTATCGATGCGTGGTGGCCTCATCAGTATCACGCGTCTCGTGGCATCACCGGAGGTGGCAGAGGTCATGGAGAAAAGCTTCAAACGGGCTGGCATGGCTGATACCTGGTGGTGGTATAATATGGTTACACCTGACCGCAAGGTGAGGGATCTTGTCATCAGCGGCAGTATTTTTGACCCTGTCATTGATGCCGGGCCGCAACACGCTGCCATGCCCTTGCGCCAATTGATTGGTTTGATCATGCAGCCCGCGGAAGATTTGCCAGAAGACGCCCCGCTTCTGCAGCCACAACCGGAGAGTGAGACAGTGCCCGCTGAACCAAAAGACCTGGAGTCATGAGAATCATCAGTGGCACGGCGGGGGGACGTAAGATCCGGGTTCCCGGGTCGGTTGCACGTCCAAGTACCGATCGATTGCGTGAGGCATTGTTTTCGATTCTTGGGCAACGGGTGCAGGATGCCCGGGTGCTGGATCTGTTTGCAGGTTCGGGAGCCCTGGGGCTGGAGTGTTTGAGCCGTGGTGCCAGCTCTTGCGTGTTTGTCGATCAAAGCAAGGAAGCCCGCAAAGCCATTACCAGCAATCTGAAGGATTTAAGTCTCTCCGGGGGAAGGGTGGTTGTGGGTGATGTTTTCAGTGTGCTGAAGACCCCTTCTGGTGAGTATGATCTTATTTTTGCCGATCCGCCTTATTGCAAAGCCCGGGGGGAGGTGGATTACATTGAGCAGCTGCTCGTCCATGAAAGCCTGCCTCAGTGCCTGTCCGCGGAGGGCTTGCTCATCATGGAAGATGCCAGTACGAACAAGCGCAGTGCTTATGATGGCTGGAACTTGCTCGACAAGAGGTCTTATGGAGGTTCTGGAATTCTAATTTACCAAGCGCAGCTGAATCGCTAACATGTCCTGAGATGTCCCGCTCCCTGGTTCTGATCATTTATAATTTGCTCTTGCCGGTGTTTTTCATCGTGGCCTTCCCTGCGTGGCTGCTCAAAATGTGGAGGCGGGGAGGCTACGGCACTGGATTGTCGGAGCGTTTCGGTCATTTCAGTATCGATCCATCATCGGAACCCCGTGATGTAATTTATATTCATGCGGTATCGGTAGGAGAGGTTTTTATTGCCCTCAAACTCATCAGCCAGTGGATGGAGCAAGAGCCGGACCTCAAGGTGGTGCTCGCTGCAACCACTTCCACCGGGCACGCAGTGGCTCGTGAGAATGCCCCGGCTGCCGTGCGTGTCATCTACAGCCCACTCGATTTCGGGTGCATTCTACGGGGAGTCATGCGTCGTTTCGAGCCGAGGCAATTGGTTCTCATCGAGGCGGAAGTGTGGCCGAACCTGGTCAACACCGCGAGGCGTATGGGCATTCCGGTGGCGATGGTCAACGCGCGCTTGTCGAGACGCTCTGAGAAGCGATTCATGAAATACAGGGCATGGGTGCAGCCTTGGTTTGCGATGGTGGATTTGGTCTGCGTGCAGCATGAGGGTGATGCAAGGCGTTTTGAGAATCTCGGCATTCCCCGATCCAAGATTCATGTGACCGGCAGTATCAAGTTTGATCCCTCGGGAGGAAAGGCGCCTTGCAAGAGGCCTGAGTTTCAGACATTGCTGGATGATTTTGCCCCTCACACCGGGGGTGCCCGCCAGGTCGTGCTCATTGCCAGCAGTCACGCCGGGGAGGAAAAGTTAATTGGGCAATCCTTGCTTGAGTCGGGCAGCGAGGCACTACTTGTGGTGGTGCCTCGACATGCAGAGAGGCGGGCAGAGGTGGTCGCTGACTTGGAAGCGTCCGGATTTGAGGTCGTGCTACGCAGTCAATACCAGCCCCCTGAAGATGCTGCCAAGGCATGCCTCGTCATTGACGCCACCGGTGAGTTGTGTGATTGGACAGCGCATGCCGATCTGGTGCTGATTGGTAAAAGCTGGTTGGCGCAAGGGGGGCAAAACCCCGCAGAGGCGATCATGGCCGGAGTGCCCGTCATCACCGGACCACATATGGGGAACTTTGAACCTCTGGCAAGCATGTTGCGTGATGCGAATGCCATTACCACAATGGTAAATCCATCCGGGCTTGCACGGGTAATAAAGGATTTGTTAGGTGACAGGGGACGTGCCCGGGACATGGCCCAGAGAGCGCTGGGTGTTCTGGCCGGCCATGAAAAAGCGGTGCAAAAAACCATCGAACTTCTTCATATGAATGCTTCCGTTTCGCGTGGGAACATGCAAGAGTATCACCAGGATTATGAGTAAAAAAGGATCGACGCCCGACAATGGTGAGCCCGCACCAGACCTGAGTGCTTTGGACTTTGGTCCCGCGTGGGCGCGTCCCGACCAGGGTAGCAAGGGCCGTGCACCCAGCAAGGGGAAGTCTCATTCGGGATCATCGTCCAAGCCGCCGTCCAAACCCTCTGCTCCATCACGAGGCAGGCAGCCGGGTAATCCGGGCCATCGACGTGGCCCCTCAGCCGAGAGGCAGGACCGGCATGGAGAAGCCGGTGGCGATCGCCGTGGCGGGCATCACAAAGGCCGTGGACGCAAAGACTTTTCTCAAGGAGATCGCGAGCGCAAGCACGTGCCGCACGTGCCACCACCTGAAGGCGTCACCGCCAGGATCATGCCCATTGAGGAGGGTCTTGATGCCATGGCCAAACAAATATCGGCCACAGGAAGAACGCATTCTGTCTTTGATCTCGCATGGTTGGTATTGGGGGCCTTGGACCGCTTTCATGTCATCTTTGAAAGTGCCGACCAGCCGCTCTACCGCAGTGAAACAGATCACTCCGTCTGGCAGAGCAAGAAAGAATGCATGGATCATTTCCGCTCCTCCAAGCTGATCGATCAATACTACGATGAAGAGATCACCGAAGTGGATCCACCGAGTGGGAATTTTCAGTCGGTGGCACGTTGCGGCATCAGCAAGCAATTAATCGGCCCGCCCAATCACCATGGCTACCAACAGGCATTGCTTGATCTTCACCGGGAGAAGTTTGCCAACATGCCGCTTGAGCGCTACAAGAGCAAAATCATCATGGAACATGGCGAGGAGGCGGTTCAGGAATGGATCGACGCGATGTGTAAGCGCAAGCGCTGGCGACCCAAGGCAGCACAGCCGGAGCCGGAGTCAGTGCAGGAGGAGGTGGAAGAGCCAGCCCAACAGGTGGAAGAGCCAGCCCAACAGGTGGAGGAGCCAGCCCAACAGGTGGAGGAGCCAGCCCAACAGGTGGAGGAGCCAGTCCAACAGGTGGAGGAGCCAGCTCCAGAGGCTGAAGCCGCGCAATCTGAACAGTCGGAACCGGTGCTCTCGGAAGAGCCGCAGAGCCAAGAGAGGGAACCCGCTGCGCCCGTACCGGCTGCTGAGCAAACCCTTGCCATCCTCGACAATTACCGTGAGGTGGAGCAGCACTTTTCAGGCCATGGTTTTGACAAGGAGTTCTATGGGGGTAAAACTGTTTCCGCCCTTGCCAACATTCCGCCAAGGATGATCAGTCCCGCTTTGATGGGCTTGCTCAGAAACACTGTCGCGGAGGAAAAACGCTATCCGGGTAATCTGGCATCGATCCTATGCCGTCAGATGAGTGGCCGCCACCTGGCCGTGTTCAAGTGGAAGAAGCGCCTTCACTGTGGCCCTGCAAGACCACGTCACGTCCCCGATGACCTGCTCATGGCAGACCGCCCTTCGAAGATGTTTCACTGGGTCATTGATCATCCCGGAGGCAATATCGACCAGCTCTGGAAAGACTGCCTTCCCCCCGACATTGAAGACGCCACGCGCCACACCTGGTATCATGACCTGCATTGGCTCATTAACGAGGGCTTCGTGTTGTTCTTTTCCGATGGTACTTTGCATGCTGCCAAGGAGCTCAGCAATAATGAGGCTGTGCCGCCGGCACAGGTGAAAAAGAAAACAGCCGGCAAGAAAACCGCCAAGGCTCAAAACAGTGCTGACAAGCAAGTGCATCCGGACCCAGGGGCGGAGTCAAAAGCCTCCGCCGGGAGTGATCCGGATCAGCAAGAAGCACAACAGGAAGAATAATACGGCATTACTGTGACAGAAGAGGTCAAGACATCAACCGAGGACAAAAAGAGGCTCTATCCGGCTCACATCTTTAACCGTGCATCGGTGGTGTGCCCATCGTGCCTGATAAGGTTCAAGGAAGACTCCCTGAAATGTCCCAATTGCCAGTTTGACGCGCACCGCTCCGTTGAGAAGTTTCCATTTGATCCGCCCGTCATGGAGCGCTGGATGGATAACGCGAAATTGTTTAATGCGGCTGCCCGGGGTGAGATTGGCCAATTCATCGACAGGTTGGAGCGGCAATTTCCCCAGGTGAGCCTTACGATCTGCACGGTCGAGCTCGATGACCCGGTCAGCTTGTCGGAATTTGGTTTCTGGATGATGAATGCATGTCGTCTTCAAGCGGGCCAGGGGGAGGAGAACAGGGCTTGGAGGATTCTCTTGCTCATGGACGTGAAGCGGGAGCTCTTGTCCCTGACGCCGGGCTACGCCATTGAGGCATTCATGAATGATGCTGACTGGCAGGATGCGCTGAAAATGATGATTCCGGACATGATCGCCAAGGATTACCGGACCTCGCTCTCAGGTTTTGTCAAGGATGCCAACCAGCTGTTGCGCAAGTCCGCGCAGGATGTGATGCAGAAACTCAGCCAGAAATAGAGATGAAATCGGGATATACCATTGGGCTCTGCCTGCTGCTTTTCTGCCTGTTGATGCCGGTAACTGTTCTGGCTCAGGAGGAGAGCTATGATGTCGATGACTCGATGATTCCTCCGCGTCCCTCCACCCATATCTTTGACTCTGCCAAGTGGTTGAATGCAAATGAAGAGGACCGCCTTGAGATCGAGCTTGCCCGCCAATATGATGACTACCAGATCGATATTTACATCGTAACCCAGCCCAGGCATCCGGTGCAGGGGGCCAGCACCTATGCACGCACCTTGGGCGAGGCCTGGTCAAGGGCGCCGGTATGGTGTGTTATTTTCTACGTGCCCGGAGACCCCTCGGGTTTCCACGTCCAGGCCGGAGGTGTGGGCCTGGATCCGGCGAGGGTCAACCGTGCCATTGCCGAGGCTTCCAAACGCGCCAAGCGGGAAATGACCGAAAAAGACCGCATCATGGCAGCATGGAGTGAATGCGCTGAGGTTCTGCGTTTCATGGATAACGCCCGGGACCGAAGCCGGGATGCATTCCTCGACAAGCGGGAAGAGGTCATCAATGAGGCCCTGAGCAAGGAGAAGCGCAAAAAGATCATCATGGTCATTGCTGCCGGGGCCTTTTGCGCCATGATTGCCGG
>CAYXEC010000012.1:0-37086 GCA_964463855.1 uncultured Verrucomicrobiales bacterium | reverse complement strand
GGGGCTTAAGGTGAAGCACCCGCTGCAGGCATACTTCCGAATCAACTCTGAGAACTTCGGCCAGTTCGAGCGCACGCTTATCATCGCTGACGAAGGAGCTGAGGTGATGTATATGGAAGGCTGCACAGCACCCAAGTTTGAGACAACAACCCTGCACTCTGCTGTGGTTGAGCTCGTTGCCATGAAGGGCGCCAAGATCCAGTATGTGACCGTGCAAAACTGGAGCTCAAATGTCTTTAATCTCGTCACCAAGAGGGGCCTCGCCCACGAAGATGCCGAGGTGCGCTGGATCGACTGCAACATCGGCTCGCGTCTCACCATGAAATATCCCGGTGTCGTCATGAAGGGCGAGCGCGCCCGTGGTGAAGTGATCTCCATTGCGCTGGCAAACAATGGACAGCATCAGGATACCGGGGCGAAGATGATTCATGCTGCCGATAATACCACATCGAATGTGGTTTCCAAATCCATCTCCGTCGGTGAGGGACGCGCAACCTACCGTGGTCAGGTGCTCATTCCCAAACACCTCAAAGGCTGTAAAAATAACACCGAGTGTGATGCGCTGATGATTAATGCGAACAGCAAAACCGATACCTATCCTGCGATCACCGTGCGAGGGAATCAACATGTCACGCAACACGAGGCCAGTGTCAGCCAAGTGAGTGAGGAAATGCTCTTCTACATGCAGCAACGCGGTATTGGCGAGGCGCAAGCGATGAGCCTGGCAGTGAATGGATTCATTAACGATTTGGTTCGCGAGTTCCCGATGGAGTACAGTGTTGAGCTTAAGCGGCTCATCGATCTGGAGATGGAGGGTTCGGTGGGCTAAGTGCTGCTCATGTGAGGAAACAGCTAGAAAGGATTTTTGTTACCGATGACGACTACAATGACAGTGCCCGCATGGTTCACCGAGCAGCAAGAAGCTGCCCTGAAACATTACGATAGTTTGCCGATGCCTGCCCGCAAGGATGAGACTTGGCGGTTTGGCAATCTCAAGCAATTGGATTTCGAGGGGTATGCCCCCGAGCAAAGCAGCAATATTGCCTACAAGATACCGGAGTTGCCAGAAGGGGTGATCTGCTTGCCCTTTGAGCAGGCCCTGCAGCAGCATGGAGATCTGGTAGAGCAGTATTTCATGCGCAGTGACATCAGGCTTGGTTCTGCGAAGTTTGCCGCGCTGCACAAGGCACACGTCAATAGCGGGCTTTTCGTCCACGTGCCAGACGGCGTCAAGGTTGAGCAGCCCATTGAGGTGCACCATGTTATTGGCGGCGAGCACAAGATTGCGTTTCCTCATACCTTGATTGTCACTGGGAAAAATGCAGAGGTCAGTGTGATTGATCATTTTGTCAGTGCCAATGATGCGGATGCCGCCTGGTGCATTGCGGTTAACGACCTCATTGCAGGGGAGGGATCAAAACTGAGTTACTGTGCTATTCAGGAACTCAATCTGCACAGCCGGATGATCCAGATTAATGCGACGGAGGTGTGCCGTGATGCCCATGCTGTGGGCTTCACTCTCAATACCGGAGCGCAGTGGGCGCGAAATGAATCCATCAGCCTTATGAGCGGTGAGGGGGCTCACTCCGACATGCTCTCTTGCTCAATTCCCAGCGGCACCCAACAATACGACCAGCGCACCTATCAGCATCATGCAGCACCGCACACCAACAGTGACCTGCTCTACAAAAATACCCTCTACGGCACATCCCGGACTATTTTCTCAGGCCTGATTCTTGTTGATGAAGGCGCGCACTACACCGACGCATACCAGACATGCCGCAATCTTTTGATGGAGGACACAGCGGAGGCGAATTCCATGCCTGGCCTCGAAATCAATGCGGATCAGGTAAAATGTTCTCACGGTAGTACCAGTGCCAGCATCAGTGACGACGAGATTTTTTATCTCCGGGCAAGAGGCATTCAACCGCAGAGGGCCCGCCGTCTGATCGCCAACGGGTTTTCGGTAGAGGTTGTTGAGCGCATGCGCAATGAGCCTCTTGAAAAAGCCGTGATTGAAGCCATAGATCGAAAATTTGCTTCGATCTAGTAGGCGATGCGGTCCAGGCAGCGCAGCTATCTTAGCCAGCTTGATGATTAGCCCTGACAAATTTGTTCATTTTTTATTGAACAAATCGCCAAGACATGTTGATGTGACACTTGTGAAAGAGGTTGTTTCTCAATCTTCTTTTACTATCATTGTGTTTTTACATTCAAGGTGATGGTTTTGGTCGGAAATATGACCAAGTGACCGCGGGCGGATGCGTGCCCGAGTAAAAGTGAGCCAGATCACTGCACAGTGCTTGTAAACACCGTCAAATCATTAGTAAGTTGATAAACATACCAATGATTTTTTTCTTGCATCATTGAGGGAATTGCTGCACATCCGCCTTCCCCCAGAAAAGCACTGAGCAAAAACTTGTGAAGTCATGAGCCAACCACACGAAAACATTCACCCCGAGTTCAGCAGGCAACTTGCCCGTGAGAGCAAAGAAAAGCTCCTCGGCCAGAAAGGCGTGGTGGTATGGTTGTACGGCATGTCCGGGTCAGGCAAATCGACCATTGCGAACGCTGCCGAGAAAGTACTGCATCAACAGGGCCGCATGACCACTATCCTCGATGGTGATAACTTGCGCACCGGCCTCAATGAGCACCTGGGATTTTCAGATGATGATCGTCGCGAGAATATTCGACGCGTGGCGCATGTGTCAAAAATTCTGGCTGCCCAGGGGATCATCACCCTGGTCTCGGTAATCACGCCTCGGCAGGAGCTGCGTGATCTTGCTCGTGACATTATCGGCGCGGATTACCACGAGGTCTATGTGAAGGCTAGCTATGACCTTTGCGAACAGCGGGACGTCAAAGGCCTGTATGCGAAAGCAGCCAGTGGCGAGATAGAAAATTTCACCGGTAAAGACAGCCTCTTTGAGGAGCCGGCGGCGCCCGATCTCATTATCGACACGGAAGCGCAAGAGGTGACAGAAAGCGTGATCCTCCTGCTGGAATCCATTCATCAAAAAATATCCAACACCTGATTAATCCATGTCTAATTACTCACTAAGCCATCTCGACCACCTCGAGTCTGAGGCCATCTTCGTGCTGCGGGAAACAGCGGCCCAATTTGAAAACCCGGTGCTGCTCTTTTCGGGAGGAAAGGATTCCATTGTCATGGCGCACCTGGCCTTCAAGGCCTTCACGCCCGCTAAAATTCCTTTTTCTCTCATGCACGTGGACACCGGGCATAATTTCCCCGAAACGATGGAATACCGGGATGCTTTTGTTGATAAAATCGGAGCGCGCCTGGTGGTGGCTAGTGTCCAGAAGTCCATTGACGAGGGGCGCGTGACCGAGGAAAAAGGCGCCAATGCGAGCCGCAATGCGCTCCAGACCGTGACCCTTCTTGACGCTATTGAGCAGCATCAGTTTGACGCAGCGCTGGGTGGCGGGCGTCGTGATGAGGAAAAAGCCCGCGCCAAGGAGCGCTTTTTTTCCCATCGTGACGACTTTGGCCAGTGGGACCCCAAGAACCAGCGCCCTGAGCTTTGGAATATTTTCAATGGTCGCAAGCACCATGGGGAACACTTCCGCGTGTTCCCGCTCTCCAACTGGACGGAAATGGATGTTTGGCAATACATCAAGAAAGAGAATATTGATTTGCCCAACCTTTACTTTTCCCACGAGAGGGATGTCTTCGAGCGCAACGGGGCCTTGCTCGCTGTGACGGACTTTGTCACCATCCAGGACAACGAGACGGTGGAGAAGAAAGTAGTCCGTTTCCGTACCATTGGCGATGCCACATGCACTGGAGCGGTTGAGTCTCCAGCAGCGGACATCGATGCCGTTATTCAGGAAGTGGCCTCGGCGCGACAGACCGAGCGAGGCACTCGTTCCGATGACAAGCGCTCTGAGACAGCGATGGAGGACCGTAAGAAGGAGGGCTACTTTTAGGCCATTGGAGGCGAGCCAGACACCAAGCAAATTTTTAGCACTATTTTAGCATGAGCAATACAGACACATCAGGATATCTCGATATGGATCTCTTGCGCTTCACCACCGCAGGCAGCGTGGATGACGGCAAGTCGACACTCATCGGGAGGCTTCTCTATGACTCAAAGAACACCTTTGAAGACCAGATGGAGGCTGTCGAGCAATCCAGCAAGCAGAGGGGGGACGAGAATATCAATCTGGCGCTCCTCACCGATGGCTTGAAAGCCGAGCGCGAGCAGGGGATCACCATTGATGTTGCCTATCGTTATTTTGCGACACCCAAGCGCAAGTTCATCATCGCAGACACCCCCGGCCATATTCAGTACACCCGCAACATGGTCACGGGAGCATCGACGGCAAACCTTGCCATCATTCTGGTTGATGCGCGAAAGGGAGTCATTGAGCAGACATGCCGTCACTCCTTTATTGCAAGCCTGCTGCGCATTCAGCACGTGGTCGTGGCTGTCAACAAAATGGATCTCGTGGATTATTCCCAGGAGGTCTACGACCGGATTGTGCATGACTATAAGGATTTCGCGTCGAGATTGGATAGTTTTGTCGATGTCAGTTTTATTCCCATGAGCGCACTCAAGGGGGACAACGTAGTGGATCGTTCAGAGAACATGCCTTGGTATGAAGGTTCATCACTACTTTATCATCTCGAAACCGTCTATGTGGGCAACCAGGAAAACCACGTCGAGGCACGCTTTCCCGTGCAGTGGGTGATTCGCCCCCAGTCAGACGAATGGCATGATTTCCGCGGCTATGCTGGGAGAGTCGCTGGAGGCGTGTTCAAACCCGGTGACGACATCACGGTGCAACCCTCGGGCTTTACCAGTAAAATCAAGTCCATCCACATGGACGGGAAGGAAATCGAGGAGGCTTACAGCCCGCTCTCGGTGGCGATTACCTTGGAGGATGAAATCGACATATCCCGGGGGGACATGATTGTTAAAACCAACAACCCAACAAATGTGGGGCAGGACATCGAGGCGATGATTTGCTGGTTTTCCGACAAGCCGATGGCCTCACGCGGCAAGTATATCTTGCGCCATACATCCCGTGAGGTCAAAGCCATCATCAAGGATGTCAATTACAAGGTGAACATCAACACCTTGCACAAGATTGAGGATGATCTGGAGTTCCGCCTCAATGACATTGGCCGGATTACCCTGCGAACATCAGCGCCATTGATCCATGATCGCTACAAGCGCAACCGCACCACAGGCTCTTTCATTCTCATTGATGCGCAAACCAATGAGACGGTTGCCGCGGGCATGATCGCCTAGCACAACCGGGGCTGCTTTACAAAAAATACAAAGCAGGCCTTGACATTCATAATATTTTTAATATTAATCTTCCCTCTCGGGAACGCTTCGCTCTGCACCTTAATCAGGGATTGATCAGAGTGACGCGCGATCTGCTCTGCAGCTTTTTCCCTCACACCCTATCTCTATCATGAATACACCTAAAAAAATATGTTGTATTGGCGCGGGCTACGTCGGTGGTCCGACCATGGCAATGATCGCCGCCAAATGTAAGGACATCCGGGTGGATGTCGTCGACCTCAACGCTGATCGTATTGCGGCCTGGAACTCGGATGCACTTCCGGTTTACGAACCGGGCCTGGATGAGGTCGTTGGCGAGGCACGCGGCAGGAACTTGTTTTTCTCAACGGATGTCGAAGAGCACATTGCTGATGCTGACATTATCTTTGTTGCCGTGGGCACACCCACCAAAACCTATGGCATGGGTGCTGGCCGTGCAGCGGATCTTTGTTACATTGAATCGGCGGCCCGCATGATTGCCAAGGTGGCCAAGGGGCCTAAAATCATTGTTGAAAAAAGCACGATTCCTGTGCGCACAGCGGAGGCGATGCGCACAATCCTCGATGCCAATGCCGGGGACGGGGAATTTCAGGTGCTTTCCAATCCCGAGTTTCTTGCAGAAGGCACGGCCATTGACGACTTGAATGATCCAGACCGTATTCTCATTGGTGGTGAGCGCACCCCCGAGGGAGATGCTGCTGTAGAGGCTCTGGTCAGTGTCTATAATCAATGGATTCCCAGGGAGCGCATTCTGACAACCAATCTTTGGTCATCGGAGCTCTCCAAACTCGTGGCAAATGCATTTCTTGCACAGCGGATTTCCTCGATAAACTCCATTTCAGCGCTATGTGAGAAGACAGGCGCAGATGTGGATGAGGTGGCGCGTGCCATAGGCACGGACTCGCGCATTGGGCCCAAATTCCTCAAGGCCTCTGTCGGCTTTGGCGGGTCATGTTTTCAAAAGGATATCCTCAACCTGACTTATCTGTGCGAACACTTTGGCTTGCCGGAAGTGGCCCGCTACTGGGACCAGGTGATCAAGATGAATGACTGGCAAAAATCACGCTTCTCAGAGAAGATTGTGAAGACCTTGTTCAACACGGTTCGCGGCAAACGCATTGCGGTCTGGGGCTTCGCCTTCAAGAAGGACACCAACGACACGCGTGAATCCGCTTCGATCTATGTGTGCCGTGATTTGATGATGGAAGGCGCACATATTGCCCTTTACGACCCACGTGTTCCTGTTTCCATGATTCACGAGGATCTCCGCTATGCGGGAGTCAGCCAGGAGGTTATTGATTCCCAGCTGCATCTGTGTTCTTCCTGTGAAGAGGCAGCTCATCAAGCGCACGGTATCGCATTGCTTACAGAGTGGGACGAGTTCAAGGAGGCAGACTTTGCCAAGGTTTATGACAACATGTTCAAGCCGGCGTTCCTGTTTGATGGGCGCAACATTCTCGATCACGAGAGACTGGGTAAACAAGGCTTTGAGGTCTACTCCATCGGTAAAGGCTAGGGAACGGGTTTCATCCTTTCCGGGATGCATACATTCCATTACTATGCCTGTGGTCTATCCTGACTTATTTTTTTCATGAAACGTATACTTGTAACCGGCGGTGCCGGATTCCTTGGCTCCCACCTCTGTGAACGGCTTCTCAATGAGGGCAACGAGGTGATCTGCATGGATAACTACTTTACAGGCTTTAAAGCCAATGTGGAGCATTTGCGTGATCATCCCCGTTTTGAATTACTGCGGCACGATGTGATCGACCCTTTCAAAGTGGAAACCGATCAAATCTACAACCTTGCATGCCCGGCCTCCCCCCCGCACTACCAGTATAATGCGATCAAGACCATCAAGACTTCGGTGATGGGCGCGATCAATTGTCTGGGTGCGGCGAAGCGCACAAAATCACGTGTCTTCCAAGCCTCCACCTCGGAGGTCTACGGTGATCCCGCCGTGCATCCCCAGCCGGAGAGCTACTGGGGCAACGTCAACCCCATCGGCATCCGTTCATGTTATGACGAGGGCAAACGTGCCGCGGAGACCCTGTTCATGGATTACCATAGACAGAATGGTGTCGATATAAGAATCGTCAGGATTTTCAACACGTACGGGCCCCGGATGAATCCTGATGATGGCCGTGTCGTGTCCAACTTCATCTGTCAGGCGCTGCGTGGGCAGGACATCACCATTTACGGCGATGGCAAGCAGACGCGGTCCTTTTGCTATGTGGATGATCTCATTGAGGGCTTTGTCCGGCTGATGAATCAGGACGAGGTCATTGGGCCAATTAACATAGGAAATCCGGGAGAATTTACCATGCTTGAGCTCGCCGACAAGGTGCTCACCAAAGTGGGCGGATCCTCCAAGCTTGTGTATGAGCCGCTTCCCGGAGATGACCCGCAACAGAGACAACCGGATATCAGCCTTGCTCAAAAACATCTCGGTTGGGAGCCGACGATCACTCTGGATGAGGGACTGGACATGACCATCGATTACTTTCGCAAGGTAGTGTAAGATCAGGGCTGAGCCCGCGACCATCAAATCACATATTATGACAAGGGTTTTCATCTCCGGATGCTACGACATCATCCATGCCGGGCATCTGCAGTTTTTTGAGGAGGCGAGGGCCCTGGGAGATCATCTCACCGTGAGTTTTGCATCGGAGGAAGTGCTCTGGCATCACAAGCAGAGACGGCCATCCATCCCTGACGAGCACAAGAAAGTGGTGCTTGAGGGGCTGCGGATGGTTGATGAGGTTGTCATTGGCACGGATAGTGACGTGGGGCTCGACTTCAAAAGCTACTTTCTAGAGGCCAAACCCGATATTCTTGCCGTTACGGAGGACGATCAGTACGCGGATCTCAAAAAAGCACTTTGTGAGCAAGTCGGCGCCAAGTATGTCGTTCTTGCAAAAACCCCGCCCAAATTCAAACCGGTTTCCTCATCAGGTATTGTCAAGTGGGTGAAGGCCCCCACCAAATCTCCACTGCGTGTTGACTTTGCCGGGGGATGGCTTGATGTGCCCAAACACGCGCGTGAAGGCGCATACATTGTCAACTGTGCAATTTCACCGCTGGTCAGCTTGCGTGAATGGAATTACGAGAAGCGCTCGGGCCTTGGCGGCAGTGGAGCATGGGCCCTGCTTAACGGGGAGAATGGGGTGGAAGCTGAGCTTGACCTCGGGGTTGGCTGGCAGGATCCTGCGGTAATACGTGAGACCGGCCTTTGCGTCTGGCGCAGTGGCGAGCGGCCCGTGCTGGATTTCAAAAGAAACGGGGATATGCTGGCAGGCCGGATGGCGATACTTTGGACGGGCCACGAGCATGACACCCCTAGCTTTGCCGACAAGAACCGTGACTATGATAAAATCGAGGCCTCTGCCAAACTGGCTCGAGAGGGAGTTCTGGGAGAGGACATGGACAAACTCGCCGGGGGCGTGGCACTTTACTACGAGGCCCAACTTGGCGAAGGCATGGCAGAACTGCCCAAGGTCCAGGGTTCGATCGCCCGCAAATATTGCGGGGGCGGACATGGTGGCTATGCTCTTTATCTGTTTGATTCGCAGGATGCAAGAGACGCGGCGGTGGAGAAAGACGATGCCATGCGCGCCATTGAGCCGTATTGTCTATGACAATCACCTATCCAAAGACGATCGATATCATCGGCTTACCGGTAGCCGCCACCAATTATCAGGAGGCCATTGAGTGGATTCATTCAGCGGCAATGGCCGGCGACCGTGCTTATGCGCTGGAAGCGGCCAATACACATGTGGCCGCCCTCGCGCGGCACGACCCGGATTTTGGTCAGGTCATGGCGCAGTTCGACCTGGTTTGTCCTGACGGCATGCCACTTGTCTGGATGCTCAACCGCCATCTTCAACAAGAGGAAAAACTCACAGACCGGGTCTATGGCCCGACCTTGATGCTCAAAACCATTGAAGCCTCAGAGCATCGGCAGCAGCTCCGGCATTTCTTCTTTGGGGGTGCTCCCGAGACACTCGCTGAGCTTCAAAAGAGATTCTCGCGGGATTACCCCGGCGCACCTATCGCGGGAGCATATTCTCCTCCCTTTGGCGATTGGCCCGAGGATGAGTTTGAGCGTATATGTCACAAGATTGCTGAATCAAAAGCAAACCTGGTATGGGTGGGACTGGGATGTCCCAAGCAAGAACGTTGGATCGCGGAGCATAAGGACCGCCTTCCGCCAGCCGTTTACTTTGGAATAGGAGCGGCGTTTGCCTTCCACGCAGGCGAAGTCAAACAGGCCCCCGCTTGGATCCAAGGATGCGGTATCGAGTGGTTTTACCGTCTTTGCAGGGAACCCCGGCGACTTTTCCGGCGCTATTTTACCTACAATTCGCTCTTTCTTTGGTATGCCATGCGTAGCCAGATGAAAAACTGAGCTGTTTGCGGACACATCAATATGACCAAGCCGAGTAAATCCGTCTACGTGGGAATGAGCGCAGATCTCATTCACCCCGGGCATATCAATATTATTGATGTCGCCGGTACCTACGGTGATGTCACGGTCGGCCTGCTCACCGACGAGGCCATTGCCAGCTATAAGCGCTTGCCATACCTGCCATTCGAACATCGCAAAAAAATCATCGAAAACCTCAAGGGGGTTTCGCATGTCATTGCCCAGGATACTTTGGATTATGTGCCTAATCTTCAAAAGCTGAGGCCTGACTACGTTGTTCATGGGGACGATTGGAGAGAGGGGCCTCAGAAGGAAACCAGGGCGCGGGTCATTGAGGCGCTCAAGGAGTGGGGAGGTGAGCTCATTGAACCGAAATACACCGAGGGCCTCTCCTCAACCGCGCTCAACAAAGCGGTTCGCGAGGTCGGCATTACGCCGGGTGTCAGGCTGGGAAGGCTGCGCCGCTTGATAGGAGCCAAACCGCTGGTCAGGGCCATGGAGGCACACAATGGCTTGTCGGCCCTGATCGTGGAGCACTGTCATTATGAAGATGGCGGCAAGTATGAGGAATTTGATGCCATCTGGCTTAGCAGCCTGACCGACTCGGCGGCAAAGGGACGCCCTGATATCGAGTATATCGACAGGACATCGAGGGCGCAAACGATCAATGAGATTCTCGATGTCACTACCAAACCTATAATCTATGATGCTGATACTGGCGGTATTACCGAGCACTTTACCAAAACGGTTCGATCCCTGGAGCGACTCGGAGTCTCGGCTGTTATTATCGAGGACAAGCAAGGGCTCAAACAGAATTCTCTGTATGGAACTTCACGCCCGCAAACGCTTCTTGAGAAGGAAGCAATGGCGGAGAAAATAAAGGCGGGTAAAAAAGCCCAGGTAACGGATGACTTCATGATCATTGCACGCCTGGAAAGTTTGATTGCCAAGCAGGGAGTGGAAGATGCCATCGACAGGGCGCAGGCCTACATCGCAGCAGGGGCAGATGCGATTATGATTCACAGCTGTGAACCAGAGGTGGATGAGATACGCGACTTTTGCCAGGCATATCAGGCACTGGTTGGGAAGGCACCCCTTGTGGCCGTGCCAACGACATACAATCATGTCTATGAATCTGATCTGATGAAGATGGGATTCAAGCTTGTGATTTACGCGAACCACCTCCTGCGCAGTGCCTACCCGGCAATGAAGCAGACTGCCGAGTCCATTCTCAGGCATGGCCGTTCCAAGGAGGCCGATGAGTCATGCATTGCCGTGCAGGAAATTCTCGGGCTTATCGAAGATTAGCAAAGTGGTAGATACTGAGACATTCTATAATGCCATGCAGAATGCCGGCATTGGTTTTTTTGCAGGCGTTCCTGATTCACTGCTCAGCCCTATTTGTGCATGTATAGCCGAGCGATCTTCCGATCGAGGACACTCGATTACGGCCAATGAAGGCGCTGCTGTGGCCTTGGCGGCAGGTAACTATCTGGCACACGGGAAGCCGGCGCTGGTCTATATGCAAAACTCGGGCCTGGGTAACGCTATTAACCCATTGCTCTCTCTGGCGGACTCTTCCGTGTACGGTATCCCCATGTTGTTGCTCATTGGTTGGCGAGGCGAGCCGGGTGTCGCAGATGAGCCACAACACATTGCCCAGGGAAACGCGACCGTCCCTCTCCTCGATGCCATGGGAATTAGCCATCATCGACTTCCGGATGATACAGACGAGGCCATCACTGTGATGGCCAATGCACGAGCGCAAACCATCGAACAAGGGCAGCCTGTGGCGATCTTGGTAGGGAAGAATGCCTTTAGCCCCTATCGGCTTCGGCAAGCAGCCGGGGAACGTGAACTATCCCTGGCGAGGGAGGAGGCAATTCGCACCATACTCGAAAGCATTGAACCGGGCAGCACAGTAGTATCTGCAACAGGCATGATATCCAGAGAGCTCTACGAGCTACGTGAACAAATGGGCATGGGCCACGATAGCGATTTCCTGTCGGTAGGCAGTATGGGGCACTGTTGCCAAATCGCACTGGGCGTTGCATTGGCCAAGCCGGAGAGGAAGGTCTACTGCCTCGATGGTGATGGTTCTGCATTGATGCACATGGGCTCCATGGCAACAACAGCCCAGTCAGGGGCGGCCAATCTTATCCATATGGTAATTAACAATGGCTGCCATGCCTCGGTGGGTGGGCAGCCAACATGTGGCTTCCAAATTAGTTTTGCGGATATCGCCAGAGGCTGCGGATATCAAAGCGTGCGTACTGTGATGGATGGGCAGGGCATCAAGAATTCCCTGGATGCAATCAAGTCAGCCGCTGGCCCCGCATTTCTGGAAATACGCGTGCTCCCGGGCAGCAGACCTGATCTTGGCAGACCAGGCATCAGCCCATCAGAGCAGAAAGAGAATTTCATGCGCCATCTGAAGGAGTAAAGCCGCCATAGATGTCCCATCAGCAACACTATCATGGAGAAGAGGGCTGGGCCAGAATGGCTGACTACCTCAATCTCATCAAGGCTGACAAAATTCTTCTGGTCACAGGTCATGCCATGTACCAAAAATCAGGAGCCGCGAAGGCACTTGAGCCGATATTACAAAACCGGGAGGTCACCCATCTTACTTGCACACATCCCAACCCCCGTGTGGAAGATATTGATCGTTTAATGGAGCTAGTGGATTCCGAGGGAGGATACCAGGCGATCATCGCCCTTGGCGGAGGCAGTGTGATCGATTCCGCAAAACTGCTCAAAGCCTTCCGATTGGACTCGTCTCGCACCGATGATTTTTTTCAGCATCAAAACCATGAGGCGCTTTGCCCTTCAAGACTGCCGCTGATTGCTGTTCCCAGTACGGCGGGCTCCGGCAGCGAAGCAACACGCTTTGCGGTGGTATACAAGGATGGGGAAAAACAGTCTGTTGAACATGATGGGCTTCTGCCTGATGTGTCAATTGTCATTCCCTCACTACTTGCTACGGTGCCTGAAGAAATCGCAGCTGCCAGCGGCATGGATGCGCTTTGCCAGGGGATCGAATCGTATTGGTCGATTCACTCCACTGATGTATCAAGGGACATGGCACGGGAGGCCATCTCCACTTCCTGGAAGTGGCTAGAGCAGGCAGTTCATGAGCACACAGCCGAGGCACTTGGCCAGATGGCGAAAGCTTCCCATTTGGCGGGGCAAGCAATCAATATCACAAAAACCACTGCACCCCATGCCGTGTCCTACCCCATGACAGCTTACTTTGGAGTCACCCATGGCCATGCTGTGGGACTCCTTACAGCTCGTTTTCTGAGTTTCAATGCGGCAGTCACAGAGCAAGATTGTCTGGATGAACGAGGGCCTGCCTGGGTCAGGAAACGGCTCAAGGAGATCGCAGCGATGCTCCAGGCTGATAGCGCTGATGATGCGGCGGCGGCACTGAACATCAAGCTGGCCCAAATCGGCCTTGAGACTGATTTTTCAAAGCTCGGTATCCAAGGAGAAGAAGAGATCCAAACCATCATCGATCACTTCGATCCAGCGCGGGCCAAAAACAATCCGCGTGCAGTTGGGGCTGAAGCAATGAGAGCTTTGCTCAGAATCAAATGCTAGTTGTTTCTAAAACCAGATCACAGCAAGCCTTGCGGCTCGCAGCAAGAAGGCCCTGACACATACATAGATCAATCCACTGAAATATGGGCTTAACGCGTTTCAATAAATTTTCACGCAGTGTGAAGTATATGCTTATACAGCATATATATAATCTTCTCTCGGGCATATTTGTCGGGGCCATGGTGGCCAGGCACTATGGCCCCGAGCTTTTTGGAGTGTTTTCACTGAGTATATTCTATGTCTCTGTTGTAAATGTCATTGCGGCCCTGGGGACGAATGATTTGTTAGCGGCTCAGTGTATTAAAAAGCCCTCCTTAAGAGAGGGGCTGTTCTGGGCCGTTTTGTTCATACGGGTCACGGCATACCTTTTGTCTGCGATCATTGGATATTTTGTTCTGCTACATTTTGACGCAAACGAGATTATTATAAAAGGCTATCGCTTGGGGCTTATCGCTGGCGTGATAGCCAACATCAATCTCTTTGGAGTTATAGCGAAATCAAACCAGCGAAATGACAAGATAGCACAAATTGCCATTGTTGGCTTATTCGCCTCTATCGCCTACAGAGTGTTTATTGTGATAACAGGCAAGAGCCTTGATTATTTATATTACAACTTGGCGTTGGTTGCTTTCATCGACCTGGCATTGATGATCTTTTATTTGAGGGCCGAGAAGATGATTTATTCGTTTTCAAGGCCTGACTGGTCTGCCGCAATCAAACTCGTAAACAAGGCTTTTCCGGTGGCGGCAGGTGCGGTGATCACTATGGTCGGCGGCAACCTCGGATTGATATTTCTGAGTCAGCTCATGGGCATGGAGTCGGCAGGGCGCTATGCTGTTGTGCTCAAGTTGTATACGTTCGCTGCATTTTTTGCCCACGTAATCCATAACAATTTGTTTTTCTATATGGAGTCTAGTGAGTTGGGAGCTGATAAGTTTATCAGGCAACACCTCAAAGTCATTGTAAAGTCCACTACCGCATTGTCCTATCTATTAGTCGTGGGCTCTCTCGTGATCCTGGCGCCACTTCTCGATATGTTATATGGAGAGCAATATAGCGGAGTGGGAATGAAATTTGCACTAGTGAGCAGTACTTTCATATTTGGCTGGGCAGCAATACCCGCGCAAATAAAACTATTATCAGAGCAGCGAACGGGGCGCATCCTGGCGATCGATTTGTTCTGCCTTACAATCAACCTTCTGGGAGCCTACGTGTTAATATCATTATATGGCGAATGGGGAGTCTACTACCTTATGCCTTTCGCGGCATTGTTAATCATGATTACAAGCTATTACTTTAGCGGGCTTGGCCGTGAGGTGAAACAGGTGTTTACATGGTTTTTATGCCCCATACCGAACATGGAGGCTTTGAAGAATTTTACAAAACACTGATTGGCAGCCTTATGTGCTAGTTGCCTGGATTTGTCCTGAATCGTCCTAAAACACTGCGGCGCGCTTCCATAATTAGCTGCATGCAGAAAGCCGTCAACTGGTGAGTGGCGCGCTCTGCGATAAAAAGCGAGGGCGCAGATGGCCAGTGTGCTTGAAGCACAGCTCCTAACATATATAGTAAACAGTAAACCATGCAAACTAACAAGATATTACAGCTCGTCATGCTGGCATTGTTGATGCTGCTGGCGATGTTTGCTGTATCTGCGCTTCTCGAGCTTAGAGATGCCACTAGGAATGCCATCCTGGGCTTTGGTTTCTTTGTCTTGCTGATACTGGTTCTTTGGAGAAAAGTTCCTCTTGATGCAAAGTTGATCTTTCTCGTTATCCTGGGGTATGCGCTCGGAGGAAAGGGCTTCGCTTATGTCAGCCCTTTTGAACCGATCTATATTGGTGAGATAGCACTTGCCCTGTCCTTGCTCGGATTGCTCGCAAGACCAAAGCAGCTCAGTTTGTTTGATACGCCGATTC
Source organism: uncultured Verrucomicrobiales bacterium (assembly GCA_964463855.1). Taxonomy (GTDB): domain Bacteria; phylum Verrucomicrobiota; class Verrucomicrobiia; order Verrucomicrobiales; family Akkermansiaceae; genus Oceaniferula. Next base: position 21,823 of record CAYXEC010000012.1, on the reverse strand, counting down.
ACAGAATCGTGTTGGTTTATGTGTTATATGCAGGCATTCACTTAATTGTAGACTATGAAGCTTACAGGCTAATGGCTATTAGGGACAGCTCCATGGCTTACTATGCGTTGTTCTTTATCGTTGCATATAGCCTTTTCCACGACAGGCGGGTTGTTGAAGTCTTTGAGGTCGTGATTAAAGTTGCAGTCGTATTGTCGGTGATTTCCATGGCATACCATATATCTGGGGTAGGATATGTATTTCCGGGATTTGCGCCTCATACGGATGCGTACATTCCACTTTGCACAGGAATCGTTCTTTACTTATTGGTTGCCGGGGTTGAGAGGCGTAAATTACATTTTCTAGCTCTAGCCTGCTTGATTGGTTTGGCTTTGATTGCAATCAAGACCGCCTCCCTTCTGGCTGTTATGGCGGCGGTCTCATGCGCTATACTTTTTGGCAGAATTAATCGATTAATCATGCCAGCAGTAATACTTGGTGCGCTGAGTGTGGTTGCCCTGGCTGTAACAACATTTATCGATAGAAATCTGGCCTTTAATATGATTGCTGGAGGAGGAACAGCAGAAACATTGGGAATACAAGGCGGCGAGTTCACAGGTTTTACTGGAACCAGTCATTGGCGATGGCTGTGGTGGACCGTGATTTATGATGACACCATGCAGAGTGCGCCGTTTTGGGGGCAAGGATTTGGTGCTGATATTACAGGACCATTTCTGGAAGCGTGGCAAGGGCCTGAGTATGGTGATGCTACTGGTTATGCACGTTATCCACATAATGTGATGTTTACTAATCTCGGCAGAATTGGAATATTAGGACTCGGCATATTCATAATGTTGTTTTTTGCTATTGGGCTTTTGGTTATTAAGTTCTGCAGGGCATATTTTAGTAAGGTGGGCAGAAGAGACGCAGATCTAATTTGCTTTGCTATCGTTATAGCAGGTATGACGAATGGCATATTACAAGCCACTTATGAAATTCCACATTCTGCTATTACACACTGGGTATGCCTGGGCTATTTAGCTGCTAGATATTATGGCCCTGCTCGAAATATGGAGGGCCAATCTAAACATGTGAGCAGCGAGCATGATATCCAAATACGCACCAATCAGAGCTGATATGGAGCAAGCCACGAGCTCCAAGGGCAAAACATAGTCATGAATTCACTGAACCAAGTCGATTTTTTCAGTTCTTATTTTCATGCTTTGTCTGAAGAGCATATTGAATATGTCATCCTTCACTCGTACGACAAGTATCCACAAGAAATCCATTCAGATGTCGATTATTGCGTAAAAGACGAAAACCTCAAAAAAACCATTGCTCATTTATTCGATTTTTGCCGAAAAAATGGATGGCGGATGATTCAAGTATTGCAACATGAAGTGACTGCTTTTTTTTGTGTCTGTGTGTGTTGTGACAATCCGGAAGATTATATCCAGCTGGATGTATGTTCTCATTACATCAGGCGTGGCAAGCTCATGATCAAAGATCAAGTGTTATTAACCGGGCGACATCAGTTCCCGGGAGGCGAATTTTTCGTTCCCGACCATAAAGCTGAGCTCGCGTATATGCTGTGGAAGGCTGCAGCTAAAAACAAGCCTTTAGAAAGCATCAGAGAGAGGGTCGATATGCTCTTAAATGAGAATGGCGAAGAGCATGCTCAAAACAATTTAAGCAAAGTGGTGTGCATGCTTGGACTGTCAGAATCCTTCGATACGAGCTCAGCTGCCCTGAATGAACTTTCTGATAAATACTCAAGACTGCCGATGCTCACGCGTAGGGGCCAGCTATTGCGAGTTTTGCGCAGATTGCGCTACCCAGCTGGGGCTTATTGTATGGTAAAGGATGAAAAGGTTTTGGCGTCTTGTGGGCCGGCGCTTCAAAAGCTTTCTGAGGTGGCGTTCAGGGGTTTTGCTGTCACAAGTAAGCCGAAACTATCCGACTACCTGAGCATAATAAGATCTACGCTGCTGGTTTCTGCAAAAAGATGCGGTGTAATAAGACAGGCCATAAGCCGTTGGATTCAGTGCGAATTCTCAATAAATGCCAGTGAGGAGCATGAATTTTTGAGGGAATTACATGAGCTGATGGAAAAGCGTGTAGCAAGACAGTCGGGCTTCCCCCTATAGCCCATAGGCAACGTCATCTTTCTCCTGAGCAATTTTCAGCCAAGGCAGCCAAGAGCATAGCTTCAGATATCCTGCTGCTAGAGGCCCAGGGCAATAAATTATTTTTGAATGAAAAAAGGATTAATTATTGCCTTTGTAGGCACAGACGGCTCAGGAAAAAGTACCATCATTAATGATATTAGGCCGTGGTTGGAAAATATACATCCTCAAGGAGTGCACTACGAACATCTGCGCCCAAATTGGCTGCCGCGATTAAGGGCCCTGAAGGGAGCGTCGGAATCAGAACTCACCCAAACCATTGATGACCCTCACAAAGAAGTGGCTAGTGGATCGATGGTTTCGATTGTAAGACTAGTGTATTATGTAACCGATTATATCTTGGGCTATTGGTTTAAAATGAGGCGGCTTGCAAAGCGTGATGGAAAATTTTGTCTCTTTGATCGTTATTTCTATGATATCATCATAGATCCCAGACGCATGAGAATATCTTTGCCGGAAAAAATGATGAGCATGGCTGGTTTTATTGTGCCTCGTCCGGACCTCGTTCTTTGTTTGGGCACAGACCCTGATGTCATCTATCAGCGCAAACCGGAGACCTCGCTCAAAGAGGTCACAAGACAGGTGGCCAGACTAAGAGAATTATGTAAGCGTATGGAGGTGGCTGTGTGGATTGACACAGGGGTTGCGCGCGAAGACTCAGTGTCCCAGGTAATGCAGGCCGTTGAGGATGCATTAAGAGAACATAACAGGTAAGCATTCACGTCAGGCCCGGAGACATTCTACAAGTAGCCAGTCATAATTTTGGCGAAATTACAACATTCTAACAGAATGCATCACAGGCGCCGAAAAAACAGCTTGTCTGCCGATAAAAAATCATTTGTGAGATTTTTCTTCATGCCCTTATTAGTGAGCCGGCTACATGCTTCCGGAGTTAATCCAAGAAAATGTCCACAATGAACAAGCCATCAAAGCAGCCTAGAGTCTTACTTGTTGCCTATGCTTGTGAGCCTAACAGTGGATCTGAGCCAGGCACAGGCTGGAATACCGCCACAATGCTGGCGGCGGAATGCCAGGTAACTGTTGTCACAAGGGCAAACAACCAGCAGGCAATAGAGCAGGAGCTCTCAAAGCATGAAAAACCGAACTTATCATTTATCTATATTGATCCGCCTCGGTTTTTAATTAGCCTCAAAAAGGCCGGCTTGCTGCCCACTCAGGTATTTTATTTCTTTTGGCAAGTCTGTGTGGCCTTGGAGCTGTGGGATGCGAGCCAAGCTGGAGTTTATGATGTAATACATCAGCTTACTTTTAATAGTTTTGAGGTGCCGCCACTAATCTTTCTCAAAAAGTCAAAGGCCAAGCTTGTCTGGGGCCCTGTAGGAGGAGGGCAAGTGGTGCCTCTGAAACATTTGCCATTGTTTGGGCTTAAGGGGGCCGTCATGGAATTCCTGCGGAGCACGAGGGTGAGGTTGTCTGCGTTCAATCCACTATGCATTGCTGCATTCAAAAACGCATCATTGGTTTATTTCGCCAACTATGAAACACGTGACAGATTGAGCAAATGGCACCATGGATATAGTGAATTGATGATTGATGTAGGAGTTGATATGAATCTTTTTGATGGTGGTGCCGTCAGCCGCCAAGCTAACAAGACTCCTGTAATTTTATTTGGAGGCCGGCTGACAGGCAGAAAAGGGACCATGTTGTTAGTGAGGGCTTTATTGGATTTGAGGTCCCGCTGCGGCAAATTTGAATGCCGAATCTTCGGAGAAGGCCCTGACGGCATCAAAATGCAACGTTATATCAGGAAATACGATATGGATGATTGCGTTCTCCTTCTGGGCAACATCTCCCATCAAAAAATGGCGGAAGAATTCGCCCATGCAGATATTTTCATTTTTCCGAGCTTAAGAGATACCTCCGGTGCGATTGTCCTTGAGGCGATGGCGACATCGGTAACAAGTGTTTGTCTCGATCATCAGGGGGCAGGAGTCATGATTAGCAGTGATTGCGGCATCAAAATCAAGCCGTCTAGTATTGAAGATATGGCGCTGAAAATAAGTGAGGCATTAGACAAGTTAATTAAAGAGCCTGAAATTTGTAGAGCAATGGGCAAAGCCGCCAGAAAAAGAGTCGAGAGTGAGTACGAGTGGCGTGTAAGAAATGCAAAAATTCTAGACGGCTACAGGAGGATCCTCGGCTAACTCAGATCAAAACGAACTCTGCATCACTTAAAGGTTGAGCAACTCAGGTATGCAACACAGCAAGCATAACCTGGACGATAACCCTAATTAGGAACTCACGTTGTAATCAGTGTGGTCAAAACAAGACATTATTATTCTCAAGCATCTTGAAGGTGAAGGGGAGCATTACTGCTCCAGCGGGTTTTCCTGTCTTTTCAGGAAGGGAAGTCTTTTGCTTGCACTTCCTGAGGATCGGCAAGTGGCAATGGCAACCCTGGCGCTCTACCAACCCCAGTCATTCAGAGCCCGCTTGCTTGTGGTAATCATCAGGCTGCTTGTCCGCTTTAAGCTGCATGTGAAATGCTTGCCATCCAGAAAAATAGATTTCAGGGAGCAAGGCCCCATAGCATGGCTGAAAGCAGATGACGGGGGGTTTGGATTTCTCTTGGGCAACCCGTCCTCTGATGCGCGGTGTGTGATTATAGCCAGAAAAGAAGGGGGCGAACTCATTATTGATAAAGTAGGCTTGTCTGCCGCCGCCCGGCAGGCGGTAAAAGCTGAATTTTCCATCATGCTGGGTTTGCCTGAGAGATTACCCGGGCTTCTGAATCTGCGAAAACACGAAGCCAATGAACAGTGGGCGTTCTACAGCTGCCCGATGATGGAGGGCAAATCACCGCAGAAAAGCCAGGATGATCTCATGTTGGAAACACTTGATAGCTGGGCTGGGCGTTCTCATAAAAAGCCTTTTTCGGACTCAGGGCAGTGGCGTATTGCAAGCGATTTTGCAGCAAGCCACCATCTTGCACGAGCAAGCCGGCTGCTGGATGAGTGGAGAGACTTGGAAATACTGATGGGGGTCATGCATGGAGATTTCTCACCATGGAATGTTAAAATAAGTGCTGAAGGGCGTGTGGGGGTTATCGATTGGGAATATGCATCTCTCACTGGGCCAGCCGTATGGGATTGGCTTCATTATCTACTACAGAGGGCAACCCTGGTCGACAAGATGTCGTCATCCGAGGCATTAGAAATTTGTAGAAGTTGGGCACATTCTCCAGAAGGAAGAAGATTCATGGATCACGCTGGCTGGGGAAGCCACACAGAGTTGTGCATCGGTAGCTATCTTCTATATTCGAATGCCACGGGGCGGTTCGAACATGAAAACCTGCTTGCGGAGTGGAACGAGTAATGAGCGGTCGTGTCGACATATTATTGGTAGGACAGACGCCTCCACCCTATCATGGGCAGGCGGTTGTCACTGCCATGCTCTTTGAGCATGATTGGGGGGAGCTTCGAGTTGCCCGGCTCAGGATGGCTTATAGCGATAGTATTGATGCAGTGGGCAAAGTCGGGCTGGGCAAGCTGGTGCATTTGTTGAGCCTGATATTGAAGACATGGTGGATCGCGCTGACAAAAAAACCGGAGATATTTTATTATTTGCCAGCCAGCGCAAACAGCGCCCCGGTGATTCGTGATATTATCTATCTGGGTGCTGTGAGGTGGTGTTTTCCGAAAACGGTATTTCATTATCACGCCGCCGGGCTACCCGAGTATCTTGATGCCAGCGGTCTGTTTGGGAGACTGGGTGCCATCGCATATTCTAATGCAGATGCCAGTGTCGAGATATGCAGTACAAAACATTCCCCAGGCCGGGAATTCAGAGCCTGGAGAACAGTTATCGTGCCGAATGGCATCGATGTGCCGACATTGGCAAATGAGCGGCAGCAGGAAGGTAAGTCGGTTATCCTGTTTGTGGGGGCTCTCAGTGAAGGCAAGGGAGTGAATGAGCTCATCAAAACCGCGGAACTGCTTGCGCAGAAAAGATCTGATATGATTTTTCATCTTGCAGGTTCTTGGGCGTCACAAGATTTCAAAGAAGAGGCCATGGCAGCAATCAAGGGGGCAGGGCTTGAGCAAGATATCGTTTTTCTTGGAGTGCTTCAGGGAGAGGACAAGTGGCAAGCCTATGCCAATGCCGATGTTTTCTTTTTCCCATCTCATTATCAGTCTGAGAATTTCCCCATGGTGCTCATCGAGGCTATGGCATGCGGTCTCCCTGTTGTCAGCACGTGTTGGCGTGGAATTCCCCAGTTGATTGGGGATAGTGACGCTGCCATACTGGGCAAAATTCATGCACCTGAAGAGTACGCTGAGGCTTTGGATGCATTGTTAAGCGATCAGCAAAGGCGCCATGACATGGCGGCAGCGGCCAAGGTACATTATTCCAGGCATTTTACGCGCAGCCAATTCACCAATGCGATGGAGCAGGTGTTTGCCGGCTTGCTTGAGAGGCGAAACGAAACTTTCTCCACGAGATGACATTATTTTTTCTGATATACGGCATGATGCTGGCAGGGTTGTTTGGCATCACGCTGAGCGTGACCCCGAACTGCCCGGCAGTCATTTTTGCCGGGGCGGCGGCCCTTACAGCTTCTGCGCACCTGATTTTTAAAAACCTGCGTGTGCAGGATCCTCATCTGGCGCAGAAATCAACATACGACTGGCTTCCTTTATTAATGGTGCCGGTGATCGTGTATTTCCTGGCAAGGGCGTGGTTCTCTCCGGTGTGGGACTTGGGTGTTGAGGACCTGATGCTGGCGCTACCAGCGGCGATATTTTATTTGTTGGCCGGGCACGCACTGACGGGCAAGCGGGCAGTCAAGCTCAGGCTGGGGCTCGCCTGGGCCGTGCTTCTCTTATTGCTACTTCATATTGCCAGTGCATGGATGCAAATGCGCGGTGGAGATGGGTTTTCAGCCGTTTTTCATTGGATGGGGTCGAAGCGTATCAGTGAGGATCATGTAACGGGCATGTACGGATATTACGGCAGCTTTGCTAATTTTGCGGTTGTTGCCGGGTTGCTGTGCCTGAGCCTTGGTGTCTGGGGACGATGCATGGGTTTGATCAGAGGCATCATATTCTTGCTCGGCCTCGCGGCTTTGGTCTTGGCGGTTTTGTCCCAGTCACGGTCTGCTGTCATTAGCATGTTTTTTGGATTGTTGGTATTATCCGTACTCGTTGGCATTTCCTTCGCGCACCAGAGTCATGATATCAAAAAACGGGCAACACGCCTTGCGGCATCTGTCATAAGTATTCTACTCATCGCCGCGCTAGCCGCCTGCGTATGGATTATTCAAACCAGGGCCGGGGAAAATAATAAGGGGGAGCTCAATCCGATTTTTGACTCCGTTGCCCGGTTAAATTTCTGGCCCATGGCCTATGAGCAGTGGGTGGATTACCCGCTTATTGGAGCGGGTGCACGAAGCTTTTCTTATCTGTGCAATGTGTATTGGAACCCGAACCTGTCCCCCATGCATGCAGACCCTGAATTTGTGCATAATGAATATCTTCAGTTGCTGTCTGATTATGGACTCGTAGGACTCCTCCTCATATTGGCCCCTATGACAAGCCACTTATACATTGGCTGGCGACAGACCCAAAAGCTGGCCCGTTCTATTCCTGACAAGGGGCTTCGAAAAGGTTCCAATGCGATGGCGCTCACCTTGGCAGGTGTCAGTGGAATGATCGCAATGGGTGTTCACATATGCTTTGATTTCCGTACTCATTTGCAGGCCAATTTGCTCCTGCTGACGTGCTGCGCAGTTTGGGTGCTGCCAATCCGCCATGCGCGGGCGAAGGATTTGCATAATGACCAGAAAGGAGAACGCAGAGTTCACTGGGCGGGCTTGTTATTGCCCGTTTTCATGCTGTTGCTTGGTATCGCTGCTTGTGGCCTCGGCGCTCATCAGTTGTGGGCGGGCATGCCGCTGCTTGAAAACAGGATGGGGAAAGAGGACGGGGCCTGGAAGCCCCATCAAGCAGACAAAGCAATCATGATTCCCGTATTTGAGGAGTCACTTGCGAGAGCGCCGCATTGGAAGCGATATCAGCGGCTGGGAATTTTATACAAGCTGGCGGCAGAGGAGTCCCGGGCTGCTGAAGAAAAAGCAAAATACCATGAGTTGGCCGAGGCAGCTTGTCTGGCTTCCATTGCAAGACATCCATACGCTCCTGTATCCAGGATGAATCTGGCGGCTATTTATACGAGCCTCGATCGGTTTGATGAAGCCGATGCCATCTATGCTGCCACCTCGGAGATGGCCTCGGCACGTGAACCCTGGTTCAAGATGCATATGCACTGGGCTGTGTTACATCACAAAATGGCTGTGCGCGCTATCAAGGAGCAGAATCATCAGTCTGCACAAAGACACTTTCAAAGGGCCTTCGAGCTATTTGAACTAAGTGACGAGAAAGGCGCGAGGCTTAGAAAAAACGAATGGCGGGAAGCGTATGCGCAATGCCTGCTTGCCAATGCCATTTATCTGGATACCGAGGCGCGATTTGAGGAGGCTCAATCCATGTATAGGAAAGCTGAGCAGTGTACACGAAATTGGTCCGCCCTGGGAGAAACGAGATTTTACTTTTACCTTAGCGAGCATTACTATGCCCATGGTCTTGCCTTGTGGCAAAACAGGCGCCCTGAAGAAGCCTATCGCATGATGCTGGAAGCAGAGAAATCCCTGCGTAAAGATGCGCCATACGTTGACAAGGCTCAACCCGAGGTAGTGGAGGAGCATAGGCTCAAAATCAAAAAGCTCATTCAATTTTTTAAAGACACGGGTATTGCGCAATAGGCGGACAGCTATTCATTCATGAGAAAAGAACAACCAACCTTTCGCCATCTTTTGGAATTGCGCGCCAGTCAGTCCATGTGGATGACAAGGCATTTTAGCTATCGGCTTGGCGCTCTTGTTGCTATGGCTGCATCGAGACTGGGGCTCTCGCCCAATGTGCTTTCTCTGGCTTCCGCGGCTATCACATTTTCCTCGTGCGTCCTCGCCGTTTATCTCGAGCAGGGAACATGGCTGGCGGGGATTGTGGTGATTCTCGGGCTGCAGATTGGTTATGCATTTGATTGTGCGGACGGGCCATTGGCACGGGCAACAGGAAGGGAAAGCAGCTTTGGATCCTTGTTGGACAAGGTGTGCGATTTCAGCTCTGGCATGGTGTTTCCCTGTGTTCTCGCCTATGGCGCAGGACATTACTACTACCGTGGCATAGTGGAGCCGGAGATGGATTACACGATCAGGGTTTTATTGATTGTAGTCATTTCGCGAGCTATTCTCAGCGTTCTGCTTTGGTTCAAGGAAATGCTTTTGTATCAGGGCAAACGCCTTAGAGAAAGCAGCCATGAACCCAGCCTATGGTCACGCATCAAAAGATGCACGGGCCTTGCCATTGACGAGCCTGTGTATCGTTTGGGTATAGGTTTGGCCTGGGCTCTGGACTGGTTTTGGGAGTTTGCCATTATCTATACAGTCGGTATATTCCTCATTACCATTGTTTACTTGTTCACCTCAAAGAGAGAGATGGATCTAGCAGACAAACAGGCCGCCTAGAAGGCAACTCCATTCTCCGGGGCAATGATCTGCCTTCGATAGCACCACTAAAACATGTCTGAGCTTATCAAAAAACATCCATACTTGCTGGCTTTAACAGCCTTGGCGGGAGTCATGCTGACATTTTGGCTCTTTGTCCCGATTTATCCGAATTCCTCCACATCGGAGGAGAGGCTTGCTCTTTGGATTGCAGATGCCTGGCGTAAGGACTTTGCCCACGGCTGGGCGGTGCCATTCTTGTTTGTGTATTTTGTCTATCGCATATGGCCGACGATGAAAGCAGAACCATTGCAGGGTTCCCGGTGGGGCTTGCTGCCAGTGGTGTTTGTGGTTTTGCTCTATATCGTTTCTGTGAGAACCTTGCAGCCAAGATTGCCATTGATCGGGTTGCCGTTTCTGATCTTTGGGGGAACACTCTATGTGTGCGGCTGGAAAGTAGCGCGCCACATGCTCTTTCCAGCCTTTTTCTGGTGGTTTGCGGTTTCAGTGCCTGGTCTGCAGCAAGCAACGAATATCTTGCAAATTCTGGTGACCAAGTCGTGTTATCAGGTGGGCACATTTATGGGAATGGATTTGATCAATGCGGGAACAGAGATCAAATCAGGCACCAATAGCTGGGATGGCCTCGATATTGCAGAGGGATGTAGTGGCATTCGATCCATCATGGCGCTGGTGATGATATCTGCCATCTATTCCTACTTCACGCAAACCAAGCTCTGGAAGATGGCCTTTTTGTTCGCCTGCGCCCTGCCGCTGGCATTGGTGGCCAACTTTTTCAGAATTTTCACCATCATTGTGCTGGCGGAAATGGGCTTCAGCAAGTTTGCAGCCGGTGTATACCACGATTGGGCGGGACTGCTCTTCTTTTTCCCGGTCGCCCTCGCGGGACTCTTCATGATGGATAAGATTCTCAACTGGAATGAAAACAAAAAGGTGGTCCGAAAAAGAATCCAAACCTAGGTGGACGCTTTCATTGACCATAGGCCTTGAAATAAAAACACGATGCAAACAAACACCGGCATGACTCTTGATAACGGGAACCTAAGGGGATGCGCCCCGGCGGGTCGAATAAAAGATGATCCGCCGATTATCACGAGGCGCATCTATATTCTGGCGTCGATACTGGCGGTGGGGTTCTCATTCATATGGGTGTTGCCCAAGTCCGAGTCAATGAGGCCCTCCTGTCTCTCCCGGCATTTGCCCATGCAATTCAGCACCATGGTGGGGCAGAGGACTGAGATTACAGGCAGGGAGCTCGATATTCTTGCCAAAGATACCGAGTTTGAGCGTGTCCAGTACCGTAATACGGAGTACCCTTATCACCCTCTTGTGGAGACGTCTGTGGTGTTTTCCGGTAAGGACTTGAATAACAGTATTCACCGGCCGGAGCGCTGCTTGCGTTCCCAGGGCTGGAACATTGTCAAGGAGCGTTCGATTACGCTTGAGAATGTGTTTCCAGATGGCTCGGATTTGCCCGTGCGGGAAATTGTATGCAAGAAGCCTGTCATGCGTGAGGATGGCACGACCTTCCAAGCCATGCGGGCGCAGTATTACACCTTCTTTGGCCACACGGGAATCACTGAGAGCCATTACGGCAGGACTTTCATGGATATGAAGGATCGTTTGTTCAAGGGGTACGATCAGCAGTGGGCGTATGCGACCTTTTCTGTACCCGTTACAAAGATCTATGCCGATCAAGGTCTTATGAAGGACGGCCCCAGAGTATTCACCCTGGAGCAATCCGAGGAAATCCTCGAGAATTTCATTCGCAAGCTCGCGCCCTTGGTAGTTGATTAAATTTCTGAATGGTGAGATAATGAAAGTCGAATTTTAGTGGGCCAAAAAGCGCACTGTATTCAACCATTAAGACCTTTCATCTGCTATCTTGGATAGAACAGGTTATACCCCACCCAAATCATGTTAGGTTCAAAAAATAGAGAACAGTTTTCTGTTCAAGCTTTGTTGCTCTGTGACGCCTTTTTGGTTTTCCAGGCGTTCTACATTGGTGACAAGCTGCGGCCGCTGTTGAGGCCCTTGTTTGGCCTGAGTGATGGTGGCCAAATTGGCCTTGCGGAGATTTCATGGCTCCTGTTTATCGTGGTGCCGTTTACTCCGCTCGTCCTCGAGGTTTTTGGTTTTTACCGGAATGTGATGCGCAAGACCGCGCTCCAGTCCCTGACCCAAATGTTTCAGGCTCTTCTGGTCATCGGTGTCGGGGTGGCGGCTATGGTGCTGTTTTTCAAGGTGGCGCCCATGAGCCGTCTTGTGCTTGCGGTTGCCATTGTTCTGTCGACCACATTCCTTTTGCTAAGAGATGCTTTTGTACGGTCTACACTGAGGAAGGCAGCTGTGAAGGAGGGACGGCGTGAGCGCGTTGTGGTGGCTGGCTGCAAGGATGACACGCGGGAACTTATTGAGTCTATGCCGGATGAAGTCACGGATTACTGGGAGGTCGTCTGTGAGTTCGATTTCTCTAACCATGACCTCAAGGAATTGGAGAAAATCGTCACGGATGAATCCATCGAGCGTGTCATCATCGCGGCACGTCACGCGGTCTTTAAGAAAATTTCAGCAACGGTGGAGCTCTGTGAAAAGCAAGGCATTGAATCATGGGTGTCTGCGGACTTCATCAGAACACAGGTATCGCGGCCTACTTTTGATAACCTTGGTGGCAGGCCCATGCTTGTCTTACGGGCTACTCCGGAGCTTTCATGGGCACTGCTTGCCAAGGGGGCTCTGGACCGGATCGGGGCTTTGCTGTTCATTCTCCTGACCTTGCCGATATGGATTTTCGCAATTATCGGGATTAAACTCAGCAGCCTGAAAGACCCGGTGTTTTTCCGCCAAGACCGTGCGGGAAAATATGGCAGACCCTTTAAAATGTGGAAATTCAGAACCATGGTGTTGGACGCGGAAAACAAGCTCGATGAGCTTAAGGATGCCATGGGCAACGAAATGACCGGCCCGGTCTTTAAATTGGCAAACGACCCACGTGTGTTCCCTTTTGCAAGGCTGCTGAGAAAGTGGAGTATTGATGAATTCCCCCAGATGCTCAACGTGGTGGCGGGGCAGATGAGCTTGGTGGGCCCGCGCCCATTGCCCATTTACGAAGTCTCCAAGTTTGAGAAATCCGAGCACCGTCGCAGGCTCAGTGTCAAGCCGGGGGTCACCTGTATCTGGCAGGTGAAAGGCAGAAACACCATCACCGAGTGGGAGGACTGGGTGAAACTGGATCTGGAATACATCGACAACTGGTCGCTGTGGCTCGATATCAAATTGCTTATCCAGACCGTGCCGGCTGTTTTGCTCACCAGAGGCGCAAAATAGACTCAGCGGGGCCGCAACCATCCTTATCACTGTACTGGGCGGTCGTTAAATCAGACTTTGATACATTTGGGGTTGTCAACCCGTCATCAGAATAGACAATCCCCATCTTGATTGCCGTGGAGGGGGCCAAACCACCCGCACATCACCGGCAATCCTGCACATCAATGTGTAAACAGCGCACCCAACTGCAATCCATGAAAATATTCAGCGGCAAGGCACACAGGAAATTGGCGGAAAAAATCGCGGCTCATCTTGGCAAGAAACTGGCAAATGTTGAAGTGACGTCCTTTCCTGACGGCGAGACCTTTGTTCAAATTAACGAGAACATCCGTGGTGAAGACGTTTATCTGGTCCAGCCCACCTGCCCTCCGACTAATCACAACCTCATGGAAATGCTTATCATGGTGGACGCTGCCAAAAGAGCGAGTGCCGGCAGAATCACTGCGGTGATGCCGTTTTTTGGTTATGCCCGCCAGGACCGCAAGGACAAGCCCCGTGTTCCGATCACCGCCAAGCTGGTTGCCAATCTTATTTCCGCCGCTGGCGTGGACCGGGTTCTTACCATGGACCTTCACGCGGCCCAGATTCAGGGCTTCTTTGACATCCCCGTGGACCACCTCTATGCCAAACCGGCTTTTATCAAGCATTTGCGAGAGAAACACGGCGATGACGCGAGCAATCTCACCGTCGTCTCTCCCGATGTTGGAGGGGTTAAAATGGCCAGATCCTACGCGGACAAACTTGGAGCTGAGCTTGCCATCGTGGCGAAGCACCGCGTAAGCGCTACGAAGGTGGAGGCTATGAATGTCATCGGTGATGTCGAGGGGCGCAACGTGCTGCTCGTCGATGATATGACAGAAACGGCAGGCACCCTGTGTGCAGCTGCTGAAATTCTGGAGAAACACGGGGTCAAGAGCATCTACGCCGGGGTATCGCACGGGGTATTGGGTGACATGGGCAGACAAAGGATTGCAGACTCAGCCATCAAGGAGCTTATCACCAGTGATTCTGTGCCCCAGGCGCACGGGGAAAAAGTCACCGTGGTATCCATTGCCGGGCTTCTCGGGGACGCTATTTCCCGGATTCATGACGGAAAATCTGTCACTTCTCTCTTTGACATTGACGTCTGAGGTGGTAAAGACCCGCCCCCCGGAACATTCTGACAACTCACTCTACTACCCGCCGTCGGGAAATCCGGGGACTGCTCCCAACAACCAAACATCCAATTTAAACATCCAGATACAATGGCCAAACCACAAACTTTAAAAGCAGAAGAGCGCGCCCGCACAGGCTCAGGTGTACTCAAGCAAATGCGTCGTGAGGGATATATCCCCTCGGTCGTTTACGGCGGGGGTTCCGAGAACAAGAATGTCAAAGTGCACGCCAAGACCTTGCGTGACATGCTGCACCATGCAGCATCGGACAGTATTCTCGTCAACCTCGACCTTGAAGGCTCGGGCACGCAGTTGGCATTCCTCCAGGACGTGCAGCACAACGCGCTCTCCGGTGAGATTGTTCACGTTGATTTCCTTGCTGTGAATGAGAAGACCTCGATTAATGCCAACATCCCACTCGAGCTTGTTGGTGAAGCAGCGGGAGTTAAGGGCGGGGGACTTCTTGAGCAGCTTCTCTACTCTTTGGAGATCAGCTGTTTGCCGAAAGACCTTCCTGAAAGCATTGAGGCTGATGTGAGTGCCCTTGAAGTTGGCGAAGCCCTCCACATTGGAGAGATTGCCTTCCCGGAGGGGGTCAGTCCCGCGCTCAATGATGACGTTGTGGTGGCTCTGGTTGCCAAGACACGTGTTGCCAAGAGCTCTGAGGCAGTAGCTGGAGAAGGGGCGCAGGCTCAAGAAGCTGAAGGGGCAGCTGCATCCGATGAAGGCGAGGCAGCAGCTGAGTAAGAAACCCACACAGTTAATTTTCAACAGCCCGTGGCCATTCTGGTCACGGGCTGTTTTCTTTTCTGTGATTTGGTCTTTGGTATTTTGGCGCGGAGTATTACAAGCAAGCCATGCCAGAGATTAAACTCGTCATTGGTCTAGGCAACCCGGGCCGGAAATACGAGCAAACCCGTCATAACATTGGGTTTCTTGTCATAGATCGTCTGGCACGTACCTATGGGGCGGAAATGGTGAACCATCTCAAGTGGCGAGCCCATCTGGCCAAAGTGCCGGGCTCTGGTGCGATCCTCATGAAGCCCCAGACCTTCATGAATGAGAGTGGCCAGTCTGTGGGCGCTGCCTTGCGCTTTTACAAATGGCAACCCCAGCAGGTTCTCGTTGTTTATGATGATGTGTCCTTGCCGTTTGGCTTCTTGCGATTCAGGACGTCGGGTTCAGCGGGTGGCCATAATGGCATTCGTTCCATCATCAGCCATTTGGGTAGCGATCAATTTCCCCGCCTGAAACTTGGCATAGGAAATTCCAGACAGGAGGAGGAAAAGAAGGCAGGAAGCTCACTCACAGGGCATGTTTTAGGAGAATTTTCAAGCAATGAGAAAAATCATTTGGAAAACACGCTTGCAACTGCGGCGGAAGCTGTTCAGTTTGCGCTCGCTGAGGGAGTTGAGTCAGCCGCAAACTCCTTTAACACCAAGAAAACAAAATAACCTTTAAATAAAAACCACAGCCATGAGCAGAAAATACGAAGGTCTAATCGTGCTTAACCCCAAGGGTCAGGATGATGGCCTCAATGAACTTGTTTCCTCAGTTGCGAAGGAAATGGAGGGTAGCGGAGCTAAAATGGACGAGATCCAGCAGCTTGGCCGCCGCAAGTTTGCCTACAACGCACGCCACCTTGATGGTGGTCATTACGTCAACTACATCTTTGAGGCTGAGCCAGCTGATATCGAAAAGATCCAGTCTGCACTCAGCTTGAATGACAGCGTTTACCTACAGCACTATCAGCGCTTGGGTTGATGCGTCGCTAATCCTGCAGGGATGATTCAACGGCTGGGAATCGGGAAGCAGGCTAATTTACTGTTGCCGTTTACCCGTCCATCCACTTAGTTTTCAAGATATGGCCAATTTTAACAAAGTAATGCTCATGGGAAATGTAACCCGTGATATTGAACTTCGCTACACGCCCAAGGGCACAGCCGTCGCTGATATCGGCCTTGCCGTGAATCGTGTTCGCACAGGCGAGAGTGGTGAGCGCATCGAGGAGACAACTTTTGTTGATGTCACCCTTTGGGGCCGCACTGCTGAAGTAGCGCACCAGTACTCAGGAAAAGGAAAGCCTCTCTTCATCGAGGGTCGTCTGCACATGGATAGCTGGGACGACAAGGCCACGGGACAGAAGCGCACCAAGCTTAAGGTGGTGGCCGACAATATTCAGCTCATGGGAGCTCCTGGCGGAGGCGCCGGGGGCGGCAATCCCTCTCCCCAGCAACAAGGAGGCTCTCCTGCTCAGGGAGATTCTCCCATGGATGACGATGATGACATCCCATTCTAGGCCCTTTGGCTTAGGATTATCAACTTTGCGTTGATCGCGCGGCGGCTGTTTACGGCTCCAGAGCCTCAGCTTATTTTCCTATGCGTCTCTACAGCACGAATAGCCCTGATAGATTGGTTGATTTTGGCGAGGCAGTACTGCGCTCCTTGCCTGCTGACAACGGGCTCTATATGCCTGAGCATATTCCAGCCATGGAGGAGTCTTTCTGGCATTCCTGGCAGGAGATGGATTTTCAGGATATGGCCTATCAAGTCATATCCACCATGCTTCAAGGGGCTATTCCCGAGGATGAGCTCCGCCATATTGTCAGTGAGGCGTTTAATTTTCCCGCCCCCGTGGTGGCCCTGGATGAACATAGGCACGTGCTCGAGCTCTTTCACGGTCCTACACTCGCTTTCAAGGATTTCGGTGCGCGCTTCATGGCCCGTGTCATGGCGTGGCTGACACGCGATGATGAAAAGACCCTTACGGTTCTGGTTGCCACCTCAGGAGACACGGGAGGGGCAGTTGCATCCGCATTTCATCATGTCGAGGGCACGCGCGTTATCATCCTTTACCCATCGGGCAAGGTCAGCGGACTCCAGGAAAAACAGCTCACTGCTCTTGGCGGTAACATCACGGCCCTGGAAGTAGACGGCAGCTTCGATGACTGTCAGCGCATGGTCAAAGCTGCGTTCCTTGATCCGGAAATTTCCCGGGTCTGTAACCTCACCTCGGCGAACTCGATTAACATTTCGCGCCTCATTCCCCAGATGCTCTATTACTTTGAGGCTGCGCGTCAGCTTGCCATCAAGGGTAAAGCGGATCCGGTTTTTGTCATACCGAGCGGCAACTTTGGCAACCTCACTGCCTTGTTGCTTGCCATGCGCATGGGTTTGCGTGTGGGGCATGTGGTGGCGGCGACGAACATGAACGATGTGGTGCCTGAGTACCTTCGCACATCTCAATACAACCCGCGACCATCGCTAGCCACTCTCTCCAATGCCATGGATGTGGGCGCTCCGTCTAATTTTGTCCGCATGCTCGAGCTTTTTGGCAGTGACTGGAAGGAAATGTCTACAGACATCAGTGGCTATGCGTATGACGACGATCTCACCCGCAAGGCTATCCGCGAGGTGCATGAAAAATTCGGCTATGTGATCGATCCCCATGGTGCGGTCGGCTACCTTGCCTCAGAAGCCTGGCTGGATGAGCACCCGAATGACACTGTGGTGATTTTGGAAACTGCGCACCCTGCAAAGTTTCCGGAGACCATTAGCGAGGAGCTTGGTAGCGAGGTGTTGGAAATTCCCCAGCGCCTGGCCTGTCTGGCAGACGAGCCCAAGGTGTCCATTCCCATGGCGGCTTCACCGGAGGCGCTCATCGCCTGGCTCGCGGGCGAATGATCCCCCTATAGTGGGAGGGGAGAGGTCATTTTGTGCAAAAAAATGGTCAAAAAATGCATTCAGGTTTGGCAAAGCCTGCCCGTATGCTGAGGTATTCCTTCTGGGTAGCATAAGCTGCACCAATATTTCGATTGGATGACATCCTTACACTAGAACCATTATCACCTTTCATGAAACAACTCTCTCTTTTCCTTGGTCTTCTTGCTCTGCTCTCCTCCTCGTTTCAGCTTCAGGCTGGAAACTGGACTGCCTCATGGATCGGCGTAGCTGACGCCCCTGCACCCAACCAATGGATCGCGTTGCGCAAGAATGTCTCTCTCGATCAGCAGCCCAAAAGTGCGCAAGCGCGGATTGCCGCTGACTCCAAATACTGGCTGTGGATCAATGGGGAGCTCGTGGTGTTCGAGGGACAGCTCAAGCGTGGCCCCAATCCCAATGACAGCTACTACGATGTGGTCGACCTGACGCCTCACCTCGTTGAGGGGGAGAATACCATCGCCGTTTTACTATGGTATTTCGGCAAGCATGGTTTCAGCCACAAGAGCAGCGGCAAGGCTGGCTTGCTTTTTGATGCGAATATCGATGGCAAACCCCTGGTGAGTGACGCCGGGTGGAAGGCCACGTTGCATCCGGCCTTTGGCAACACCGGGGACCCAAAGCCAAATTTTCGTCTTCCGGAGTCCAATATTCGTTTTGATGCCGGCAAGGATATCGCGGGGTGGCAGGGAAAGGGTTTTGATGATTCCGCATGGCCGGACGCACTTGAGTTTGGCGAGGCACTTTGTGCCCCCTGGAACCGGTTATTCGAGCGCCCGATTCCACTGTGGAAAGACTTTGGTCTGAAAGACTACGAAAACGCGGAAGAACTCCCCAAAGTCTCCGATGGCAAAACGATCAAGGCAAAGCTGCCCTACAATGCCCAGGTGACCCCGTATCTGAAGGTGGAGGGGCCCGCGGGTCAGATGATCGACATCCGCATGGATAATTACCAGGGTGGCGGCCCACCCAATGTCCGGGGCGAATACCTGACCCGGGAGGGGGCACAGGAATACGAAAACCTTGGCTGGATGAACGGCCATGAATGCCACTACACCATCCCCGCGGGTTTCAGGATCCATGCGCTCAAGTACCGTGAGACAGGATACAACACCGAGTTCACCGGCGTCTTTGAATGCGATGATGAGTTTCTCAACCGCTATCGTCAGAAAGCGCTGCGTACTCTCTATATCACCATGCGCGACACCTACTTCGATTGCCCGGACCGGGAGCGGGCGCAGTGGTGGGGTGACATGGTCAATGAAATGGGTGAAGCATTCTACGCTCTCGATACGCACGCCAACGGCCTTGCCAAGAAAGGCATCCTCGAGCTGGCCAACTGGCAGCGGCCGGACCACACCATCTACTCTCCGGTTCCTGCCGGCAACTGGGACCGCGAGTTGCCCATGCAGATGCTCAATTCCGTCGGCTACTATGGGTTCTGGACCTACTATCAATACACCGGGGACCTTGAGACCATCCGTGCGGTCTATCCTGCGGTGAAGCGCTATCTCTCTATCTGGCAGCTCGGCAATGACGGCCTTGTAGTTCCGCGCAAAGGCGGCTGGACTTGGGGAGACTGGGGCAACCACAAGGACATGATCATTCTCTACAATGGCTGGTACTACCTGGCGCTCAAGGGGCAGAAACTCATGGCGGAAGCACTCGGCGAAAATGACGACCTCGCCGGTATCGACGCACGCATGCAGAGCATCGAGCAGAACTTCAACAAGACTTTCTGGAACGGAAAAGAGTACCGTTCGCCGGGCTACAAGGGGCAAACCGACGACCGAGCTCACGCGCTCGCTGTTCTCGCAGGCCTTGCCAGCCCGGAGCAATACAAGGCGATCCGGGAGGTGTTCAAAACGCAGGAGCACAGCAGCCCCTACATGGAAAAGTATGTTGGCGAAGCCCTCTACGTGATGCGTCTCGAAGATGATGCCATCACGCGTACCAAGAAGCGCTTCAAGGCAATGACGGATCACCCCTACACCACCCTGTGGGAGGGGTGGGGTATTGGCAAGGAGGGTTATGGTGGCGGCACTATCAACCATGCCTGGTGCGGTGGCGCACTGACACTGCTGTCCCAGTATGGTGCCGGCGTGGCACCCATCACTCCAGGCTATGGCAGCTACCACGTCCTGCCGCAAATGGGCCCACTCAAACGCATCAACACCGTTGTGCCTTCAGTGAAGGGGGACATCGGGCTGGAGCTCAACAACGAGGCAGATCGTTTCTCCCTCAACCTGCAATCTCCGGAGGGTGCTAACGCTACCGTGGGCATGCCCAAGCGCGATGGTTTTGCCATTAACCGTGTTGAGGTAAACGGCCAGTGCGTATGGGAACAGGGTGGCGCAAAAAACTCCGTGGAGGGATTGCGTTTTGTCGAGGACGCCGAGCATTACCTTACGTTCAATGTCGCTCCGGGAAGCTGGTCATTCACCGCGGTTTTTGCACCTCAGGAAGCCGGTGAGAGCAATGTGCAGTTTAAAAACCCGCGCTGTGAGTATCTGAAAAATCCTCTCGGCATTGATGTCATTCATCCGCGGCTGAGCTGGCAGGCGCAGACACAAACCCGTGGCTGGAAGCAACAGGCCTACCAGGTTCTGGTCGCCTCCAGTGAGGAAAAGCTGGCCCGTGATGAGGCGGATTTGTGGGACAGCGGCAAGGTCATGTCGGACGGCTCAAACCATGTCGAGTATGGGGGCGTACCACTTGACTCCCACACACAGTGTTTCTGGAAGGTGAAGGTTTGGGATCAGAACGGGTCTGTCTCGCCATGGAGCCAGACGGCCACCTGGTCGATGGGCTTGCTCAAAGCTGAGGACTGGAAGGCGCAGTGGATTGGGTTTGATCAAAAACCGGAACCGTCTCCTTCAAAACGAGCCGATCTTCAGGGCAAAGACCATAAGGTGGTAGTCGAGAAAGCCATGTATGGAGTCAAGGGTGACCCAAAGAGGCAGGTGGATATCAAACAACGGCTCCAGCAACAGGTCGACGCGGGTAAGCTTCTCGTGGTGGCAAACAATGAACTGGCAGGAACGGATCCCGCTCAAGGCACGAAAAAAGTGCTCGAGTTTGTCTGTAAGGTCGATGACTGGCAAACAAGCGCGACGGTCCCCGAGGACGGAGTGTGGGACATGACAACCGGTCAGGCAGCCAAACAGTATTTGCCCGCACCCTACCTGCGCAAGGAGTTCAAGGTCGCTGTACCGGTTACACGGGCCATGCTTTATGCAACTGCCCAAGGGGTGTTGGAGATGAGCCTCAACGGTCAACGGGTCGGGGATGAGGTCTTTACACCCGGCTGGACGGACTACCGCAAGCGCATCTACTACCGCACTTACGATGTCACCGATCTGCTTGCTCAAGGGCCAAATGCGATCGGCGCCATCCTCGGGGATGGCTGGTTTCGCGGAAACATCAGCTGTGTCGGCCAGAACAAATACGGCAGTCAACTGCGCCTCAAGGCACAACTTCACATTGATTACGCGGATGGCACCTCGGAGGTGATTGCAACGGACCCAAGCTGGAAGGCGAGCTACGGGCCCATCCTCGAGTCAGACATGCAGGCGGGGGAAGTTTACGATGCCCGCCGTGAAATGCCCGGCTGGGACCGGGCGGGTTATGATGCCGGTGCGTGGTCTGCGGTCGTTGGTGGGTCTGATATCAAGCCGCTGCTACAGGCCTATCCCGGAGTGCCGGTCCGGCCCAAGCACGAGCTGAAGGCTGTGAAGCTCACCGAGCCAAAACCCGGAATCTACGTCTTTGACCTCGGCCAGAACTTCTCAGGATGGGCGCGTCTCAAGGTCAAAGGGCAGGCAGGTGACCGGGTGGATGTGCTCTTTGGCGAGATGCTCAAAGTCGATGGCACGCCCTATACTATCAACCTGCGCTCCGCACGCGCAGTG
>CAYXEC010000011.1:0-37358 GCA_964463855.1 uncultured Verrucomicrobiales bacterium | reverse complement strand
TTTGCAATTGCGTGCCTGGGTCATCCAACGAACCGGATGGTCCAGAAGTAGGGAACTGCCACTGGGAAGTGACCATGGGGACACATATTACCTTGAAACAAGCCAGGGGGCTGACGTGTTGGCTGCTCTTGTAGTGGACCCTCTTTCCGCTCCCATTGGCATGATGGAATTCAAGTCTCCGGGGTGTGAGCTAAGAGTCACCCGCGAAGCCGGTTCAGCATATCTTCATCAGGAACTCCAGGCTGGCACGCACCGTATTGACCGTTGCGCTCCGGCCAATAGTGATGATACCGCAGAGTTGGTTATGAACCAGCTTTCGAGGGGGGGCAATAACTCCCTTTACCTTGCCATCATACCTGATTTCCTCAGCCTTCTGAGTGGAGAGCTTGACTGCAGTGGTGCTTCAAAGGGAGTTTAAAGGTTCAATCATTGGATTTCCCCCTTGTAGGGTAATGGTAGTTGCCGGCTTTGTGCTTAAGGGACTTGCCATGACAAGGCAGGGATCGTCTTTATAAGGTGTTTAGGAGAGAAATATTGATAGTTGTTAAGCGGGTGAGCCCTGGACTAGTTTGAGAGTTATGCTGAATGTAGTATGTGCTGTTATCAGGGATCAAAAGGGAAGGTATCTGGTCTGTCAGCGTCCGGCAGGCAAGGCATTGGCAGGCTACTGGGAGTTTCCCGGTGGCAAGATAGAGCCCAATGAAGATCCGAAGTCCGCCTTGAAGCGGGAAATCCTCGAGGAGCTTGCTTGCAAAATTCAAGTTGGCAAATCATTGCCTGAGGTAGAACACCACTATCCGGAGGCTTTCATACGCCTGTTGCCTTTCATGTGCAGTATTGAGGCAGGAACCCCTTATGCCCGCGAACACGCGGAGATCATGTGGGCAACATTGGAGCAGTGTCGGCAGCTATCATGGGCGCCTGCTGATGTGCCCATTTGGCAGGAGCTAGTGGCCCCAGAGGGAGAAAAATGAACTCAACGACCCTCAGCAAGTCTTTCGGCAAGAAATGGAGGGAGCCCTGCAGCAATGATTTTTTGCTGCGCTGATTGAATGTCGTATTCAACACGACGGAAGTGAACGGTTTTGCGGTCCGTATCGTAGATACAGTAGGAGGCTCTCCAGTCGCCATCACGAGGTTGCCCAACGGCACCCGTGTTGATGAAATATTTTGTTTCGGCTTCAATGACAATAGATTCGGCGGGAACTTCATGTACCCTGCTGTCACTGACAAAAACACGGGGCACATGGGTGTGTCCGTAAAAGCACACTGGTGTGACCTGATAGGAAAAGTTCGCCATCGCGTCGAATTTGTTGGTGACATAGTTCCACGATGTAGGTTGATCGAGTGTCGAGTGAACGACAGTGAAATCATGGATTTGCCGGACCAAGCGCAGTCGTGAGAGCCATGTGCGTTGATCATCACTGAGTTGCTCCCGCGTCCAGTAAATGGCTTGAGCGGCATTGGAATTCATCATGTCCAGCGAGCCGTCAGTGCCGCTGTCCTGATCATGGTTGCCTCTGATGACAGGGCATATCAAGCCTTGCACCCGCTCAACGCAAGCCACAGGATCTGCGTTGTAGCCGACGATATCTCCCAGACAGATGTAACTGTCGCAAGCCTGGGCCGATGCGTCGTCAAGTACCGCATTGAGGGCTTCCAAGTTGGCGTGGATGTCACTGAATAGAGCAATTCTCATGGAATCGGAAAGGCCCTATCTTTGTCTTGTCCGGACCTCAAGTGGAAGCACAAAATGTTGTATCATTTCGGCGAGATGAGGGCAAGATACTCCAAATGAATGAGCAAAGGGAGGCTTGATGATTGTTCGGCTCCTCATAGAGTTACCTATGAGACTACAACTTGAAGAGTTGATTTCTCTCAAGCTGTTCAATTTTCCATCTCACCCCGTTCATCGGGTAGCCTTGCTTTTCGTGGATGATGTAGTTTTTCAGCCAGGCTAGTTGTGTTTGTTCATCGGGGAATAAATCACTGTCAGGAATGCGCTCTGCTTCTGGTATATGCAATGCATTTTGCAGCGCAAATAGAGTGCAAACTGTCTTGGGTAGGTGATGGTCCGGCGATTCCCTAAAGAGAGAGTAACCGTATTTGTAAGCCTCTCGCTGCATGTTCTCCAGGCGCGTCATGGCATAGTATTTGAATCTTTTGATTTGATCCCGTCTGTATTCGGGAAGGCTCTTGCAGGCGAGTGTGTTATCGAAGTGTTTGAGCGCACGTTCGATGTCCGGCATTTTGTGGTAGTCACTCCAAATACGCGAGAGGATTTGATGCAGCCTCCAGTTATCAGGATTTTGCTGCGTGCCAAGTTCCAGAAACGAAGACCCTTTTTCGAGGTAAAGTTTTTGCATGGACCTCCGCCTTAGCGGGCTAAGATCCTCCTTATCCTTGAAGTAAGCAGAGGCATTGGTGTGTAAGTGCCAGGCTCCCGTGTCCCAGTAGTAGGTGGTCTGAGGTTGGAGTGTAGTGATGACCTCATAGGTCTCCTCGACCTTGATCCAATTGAGTTCTTCAAAATAGAGGAATGCACGAAAGTTCCAGATTGCCGCCACCAGTGAGCGAAGTCCCCCCAATGCCACCGCTGCACCGGTCTGGCCGAGCTGTAAACTCGTTCCTTCCTTCAGGGGCGGCTGGATGAGCTTGAGGCTGACCATGTCACGACTCAGTTGGTCCTCGTAGCGAAATTTGGCGAAGCCAAAGCTGACCAGGACCAGAAAAATGACCGCGATTTGGATGATGATCCGCATTTAAAATTCCTTTTTTCTGAAGGTAAACCACGACAGCACGCTATATATGCCGGAATAGAAAAGTGTCAGAATGGCGAGCCGGGTAAAAATGCCTTTGGGCACCTCTTTGCCCTCGATGGTTGAATCGATAATGTTGTAGAGCTGAAAATCGGGAAAGATCAGCGCGATGCTCTGGGTGAGGATTTTCATTTCCTTGGTCACGCCGCCTGACTGACTATGCAGCCAGTAATTGCGTGCATCCTCGGTGAAGTGTCCCATGAAGTATATCACCACGGCAATCACGATGGTAAAAAGTGTAGAGCTTGAGAAGGTCGAGATCAGTAATGCGAGGGATGCCATCACCATGGCCTTGAAGAAAATCGCACCAATGCCAGCCTGGAGTGACCATGTGATTCCCTGTTGAGATACCGAAGCCAGACGGGACTCCAGATGCTCCTGCGGCCAACCGTGTGCCTCTGCCTTGGCCATCTCGACCATGAGTAACTCCTCGGTTCTAAAATGCAGGATAATTGACAAGAGGAGATTCATGAGCAGCAGGGAAACGCCCACCAGGAACAGAACCCCCAGAAGCTTGCCTAGAAGATAATCCAGTCTCGGAACCGGTTTGCTAAGAATCGTGTAGAGTGTTCTGTCCTCCAGATCCTTGGGGATCAGTAATGCGGTCGCAGCGATGGCGAAGAGTATCGAAAACATAGCCATGGCCCCCATGGCAGTGCTCTTGAGCACAATGAGCTCTTGTTCCGCGGTGTCTTCGGTGGTTCTGCTCCATGGCATTTCGAAGAAGCTCGCAGCCAACATAAGGAGAGCAAAAACAGCCAGAAAATAGAATACCTTCATGCGCACGAGGTGGGTGAAGGTGTGGCTGGCAATCACGAGGATGCGTGCCGGTGAGAACAGTGCATTTCTACGCATGGTCTTCTCCTTTCTGGTCATTGGTAGTAACTGCCGGGTTGGATTTCTTTGCCTCGTCAAGGAACAGCCTTTCGAGTGTGGTCCGCGGTTTGCCCATACGCACGAATTCCGCATTTTCAGAGTCAGCAATCAGGGCCTTGATCCGCGCCAGGGTTCGCGGTCCTGCATTTTTGAGCAGGATTTCGGTCTGATCCTCGATGGCAATGAGGTCCTCGAGGGGCCCTTCCTTGACAATCTTGCCGTTGAAAATAATGCCTACGTGGTCACAGACCTCCTGAACCTGCTCGAGCAAATGGGAACATAGAAAGACGGTCACGCCCTGATCCTTGAGCTGCACGATGAGATCCCGGATTTCACGTGAGCCCACCGGGTCAACTCCTGCAGTTGGTTCATCGAGAATGATGAGGCGAGGCTCGTGAATCAAAGCCTGGGCAAGCCCGATTCTCTGGAGCATGCCTTTGGAATATCCGCCAACCCTACGCTTGCGGGCATCCTGGAGAGATACCAGCTCAAGCATTTTATCGACATGATTTTTGAGGTCTTTTCCTCTCATACCACACAACCTGGCATAAAAGCTTAGAGTTTCCTCACCGCTGAGATGCTTGTAAAAGTAGGGGTTCTCCGGGAGGAAACCGATTTCCTGTCTTGAGTCGGTTTTTAGTGAGTTTTTACCGAAGACATGGCAGCTTCCAGCGGTTGGGCGCAACAGGCCCAGAAGTGCTTTCATGGTCGTTGATTTGCCGGATCCGTTCGGACCAATAAGACCGTAGACTTCGCCCGGCATGATGGTGATTGAGACGTCGTCAACGGCACGCACCTTTGTCTTGCGAAAAGGAGAATGGAACTCCTTCACCAGGTGGTTGATTTGTACGGCGGGTGTGTCTTCCATAATGAATACGTCGGTTAAGCTAGCGATATGGGGCTCATGTGCAATCCACTTTTTGCCTCGGGCTTACATTTCCGCACATGAGATTATTTCGAAATCCACGCTTCTTGTCATACAAGGATTCTCGTCTGGACTTCTGCTGAGGATAAAAAAACGCGCCAGCTGTGCCGGCGCGCTAATCAATAAACAAGTTATAACAAAAACAATAAAAACCTATGCCTCGGAGGAAAGTGCCTCCTTGCGAGCCTTTTTGATAATGTCTCGCACCGTGTCAGATGGTTGGGCTCCCTTGGCAATCCAGTCCTCAGCCTTGGCGACATCGAGGGTGTAATTGACACCGTCCTCCATGGGGTTGTAGGAGCCGATCTGCTCAATATAACGGCCGTCACGGCGTTTGCGGCTGTCGACAGCAACGATCTTGTAGAACGGGCGGTCCTTGGTGCCTTGGCGGTTCAGTCTGAGAGTAAGCATAATTTCTTGGGTAAAAAAATGTGTCTGCGGGAAGTGGCAGGGGGCGGAAATTGTACGAATAAGAGTGATTTGCCAAGCGAAAAATGGCAAATTTAGGCTATTTTGCATTTTCATTCCGGGAATAGCTGCTATCAGAGCCCGCCGCCACAGCCGTAGTGCTCTGCGGATGTTCCAACTTCACTTTTCCCATCTTATGTTTATTGATCAGATCAGAATCTATGCCGAGGGGGGTGATGGAGGCAATGGGGTCGTGCACTTTCGTCGCGAGAAATTCAAGCCCAAGGGAGGTCCTGATGGGGGTGATGGGGGTGATGGGGGTTGCGTGATTCTGCGAGTTGATCCCGCTGTTGATAATCTCAAGGCCTATTCCTACGACCCCAAGCTTATTGCAAAAAGAGGCGAACACGGTGCCGGTAACCGAAAACATGGCAAGAGTGCCAAGGACCGAATAGGCAGGGTGCCACCCGGCACAGTGGTATACCGCAGTGCTGCTGCGACAGTATCGGAAGCCGTCGAGCTTGAGCGAAGTGATCAGGGCATTGATCTTGAGCCCATTGCTGACCTCACCGAGTATGGCGCTGAGTTTGTTCTCTGCCAGGGGGGCAAGGGAGGCAAAGGTAACTGGCACTACAAAAGTGCGACCAATCAGGCACCCGAGGAGCACACATTGGGCACGGAGGCTGACTATGGGGTATTCTATTTGGAGCTCCGCCGTATTGCCGATGCTGGCATGGTGGGTTTCCCCAATGCGGGCAAGTCAACCCTGGTCAACAAGCTGTCTCACGCCACGCCCAAAATTGGCAATTACCCCTTTACCACACTCAACCCCATGGTCGGGGTCGTTGAGTTTCCCAAATACCGCCGCTGCACCGTGGCTGATATTCCGGGGCTCATCGAGGGTGCTCATGACAACCGTGGGCTGGGCCATGAGTTCCTGCGTCATATTACGCGATGCAAGCTGCTGCTTTTTGTCATTGATATGGCAGGAAGTGAGATGCGTGACCCCATCGAGGACCTCGAGATTTTGCGCAAAGAAATCAAGCTCTATGATGAGGACGTTGCCCGCTTTGACTGGCTGGTAGTGGCCAACAAAATGGACCTTGAAGGGGCTGAAGAACATCTTGCCAATTTCCGCAACCGTTTTCCCAAGCAGACGATCATTCCGATTTCCGCCGAGACCGGGGAAGGGCTTGAGGATCTGCGTCAAGAGCTCGACAAGCGGGTAGGATACAGGTGTGACAAGAGTTAAGCCCGGGCTGGGTAGCCGCCAATCCTATTCACTGGCCTGATCGACGGCTTGTTCCTTGCCCGCATATTCCAGAAAATCACGGGCAATCTTTTCGAGTAGCTCCAGCTGAGGCTTTGGAATCTTGCCGGTTTCCACCCAATCACCGGAACGGAGTACGATGATGAATGTGCCGTCTTGCTCATCGCGCGGGACTTTTTTCATCACGCTCTCGATTTGCTCATAATAATAATGGTAGACATCGACATTGCCCATGAGCTTTGGAGAGAGAACACAGATTCGACCATCGGTCAAAACGATCGATTTGGGTGCAGTTAGTTGAACCGCGGCAGTGACTCTTCGCAACGGGATGTGCTGCACGGCAATGTAGTAGATACGTTCCTCGGGTTCAGACAGGGAATCGACGAGGTTGTAGCTCTGGTTGACGATTTGCGGCTCCTGCCCTTCATCACCAAAATTGGTAAGCTGTTGGTGTAATTCAAAGACTTTTGAGAGCTGCTCCCAGCCCGAGAGCTCCGGGTAATAGACGAAGTCTGTCGCCTGGATCTGGCCTGCATTGAGCAGTTGGACGATTTGGATTTGGCTGTATGGACCTATGGGCTCCTGTCCACCCTGCTTGAGGATATGGAAGATTTGATGTTCTGGAAGTTCCTCGGAAATCATGTTAGCTGTCACGATGTATTTCTATGATTGGCTCCCTGAGCTGCGGAGAGTAACTCCGGCTGACACAACGCCCCATTTTTTCATGTCCGTTGCCCTTGTGGCACATCAAGCAGTTAAGCATTTACTTGACTTGCCGTCAAGAGGTTAGGTCCTATCCTGCCAGAGGGGAAAGCTCGGGGATGACTGGGTGTGGGGGGGCACTTGAACATGGGGATAAGATCAGATTTTAATGGATGATGATCAAAGCAAGGTAAGGTATGAGGCTAAATACGAAAAACAGCAACTTATGGACTCCAAGATAAGAGTAGGCGATGATATCAAAGCTCTCTCGCGAAATTGGATACCATTTACTTTGGATCCGGTGAACGAAACCGGGAACAAAACAGAGAAATAACGAGCTGTAGATCAGGATTGCAGCGTTAAGAATGGTGCACCACTTGAAAAAAGCGGTCAATGTCTCGATGGTCATGGGGATACGTGGCTGGATTTAACGAACCCCTACCCTAGCCGATCTATGAGATGCGTCCAGATTTTTTCACCGGGCACTACTCTGGTATGGAGTGATAGATTTGCTCCAGAGTCAGCACGGCGTATGCAGTGACAAGAATAGGATCGTTTTCCCACCAGCGCGAGTTCGGGTTAATCCACGAACCATCGGGGGCCTGGGTAGAGAGTAGCGCATTAGAGAGCTCGTTGCGCCAGTCGATCTGTTTGCCATCATCGGTGACAAGTTGGTCGATGTTGGCAGCAGCGAGGCCCTTTGCCATCGTGTGATAGTAGTAGAAAAGTCCTTGCTGTCCAAGGCTTGGATCTTCTTCAGTGGCCAGTCCCGGGTTTTCTTTAACAGTGAAATTTTTGGCGAGCCATTCCTTTACGGCGGTGACCCGGATATCATTCTCATCAAGCTCGGCATAGATCATCGAGAGCAGGGCGGCATAGGACATGGATCCATAGCCTCGCAGAACTTGGGAGCCATCAGGATTGGTGCGCATGCCGGCCTTGGAATTACCGGGGAAATAGTTGAAGGAACCATCATTGCCGGTGTTCGGCAAGTCGTTGGTCTCTTGCAGGTTCTGGGTGCGTGAAATGAACTGGATGGCCGCATCCCAGTTGAGCCGGGGCTGCTTGCCGGAGGCGTCGTCCATGGCGATGTGGCGAGAAAGTTTGAGGGCCTCTATGGACAGGTAGGTGTTGGAAAGGTCGGAATGCTGATAGGATCCTCCGTAGCCAATGCCTCCATCGTATTTGTTGTCGGTTACCCCCTTGGTGTCCCAGTCTGTCTGCTGGTTGATGAGAAACTTGCGGGCTTTGAGAATCGCAGGGTGATAGGAGGGGTCATCCGCTGCAACCAGGGCAACAATGGAGGTAGCTGTGTTGTAGGTTCCAAGGCCCTTGCCATAGATGCCGCCGTCGTCCTTCTGCTGCCGGGTGAGCCATGCGTATCCCTTGCTGACGTGGTCTGAGGGCTCGTAGGTTGGTGAACGCATGGCGGCAGTGAGAGCCAAGGCCGTAAAGGCAGGATATTGACTCTCTTGCCAATATCCCTGCTCGTTCTGCTGGGCCTTCAGGTAAGCGTTTCCTTTCTCAATGGCACGCGCAATCTCAAGTTTGATGGAGAGGTAGGGTTCCTGCTTGTCACGCGCGAAGGACGAGCTCGTGATAACAAATGGCAGCAAGAGGAATGGCAAAAGGTTTTTCATCATAAAAAATACATGTGCTTGTGACTTACTATGGCACAGCAATCCAAGGTTTCAAAATGACTTTCACTGCTGTGCCAGAAGGCGGGGTGTCTTTGGAGGGAGACCATAGCGTATCATCGTTGCGGTCGTCTCCGGAGTAATTGGCTATGGCGCCGATGTCAGAGAAGATGGCCACGATGCTGCCGGTTAACTTTGCGCTGAACTTTTTGTCATAGATGTAGGATCCGTTGTAAACCCATGCTGTGGGGCTCATGCTTTTTTGAGTGGCCCCGTTGTAGATCCATTTAGCCACAGGGGCTGCTTTTTCTTTTTTGCCGTCTAACCATGAGACGTGAATACTGAGACGCGATGCTTTTCTGATCTCCTCGGCAATCACGGGATAATCGTCTCCAATGGATCCATCGGGCTTGCGCACCTTGAACAACTCAGGGGATTCCTTGTAATTGAGAAGCTTGATGGCGATGTTGATATGGAGAGGGTCGGCATCGGTGGTGAACAGGGACTCGTGGATTTTCTCACCATTGGAGTGAACAAGCAGATACTCAATGATGGTTTCAGGTTCGGTGATATTCGTGCGTGCGGGAATGACGATCTCACGGGTCTCCTTGTTGAATGAGACGATGCCTATTTCATAGATGTTGGGGGCTGTCTGCTTGACCATAGGCTGCAAAGCCTGATCGGGGTCAGCATCGCTGATGAGTGCGGATATTAAAATCGCAGACAATATCCGCAAACTCATCGTTGGGAGATAGTAAAGCATAGCGGGGTGTTTTGGTGGCTCAGATTGACTCGGTCGCATACGAGCAAGCCTGGCAGTGTGCTTTGAGAGCATGTCGCCGGTGTGGGCGCCGCTTACTCCTGTTCAGAGAGCCAGCGCTCAACTTCGATAGCCGCAGCACATCCCTGGCCAGCCGCTGTGATGGCCTGGCGATACTCGGTGTCAGAGATGTCTCCTGCGGCATAGATGCCTTCCACGCTGGTGCGAGTACCATGTTTTTGCAGGATGTAACCTTGATCGTCTGTCTCGACAAGTCCGTTGAGGAAACCACTGTTGGGGGTGTGCCCAATGGCCATGAATACACCCTGAACCTCGAGCTCTGATGTCGAGCCATCCTGGGTGTTTTCCAGTAACACAGCCCGAATGTCTCCCTTTTCATCGGTGAGGTATTCTTTGATGGTAGAGTTCCAAACCGGTTCTATTTTTTCGTGGTTGAGGGCTCGTTGAGCCATGATTTTTGAGGCCCTCAACTCATCACGGCGATGGATGAGGTATACCTTGCTGGCAAATTTGGTCAAAAAGGTGGCTTCCTCACAGGCCGAGTCACCACCGCCAATGACGCACACGGGCACATCCCTGTAAAAGGCGCCATCGCAAGTTGCACACGCGGTAAGTCCGTGCCCCCCTCTGGTAAGCTCTTCCTCACCGGGAAGGCCCAAATAACGGGCAGACGCCCCGGAGCAAATAATGACAGCCCTGGTCTGGAGTTCCTTGCCTCCCACTTTCAGGGTAAAGGTGCCATCGTCGTTTTTACTGACAGATTCGACGAGGCCAAACTCAACCCGGGTGCCAAAGCGCTCAGCTTGTTGCTGCATGTTTACCATAAGCTCGGGACCTGTGATGCCCTCGGGGAAACCTGGAAAGTTCTCAACATCCGTCGTTGTCGTCAATTGCCCTCCGGGTTGTGTGCCTGTGAGAATAAGAGGGTTGAGATCTGCTCGTGAGGCATAGATCGCGGCTGTGTAGCCGGCAGGGCCAGTGCCAATAATGATGACGTTTTCCATGATGAAGTGAATTTGAAGATGCGTTAGTGGGCGGGATTATGGCTCCATTGTTGTTGCGGGCAAGCTGTTTTCATGGAAGCAGGGCATTTATTGGCTATGTGCCGCGTGGAGCTTCTATCCTTGCTTTTTGCCCTCCAAAATGGCAATAACACCGCGCGGCAGGTGGTCGCAGCTATGAATATTATTATCGTAGGAGCTGGGGAAATCGGGCGCCATCTGGCCATCTCCCTATCACGTGAAGCCCACAGCATTGTAGTCATTGAGCGCGATGCCCAGGTTGTCACTGAGCTAGAACCTCACTTTGACGGGCGGGTTATCAGCGGCAGCGGAGCCAGCGCCAATGTGCTACTCGAAGCCGGGGTGGGCGAGTGCGAACTTTTTCTGGCTGTGACCAGTGACAGTACAGTTAACGTCATGGCCGCCTCCATGGCAAAAAAGCTTAACGCGGAGAAGGTGATCGCCCGTGTGAGCCCGGCCCAGCAAAGGGAGGAATGGTTGTTTGATTACCGGGGGCATTTTGGTGTGGACCACATATTCAGCTCGGAACGCCTCAGTGCCATTGAGCTCTCCAAATTTGTGCGCAATCCTGATTCATTGATTGTGGAGGAAATTGCCCGCGGAAGAATCGAGCTTCAGCAAGTCCGGGTCAGCGACCAAAGTGATGTCATTGGCAAGCGTCTCAGCGAGCTCAAAGCCCCGGAACGCACCCGGGTCGCGGCCATTACGAGGGGAGGAGAGCACTTCGTCCCCTCAGCGGAGGACGCGCTTGCCGCGGGTGACGTGGTGACGATTTTCGGAGACCCGAACAAGCTCGCAAAATTGTCGAACCGTCTCCAAAAGGGAAATGCGAAGGAGGAGGAGATACGGGTGGTTATTTTCAGTGGTGGTGAATACGGCTTTTCACTTGCCCAGATGCTCGAAGGTTTTCAATGCAAAGTGCGCATCATCGAAAAAGACCCCAAGCGCGCCCAGGAGCTTACTGGTCTTTTATCCAATACTACGGTTATTAACACGGATGGCACTGTGCTCTCCGAGCTCGAGGAAGAACAGGTTGGAGATGCGGATTTCTTTATCGCCACGAGCGGAAGTGATGAGGACAACGTGATGACTTGCCTGCAGGCAAACAATCTGGGAACCAAAAATTGCCTTACCCTCATTCACCGTGCCGACTACGCGGATGCCATTAGCGCCAGTGGTCGTCATTTTGGTGTTCTTGCCGCTGTGAGCCCACGAGAGGCAACCCGCCGGGAACTTGAGCGTTTTATCACTTCAGACCGTTTTCACACGATCAAGAAAATGGGAGCAGGTGAAGTCATCGAGACTCAGGTGGCCAAGGCATCCATTGCGGCAGAGCACATGATTTCAGAAGTCGAGTGGCCTGAGGGATGTGTTCTGGTGGCTTTGATGAGAGGGCTCCATGCCAGTGTCCCCGGTCCTGAGGATGTTCTGGAGCCTGGTGACATGATTTATGCAATGGTCGCACCCAAAGTTCGCCGCAAATTTCTCAAGTTGGTGAGGTAGCTGCCGACAAATACCTGTTGGTTGCATTTTTTTCGTATCATGAATTTCCGCATCCTCGCAAAATTCCTCGGCGCTCTGCTGCTCCTGGTCAGTATTGCAATGGCCGCGTGCGGACTGTTTGCCAAGCTGGATGTAACCAATGGTCACGAGGCTGCCGCCAAGGCCTTGTTTCTCTCCGCGCTCATTGTGGCTGTATTGGGTGCGGTTATGATGCTGTGCGGTATTGGCAAAATAGTGAGGGTTCCGCGCAGGGAGGGTATTGTAGTCGTTGGGCTGGGATGGCTTTTCTGCGGCATGGTCGGCAGCTTGCCCTACTTGCTGGGTGAACCCAAGTTGTCTTTGTCCGATGCGTTTTTTGAGTCGGTATCGGGATTTACCACGACTGGCTCCACGGTGATGGCGTCCGATCCAATTGCCGGGGGGGATATCGAGTCCTGGCCGAGAGGGATTTTGATGTGGCGTGCCGCAACCCAGTGGCTTGGGGGTATGGGGATACTGGTTTTGTTTGTGGCACTTCTGTCTTATCTGGGGCTGGGTTCAAAATCCCTGTTTCGCAATGAGTCATCTTTCCAGACGGGAGAGGCGAGTACGGCGCGGATTCGTGATACTGCCATGCTTTTGTGGAAAATCTATATTTGTATCACGATTGTCTGTGCCATTGGTCTTAAGGCGATGGGACTCTCGACCTACAACGCCATAGCCCATACTTTCACGGTTGTCTCCACTGCAGGATTCAGCCCTCACAACGACAGTATTGGACATTACATGAGTTGGGGTAATGGCTGGCTTATTGAGTTGTGGTTATGCTTTTTCATGGTCCTCTGTAGTATCAGTTTCGTACTCTGGGCAGTGATACTGCGGAAGCGGTGGAAGCGCCTACAGGATGAGGAGGAGGGCAAGCTGTTTGTATGTCTTTGTATGGTAGCAGTTCTCGTTCTTGTTTTGGTGATGGGCAACGCGCATCATGATGATCTGCTCAGCGGTGCTAGGCACTGCCTCTTTACCCTTGTCTCATTGGCCTCTACGACTGGTTATGCCACAGTGGACTACACTGAGTGGCCAGTTTTCTCAATGATTCTAATCGCTGTGATGATGACCGTTGGCGGTTGCTCAGGTTCTACTGCCGGGGGGATGAAAGTCAGCCGCCTGATTGTATTTCTCAAAACGGCGCGTTTGGAAATTGTGAAGGCTTTTCGGCCCAATCAGATGTTCCGCATGCATGTCAATGGCAATGCCATGAGTGATGCCGAGAGAGCCCAGACTGTTGGTTTCATAGCACTGTATGCCTTCATCATTCTTGTTTCTTGCTTTTTAGTTGCTCTGTTCGAGTCAGCCAACGGTATTGATCTGACGACAGTGTTCGGATGCGTCTTGGCAACCTTCACTAATACTGGGCCTGGATTTGGCGAGGTGGGCCCCTCGGGTAATTACTCCCATTTGTTACCTGCGACCAAGGTGTTTCTCTCTCTGCTGATGATACTGGGTCGTCTCGAACTCTATGCTGTGCTTGTGCTCTTCATGCCGTCGCTGTGGCGCAAATACTAGCAGGGTCCTGATCATCAGTTGAGATAAATGTCCCGGGGTGCCTCAGCCAGAATTTCATGGTAAGGGGAAATGTTTCTCAGCAGATCGGACCACAGGTCATCTGCGTGATGGCTGGCGAGTAAACCAGCGCTGGGCAGTGTGGGTATCCAGGATTGATTTTTGAGCTCATCCTCGAGTTGGCCAGACACCCAGCCCGCGTAACCGGCAAATGCGCGAATCAAGGCACCTGGCTGCTGTGATCTTTTGATCGCTTCAGTCGCACTTATACGGGTTGCAAATTTAAGTTTTTTGTTCAGGCCTGTCCAGAAGGCTGCAAAAGTCAAATGCTCCTGCCCCACCGGGCCTCCCAGATGAATGGGTATGTTGGCGAGCTCGGCAAACTTATCGGAACTCAGTAATTCACCCACAGTTTGGCCTGTGGGGCGATTGAGTATGAATCCGTGTGCACCATCATCATGATTGTGGTCGGTGAGAAGAATGACACTTCGATTAAAAAAGCCGTCATGAAGAGACGGGTCGGCAATTAATAATTGACCCTCCAGCTGGATAGGTGAGTTGGGCGATACATCCATGAAACCACATGCAGAATCGCCCGTGACGCATGTATCTGTCAAGATCTCAGAAAAAATGCGGTCCATTTTGGATGTGAACTTGTGTTCATGCTCCATGGTATATCCGTCGTCCACTTCTGCAGGCTTTCCCAACTTGCCTATTGCCATTGGCTTTGCCATTGGACAGCATCAATGCCGTGATTTATTACCGTTTGGCCATTTTGATCGCGATCTTTGTCAGTGGGTTCAATTTGTTCTCATGCTCGCTATCCAAAGAGGCACACCGAGACTCAGCACCAGACCCCTATGGCTTGCAGGAGTATCGGCGGGCAGGAGGTCGTATAGCTGGCATGGATCAAACAGCTTCCGCGACCGTGGGCACGCCCACGGGTGGCGAGGTGGGGGGGGTGAGAGTGGCAGGCATCACTCCTGAAGAAGATATTGTATGGGCTCCAGAGGACCCCGATGAAGCAATTGACGGGGGTTTTGAGGAGTTGTGGAAAAGCCCGGATAACAAATCATGGCATCAAAGCTATGTCCAGGCCACACAACAATCCCGACAGGCAGGCAAACCACTGTTGATCTGGTTCACAGATTCTCTCTACAGCCCCACGTGCCGCCAATTAAGCGAGGAGATTTTTTCAACCAAAGATTTCGAACAATGGGCATCGGAGCATGTTGTTCGCCTTCGTGTGGACAAACGGATTCCAGCGCATGAGAGGTCAACGGATCTGGGAGTCCGAAAGATGAAATACATCGATAAACTCATCAAACGCTATGGAGTGAATGGCTGCCCGACAGTGACCTTGTTAAAGCCGGGAGGGGAGGTGCATGTCAGTTATCGGGGCTATAAGAAGGGGGATGGTGACTATTATTGGGCTAGGATGAAACAGGCTGTGATCACCATCGAGAAAGGTTATGCCCAGTGGCGTGAAAAGTATGAAAAACGCGGCTACCGAATATGGACAAATAGGGATGGCAGAAAAACCTTTGCCAAACTGTATCGTTACAGGGCGGACACTGTGACCTTGGTGGATCCTGATGGACAACGTGGCAAAACGTCTTTCAACAAGCTCTCAGCAGCTGATCAGGCCTGGATTCTATTGGAAAAGAAAAAACATGAGACTCGTCACGGGCTTTGAGATCCAATCGTGGCTATGCTGATCGCATTTCTCCGATCGGGAGCTCCCGGCAATGCACGCCAGCGGTATTGCCCTTTCGATATGGCTGGGGCGCTGCCAATTCGGCATAGTTGGCCTAAATCTTGGAAATTATGCTTGCAGTGAGGTGCAAAAGTGAATAGCCATTGCCGCCCTCAGCCCTGAGGGCTCAATTTGAGGAATCGATGTGCATGCAAAAATGCTTATCATCAATCAGTTTCATCTTCTACAACCCACTCATTCTCCATGGCAGCTAAAAAGAAAACAGCAAAGAAAACCACCAAGCGGACAAGCAAAAAAGTGGCAAAAAAGACCACCCGGAAAGCTCCTGCGAAGCCTGTCAAAAAGACAGGCAAGAAAGCGGCAAAAAAGAAGGTAGCCAAGAAAGCAGCCAAGAAAGCAGCCAAAAAACCAGCGGTCAAGAAGGCAGCTAAAAAGAAGTTGGCCAAGAAAGCAGCGGTCAAGAAGTCCCCCAAGAAAGTGGCCAAGAAAGCAGCGGTCAAGAAGATCGCCAAGAAGCCAGTGCGCAGCAAGGTGCCCAGCAAGCCAGTAGTTCTTCGCGGTTTTGCCAAAAAACAGTATCAGCGTCTTCTGGATCTTCGGGATGGTGTTCTGGACGCAATGTATGGCGTGACCCACGATACTCTCAAGAACACCGATAGTATGGAAACCGGGGGAGGGGGTATGCACACCGGAGATGCAGGCAGTGATTCCTACGATCGTGATTTTGCACTCAATCTGCTCGCCAAGGAGCAGGACGCACTTCACGAGATTGAGCAGGCCATTACCCGGGCCGAAACAGGCGTTTATGGCATTTGTGAGATGTCGGGTGAGCGCATTCCCAACGAACGCCTTGAGGCCATTCCTTTTGCCCGCTACACTGTTGGTTGTCAGGGAATTTGGGAGCGAGAGCATGGAACCAAGCGCCATTCATCAACGTCGGAATTTGGCTTTGCCAATGGTAATATGCGCTAAAATTGAGAAAAATGGCGTATTCTTTAGATTCTCTGCTTGACCAATCAGCGTAAATCGGTAGTTTGCGCCTCCCGCTTTCAGTGCCGTTTTTACCAAACACTGTGCTAATCCGGCGGTAAATTTTCAATGTAACATCCACATTTCATGCCACGCGACATCATCATACTCGAATGCACTGAAGCCAAGGGGGAGGGCAAGCCCACTTCCCGTTACACTTCGACGCGCAACAAGAAAAGCCTCCGTACACCAGGACGTTTGGAGAAGATCAAATTCAATCCCTTCCTGCGTCGCCGTACGCTCCATCGCGAACTGCGCTAAGGCGTGCAAGCCGCTTGTTGGACCCAACATACTCATACATCATGTCATCCATATCCACTCCTAAGAACAAAGAGCGCCGTATTGCTTACTGGAAGGCCAACCGCCCCATGCCGCATCGCCGTCATGATATTCCAGCTACTGACATTAATTACAAAAATGCGGATCTGTTGAATAAGTTCACCACGGAGACAGGTAAAATCCTGCCCCGTCGCGTTACTGGCGTTTCCGCCAAATTGCATCGCAAGATCACCCGTGAAATCAAGCGCGCCAGAGCGTGCAACCTGCTTGGATAAAACCGAGCTGATCTGGAGCTGGTGAACGATACACTTTCCAAGCCTGTCCGATTCAACCGGCCAGGCTTTTTTCTTTACTGATCCCTCGTCACCACCACGTCTTTGTTACCATGAAGGAACTCACGGATACTCAAAGTGAGCTTGATGATCGTAAAATCGCCATTGATCGCGTGGGGGTCAAAGCCTTGAAGTTTCCACTCGAGGTGCGTAACAAAGATGGCAGCACTCAGCGCACCGTGGCTACCACAGCCCTGGCAGTGGATTTGCCTGATCATTTCAAGGGCACACACATGAGCCGTTTTGTGGAGGTTCTCAACTCACACGGTAATTGCCTTGATGTGCGCGAAATGACGGCTATTCCCGAGGAATTACTCGGCAGATTGGAGGCTCGCAAGGCGCATGTGGAATTTCGTTTTCCGTTTTTTCGAAGCAAGCCGGCGCCGGTGACCAAAATCTCGGGAGTCATGGACTACGAGGTGGTGTTTGAGGCCGAGTCAGACGTGGAGGGCAATCACGACTTTGTGCTCACAGTTATCGTTCCGGTATCCACCCTTTGTCCCTGTTCCAAGGCGATCAGTGCAAGGGGTGCGCACAATCAGCGCGGTACGGTAACCTACTCGGTGCGTTTCAAGGAGCCGATTTGGATCGAAGACCTCATTGATTTGGTGGAGGCATCCTCAAGTTGTGAACTCTACAGTCTCCTGAAGCGGCCTGATGAAAAGGCGGTTACCGAGCGTGCCTACGATAATCCTGTTTTTGTAGAGGACCTTGTGCGAAATGTCGCGGCGAGATCCAATGCTCAGGACAATATCATATGGTATCGAGTGGAGGCAGAGAACCATGAGTCTATCCACAATCACAATGCATACGCCGTGGTGGAAAAATGCGAGCCCTGAGAGTTGGCTCCAGATTAATTCAATGCGGCCATTCATTGGGGGGGCAAAAACATGCGTGTCAATTCCCCGGAAATCCTCTAGTGTGAGGCTATGTCTGAGGATCATTTTATTCGCCGCCCTTATTTGACTCTTCCCGGAGCGGCCGGCATGCCCAACCTCAATGAGGTGCTCTCCCAGATGCCTAACGAACAAAAGCACAGGTTCGAGTCATCGGGAGAATTCATCCGCCGCCTGGCAATACGCATCACCAAGTGGCGTGAGGGTTTGCCAGATGACGAGGAGCCGGCCATCTTTGCCTTGATGTCCAATGGCGATGCTGTGGAAGTCCACACTCTGGGGGAAGATGGGCACTCAAGTGTGGTGGTTGAGGGCAGCCTGGATGGGGCACGGTGTATGTTTATCAGTCATCAGTCCAGTTTTCAGGTGGTCTGTTATACCCGTAAAATTGAGGACGAGTCACCACGTAGAAAGATCGGTTTTCATGTAGGTGGAGAGGAAATTGAAGCATGAATCATGCATTTGCCCGGTTTCAGTGGCGATTTTAGAGACAGAGTATTGCCTTTCCGTCATTTAAATGAATAGTAACACCTATCGTATAAGCTATTGCTGATTATTGAATGACTGATCTACTTATTGCTCCTGCACGCCACAGTGGTTGCCAAGATCTGGAGGCTTTTGCCCATGTTGTTCAGACAGCGGCTGAGCAGCAGCGGTCTCCCATTGATGATATTCTTGATTCTGGTGTAGTCGATGAGGAGTCCTATCTGAGCGCTTTGGCTCAACAATCTGGCATGGAGTGGGTTCCAAGTATTCCTGATTTTGAGGGGATTACAGCACTCAGGGCGGTTTGCGGGCCTCGTGTGGCTCTTGCGCACAGGTTGCTTCCCATGCAGCTTGAGGGGGAAGAGGATCAACAAAAACTGGTCTTGCTGACCTATGACCCCCTCAACCTGCTTGCCAAACAAGCTGCCACCCAGCAAATCAGCCTCCCCATTGTATGGAAAATGGCCTCCCGCAGGCGTATTCATGAGGCACTGCGTAAGCTCTATGGCGTAGGAGCGGACACCTTCGAGCAGATTCTCGAGGGGCGGGATCTGGATTATGACAACCTGGATTCGGAAGACGAAGCCAGTGTGATCGATGCAGATGCAGATGAAGAGGCAAGCGTTGTCAAATTCGTCAACCAGATCATAAGGGAGGCGCTCCAGCAACGCGCCACAGATATTCACGTCGAGCCACTTCACGATAATTTACGCATTCGTTACCGGATTGACGGATTGTTGGTGGACGTGACCGTTCCGGACAATATCAAGGCCCTGCAAAGCTCTGTTATTGCCCGTTTGAAAATCATGGCGCATCTCGATATCGCCGAGCGCAGGCTGCCACAGGATGGCCGGATTAATCTGCAGTTTGAGGGGCAAACCATTGACGTGCGTGTAGCGACAGTGCCGACGGTTGAAGGTGAGAGTGTCAGTCTGCGTTTGCTTAACCAGGAGAAATTCACGATCAGCAAACTCGAGCTCGAGCCATTTGTAGCCAGTAAGATCAACCAGTTACTCAAGCTCTCCAATGGCATTGTCCTTATCACGGGGCCAACCGGATCGGGTAAATCCACCAGTCTGTATTCTTTCCTCAGTGAGGTGAATACTCCGGACACGCGCATTGTCACCATTGAGGACCCAGTGGAAAACAAACTGCCTGGCGTTATGCAGATTGCGGTGAAATCCGAGATCGGGCTGACATTTGCAAGTGGTTTGCGCTCTATCCTGCGTGCCGATCCCAACATTGTGATGGTGGGGGAAATTCGTGACCTTGAGACTGCGGAAATTGCCATCCGGGCTTCGCTCACAGGCCATCTGGTGTTTAGCACTTTGCACACAAATGACGCCATGGGGGGGATTAGCCGCCTCATTGACATGGGGGTTGAGTCGTTCCTCTTGTCAGCATCAGTTCGCGCATTCCTGGCTCAGCGACTCGTGCGCAGGTTGTGTCCACACTGCAAAGTGCCTCGTGGCATCACTGCACAGCAGCGCCTGGATATGGAAATCCCGGATCATATACAGGGCCAGTGCTATGATGCGGTGGGATGTGATCGTTGTCGAGGCACCGGATTCAGTGGCCGACTTGCTATTTACGAAGTAGTACTGATCACTGAAGAGATGCAGGATTTAATCGTCAAGGGAGAGGACATGCGCAGGTTGCTCGAGCAGGCCTACAGTGATGGCTATGTGCCAATGCGTGAATATGGTTGGTGCAAGTGTTTCTCGGGTGAGACGACCCTCGAAGAGGTTATTTCTGTCACCAGTGCGGAACTTTGCTGATAAGTTCATGGGCACCATTACAGCGCAGATTTCAAATGGCTCTATTCACCTACAAGGCACTTGGTAAAAACGGTGATCTGAACACCGGTGAGATTGCTGCAGCGGATCGTTTGGAGGCATTGAAAGTGTTGGACCGGAGGGGTTTGCAACCTGTCAAACTTTCCCAGATCAAGGCAGGCGGGGCTGTAGAAAGTTCGCGCGAAGAGCAGCCGTCCCAAGTAGGAGCGAAAGCCAGGCCCGTTACTGTCACTGGCAGGCGTGATGATCAGGGCTTGTTAAAACTTAAGCGTGCCGAGGTTGTGCTTTTTACCGAGGAACTTAGTGAAATGCTGGGTGCAGGTCTTCAGCTTGAGCCTGCATTGAAATCGATGGAAAGCCGCGAGGAATTGGGAGCTTTGAAAGCTGTCTCCAGTGAGGTGAGGAAATTTGTACGTGATGGGGGCAGCTTTTCCGCTGCCCTGAAAAAAACCAGCTCAAGCTTTGGTCCACTGTATTGTAGTCTGGCTGCAGCGGGCGAGGCAAGCGGTGCATTGGATACCATTTTGCAGCGTCAGGCGCATTACCTGAAGACGCTACAGCAACTGCAAAGCAAGGTCACACTGGCTCTTATTTACCCTGCTTTTTTGATTTTGGCAGGTATTGGTGTTGGTATTATTTTTGTTACCAAGCTCATTCCGCAGCTCACAGATCTCATTGCAAGTACCCCGGGTGGAAAAATCCCCCTTGGGGCCAGGATCCTCATCAGTGCCAGTGACTTTTTCCAAGCTTGGTGGTTAGTGATGCTTTTGGTGCTGGTAGGTAGTGCGCTGCTCTTTAAAGCATGGAAGGATGCTGAAGCCAATAAGCTCACATGGGACCGGGCCAAGTTGAAAATACCCTTGGTGGGTCGCGTCATTGAATCCCGGTTTTATGTGCAGTTTCTTGAGACCCTGGCTAATCTGGTTGGTAACGGTTTGCCGTTGCTGCGCTCGCTTGAACTTGCCCGGGACGCGACTCAAAACCTTCATATTCGTCAACATATGAATGAGGTCATTGAGATGGTGGGGGATGGAAGATCGTTTTCCCGTGCCCTGATCAACTCTGGTATTTTCCCTCCGCTGTTGATCGATATGGTGTCGGTGGGTGAGAAGACCGGTAAAATTGACAAGTCTCTACGGCGTGCCGCCGAACGCTATGATACCGAACTCAACAAGAGTTTGGCCCGTATCATGGAGCTCATCATGCCGGTGGTTCTCGTGGTGATGGCCTTACTCATCGGCACGATGGCTTATTTGATGATTACCGCGATTTTCCAGACGATCCAGAACCTCGGCGGCAGGTAGGGCCCTGCGGTAATTGGCCATGGTAGCAATAAACATGGATGCAGCAATTTGGGATTTGGTATTTGCCGATTAGGGTTTAAGGAAGGGGTATGTCAAAAAGTCGTGAGGAAATTGCCGCCATGCGCGAGGAGTATGGTAGCCGCGAGTTGCGCCGTGCTGATATGGCGCAAGATCCCTTTTTGCAGTTTGATCAGTGGTTTGCAGAAGCCCGGGAGGTGGAGATTCACGAGCCTAATGCCATGGTGCTCTCGACGGTGGGGCTCACTGGTTGTCCGGCATCGAGAACAGTTCTGATGAAGTTTTTTGATGAGAACGGTTTTGTTTTCTATACAAACTACGGTAGTGCCAAGGCCAAGGAGATGGAGGCCACACCACATGCCGGCTTGCTATTTCCGTGGCTGGCTCTGGAGCGCCAGGTTCGCATCGAGGGAAGGGTGGAGAAGGTCAGTGCTGCTGAATCTCTCAAATACTTTGCCTCGCGCCCGCGCGAGAGTCAGATAGGTGCCTGGGTTTCTGAACAATCCAGTGTGATCGACTCACGTGCCATGCTGCTCAATAAAATGGCTGAGCTGAAAGCCAGGTTCATGGGTGGTGAGGTGCCGTTGCCGAGCTTCTGGGGTGGCTACCGTGTGCTGCCCGAGCGCATTGAGTTCTGGCAAGGCGGCAAGGGCAGGGTACATGACCGCTTTCTCTATAGCCGTGATCTGGCAGAGCCAAGCGGATGGCGCATCGAGCGTCTTGCCCCGTGAGGAAGGTTTAAACCACAATGGTTTGCTCCCTTTCAGGGCCGTTGCCAATGTAGCTGACAGGGGCACCGGCGAGTTCACCCAGGCGGCTGAGGTAGCTGCGGGCATTCTCCGGAAGATCGTCCCAGGATCGGGCAGCTGTGGTGTCACATTGCCAACCCGGAAATTCCTCGTAGACGGGCTGTGCCCGGTCCCAGGCTGACCGGTTTGCCGGTGGAAATTCGTGGCGCTGACCGTCGATTTCGTAAGCGACGCAAACCTTGATGACGTCACGCTCGTCCAGACCGTCGAGAATGGTTACAGCAAGATCTGTCACGCCGTTGACCATGCATGCATAGCGGATCAGGACCATGTCGAGCCAGCCACAGCGACGTGGGCGACCCGTGGTAGCACCAAATTCCATGCCACGGGCATGAAAGTAGTCCGAAATTTCGTCATTTTCCGTGATGAACGGGCCAGAGCCAACACGTGTTGTGTAGGCCTTGCACACGCCTACCACCCGCTGGATGGCAGTCGGAGGCAGGCCGGACCCAGTGCAGGCACCTCCGGAGGTGGTGTTGGATGAGGTGACAAAGGGGTAGGTGCCAAAGTCGACATCGAGAAATGAGCCCTGGGCACCCTCAAAGAGGATGGTCTTACCCTCTTTCCATGCATTATGCAGAGCGGGGATGACATTGGTGATGTGGGCGCGTAGTCGCTCAATGGCAGGAGCCACATCTTCCCATATCTGGTCCACAGTGAAGGTGGGCAGGTCATGTTTCTTGAGGGTGGCG
This sequence comes from uncultured Verrucomicrobiales bacterium, assembly GCA_964463855.1. Taxonomy (GTDB): domain Bacteria; phylum Verrucomicrobiota; class Verrucomicrobiia; order Verrucomicrobiales; family Akkermansiaceae; genus Oceaniferula. Next base: position 14,515 of record CAYXEC010000011.1, on the reverse strand, counting down.
TTAGCTTCCTCAAGCCTGATGGCGATGAGATGACGTGCAGTCGCTTCGTCGAGAATGTCGGCAAGTCGAAGGCCGACCCTGTTAGCCTTGTCAGCGTAGGTTGGCCCGATGCCTCGCTTGGTGGTGCCGATTTTGTTTTTACCAAGGGCGGCCTCCCGAGCCGCATCGAGCTCGCGATGATAGGCGAGCACGACATGGGCACGGTCAGAGATGAGCAGCTTGTTGGCATCCACGGGGATGCCCGCCTCCTCGAGATTGGTGATTTCCTTGCAAAGGCCTACCGGATCCATGACGACTCCATTGCCGATGATGCAGGTTTTCCCCTCCCAAAGGATGCCCGAGGGAACGAGGTGGAGAACATATTTGGTATTATTGGCAATGACCGTGTGACCTGCATTGTTGCCTCCCTGACCACGAGCTACGACATCGGCCGTCTCGGTAAGATAATCGACAATTTTACCCTTTCCCTCGTCGCCCCATTGGAGGCCGCAAATGATCGTATTCATAGTAATAAATTGGCTTGTGGCCCTGGAGGAGACCCTGCAGATACGCGCTTTTAGCGTGATTGCTCAATGAGCTCGGCAAACTCCGAGAAGAAGTACGTCGCATCATTTGGTCCGGGTGCTGCCTCAGGGTGATATTGCACAGAGAATGCGGGGAAATCCTTGTGTTTGAAACCCTCCACGGTGTCGTCATTGAGGTTGATGTGAGTGACCTCGACATTTTCTGGAAGTGACTCAGCATCCGTTGCAAATCCATGGTTTTGAGCGGTAATGGATATTTTTCCATTGCGCAGGTCCTTGACAGGCTGATTGCCGCCTCGATGACCGAATTTCAATTTGTAAGTGGTGCCTCCAAACGCATGAGTGAGTATTTGGTGGCCCAGGCAGATGCCAAAAATGGGGGTTTTACCCAAGAGGTTTTTGACCTCGGTATGGATGTAATCGAGGGCAGCAGGATCACCCGGTCCATTGGAGAGGAAAACCCCGTCTGGATTCATGGCAAGCACTTGCTCGGCAGGGGTGCGTGAATTGACCACCGTAACATGGAATCCAGCCTGACGCAGGTGACGCAGAATATCCCATTTAATGCCAAAGTCGTATGCAACGATGTTGTACTTTGTCTCTGGTAATTCGATATAGGTGCCCTCCTGTCCGGTGGATGGGTTGGGGATGGTCCACTGCCGGGATTCACCTTCCCAGACATAGGTGTCGGGGGTTGATACCTCTTTTACGAAATCAGACCCCTCCATTGGGGCTGACTGCCTAGCAGCTTCAACTGCCCCCTCTGCGGTAAGCTCGGTGGAGATACATGCACGCATCGCCCCGGCTGAGCGGAGGTGTTTGGTGAGAGCACGGGTATCAATACCTTCAATGCCAATGATCTGGTGTTCTGCAAAGTAATCAGGCAGGCTTTGGCGGGAACGCCAGTTGGAAGAGACCGGAGAGAGCTCTCCGATGACAAACCCCCGGACATGGGGTTGTGATGATTCTGCATCCTCCGGGTTAACTCCGTAATTACCGATCAATGGGTAGGTCATGGCCACAATCTGGCCCCGGTAGGATGGATCGGTGATAATTTCCTGATATCCCGTCATCGACGTGTTAAAACAGGCTTCCCCGGTGGTTGTTCCTGTGTGGCCAAAGGCTTCGCCTTCAAAGGTTCGTCCGTCTTCGAGTGCTAAAATTGCTTTCATGGAAACGTTGAGTGGCTCAGTTGGTCAGTTTGAGCGGGCGCAGACTGAGGTGCAGGAAGACAAGATTCAAGTGTGAAGTTGTGCTTAAATTTGAGAGGGGTGACTTCTGGCTGTGCTGCTGCGCGTCGAAGGTATGGCATGCTTGCTTTTGCAGGTGATTTAGTAAGCTGAGAAGTGGTCTTTTGCAGGGGAATCGCCCCATTGGGCACGCGCCTGGCCATTGGCGGCGAGGTGGCAGAGACAGTGGTAGACGTCCTCTGTCTCAGCACCAATGGCCGAGGCAATCGATTCAGCATGATGGTATTGGTCGCTGAGTTCATTTTTGACCTGTCCCAGTAGCTCGAGGAAGATGCCGGCTGCCTTTTTGCCGGCCTCAACACCGGGCTGGTGGTAGGCGTTGATATTGACCAGCAGAGCATAGATGGATACGGCGCGTTCAAAGAGGGCAATGAGTGCTCCAATGCTCTGGGCGTTGACCTTGTCGATGGATATGGTGATGGACTTTCTGCCGCTCTCGTAGAGGGCTGTCCGGCTGCCACGCAGAAAGCCTTGCAGGTAGTCAGCGGAGGTCGTGCCAGGTTCAACTTCCACGCTTTCACCATCTCGTCCTTTGCGCACCTCGATGAAGGTGGCAAAAAAGTTGGCAATGCCATCGCGAAGTTGTTGCACGTAGGCATGTTGGTCAGTGGACCCCTTGTTGCCATAGACAGCGATGCCTTGGTGGACAACGTGACCATCGAGGTCGTGTTTTTTACCCAAGGACTCCATGACGAGTTGCTGCAGGTATTTGGAAAAAAGGACCAAGGAGTCCTTGTAGGGAAGCACTACCATGTCTTTTTGCCCCTTGCCGTTACCGGCATGGTGCCATGCCAGGGCAAGCTGCATGGCTGCATTGTCGCGATGGCAGCAGACACGGGTGCGCTTGTCCATTGCCGCGGCTCCCTCAAGAAGTGCATCGATGTCGATGCCCTGAAGTGCTGCGGGAACCAGGCCCACTGTTGACATGACTGAGGTCCGTCCTCCGACCCAGTCCTCCATGGGGAAGGTCGTCAAAAATTGCTGTTCGTCTGCATATTGGAACAGCTTGGATCCCTCGCCGGTAATGGCAACGGCATGAGGCCCAAATTCCAAGCCGCTGGACTCGTAAGCGGATTTTGCCTCGAGCATGCCATTGCGTGTCTCCGGGGTGCCGCCGGATTTTGAGATGACCAGGGCGAGGGTTTTTGAGAGCCCTCCCTCCGTGTGGCGGATGATTTCATGAAGAATCGTGTCCATTCCGGCAGGGTCGGTGTTGTCGAAAAAAAAGGTTTTAAGCGGGCTTTGTGCGCCAAGGGCTTCATAGATGAATTGAGGGCCAAGTGCGGATCCGCCAATGCCGATGACAAGCAAGCTCTCAAACCGCTCATCCTTGGGGTTGGTGATTTCTCCGCCGAGAATATTGCCTGCAAAGGCTTTCAGGTTGTTGAGAGGTTCAGTGATTTGCTTTTTGATTTCCTCGTTGGGTGCAAGCTCGGCATTGCGCAACCAGTAGTGACCCACCATGCGGCCCTCGTCGGGATTCATGATTTCGCCTGCCTCGATCGCCTGGATGCCGGCGTAGGCGCGTGCGGTTTCCTTAGCGAGCGAGTCGGCATAGTCAGAGGGAATGTCCATGCGAGAGGTGTCGATGGAAAAACCCAGTTCGGGATAGCGGGTGTGGGCGGTTAAAAAAGACGACCAGGAGGAAGGTTGGGCTGCTGCGGACATGAGTTGATATAGAATCTACGCACAGCGATATTCAAGCGCATACTCCTGCTCTCTGTGACATTTGATCGCGGTGTGGCGAATACTGCGCATCAGTCAAAATGCTCCATGTTGCTCTTGAGTTGCCATGGTTGATCTATTTTGTTTCTTTAGGCTGCAGATGAAATGTCTCAGGGAATCTGCGCAGGGATTCATTGGAGATTTCGGCTTTGGTTGCCTCGCTGGCCATCAGCGGTCAGTGACCGGAGTAAAAAACGGGTGGTTGTAATGGCCGCCACCGATATACAAAGCCCATGGCAATCAAGCATTTCGAGATTAAGAAAGGATCATCTTCCGGGTATGTTTGGCGCCGGATAACGCTCGATGAGGGGCTTTGTTTGCGTGCCCTGGCAATAGGGATGATCATGGTGCACAATTTCATGCACTGGTTACCCGGTTCGCCGGGGGAGAATGAGTTTGGTTTTCAGGCAGACAGGGTGGGTCTTCTGATGGATGGGTTGTGGCAGAATCCTCTCCACGCAGTGCGATTGTTGGCCTCGTACTTCGGCCACTACGGGGTCCAGGTCTTTTTTTTCCTCAGCGGCTATGGGCTAACCATCAAGTATGGGGCCGGAGACCATGGTTGGTGGAAATTCCAACTCAAAAGATGGAAAGCGTTCTACCCGCCCATCATTCTCTCTGCCCTTGGCTATCTCATTTACGAAGGATGGCGCATTGGCTGGGGTGATGTCTTGCAAGATCATGGACTCAATTTACTTCGCCAGATGATTGGAGTGTCGAACTTCATTCCAGAGAATGTGTATCGTCCGATCGGTCCCTGGTGGTTTATCGGAGTCATTCTTCAGTTTTACCTTATTGCTCCTCTATTATGGAAATGGCTGCAGAAATATGGCGACAAGTTTCTCTATCTACTGCTTGCTGTGGCCTGGGTGTTGCAATCGTTACTGGGTCATTTTCTCTACACCCGATTTGATCTCAACATCAATCACACTATCCTTGGTCACATCGGAATATGCGCCATGGGGATCTGGTTTGCCCGACGTGATCAGGTGACCGTGCCTGGGTGGCTTATCGCGCTGAGCGTTGTACTTTTCGTAGCGGGGAACTTTCACTACGTCCTGTGGATTCCCTCCAGAGTCATGTTATTGCTGTTCCTTATCCCGCTGATGCGAACCCTGGGGCGCTATCTGATGGCCAACAGGTATGGGCACGGTATTCTGCTGCTACTGGGCCAGCTCTCGGTTTATTTGTTTTTGTGTAACGGGTACCTGAGACGCCCGATGGTCGATTTTGCAAAACAGGATAGCCACTGGTGGAGCTCTCTTTGGACATGCGTTGTTTTTATTTTGATAACCGTTGTGTGGGCGTTGATGCTCAGGGCTTTGGAAAAACGGTTTTTTCTTGTTCTGGGTCGAGTCAGAACATAGGGTTTAGTTGTTATGGATGCATTGATCAGGCACGTTGAAGAGGGCAAGGAACTTGGCATGCGAGAGATATACGCAGCCACCGAAATGCTGCTCAGCGAGAGCGTTGGTGATGATAAAAAAGCATCGTTTTTGAGAGCGTTGACGGCCAAGGGTGAGACGGCATCCGAGATAGCGGGATTCGTGGAAGCCTTTCTCGAGAGGGCTGTGGATCCGGGTATTTCCGAAATGAGTTTTGACGGGCCCACGATTGATGTTTGTGGAACAGGTGGAGATAAACTCAATCTCTTCAATGTTTCCACCACCAGTATGTTTGTGATCGCGGCAGGTGGTGCTGTAGTAGTCAAGCACGGCAATCGCGGCATTACCTCCAAAAGCGGGGGCGCCGATGTCCTGGAAGCCTTGGGGGTCAAAATTGATGTCGCCCCGGAGGTGTTCCGTCACTGTTTGGAAGCTGCAGGAGTCGGGTTCTTATTCGCCCCGCTTTACCATCCTGCATTCAAAGCAGTGGTTGGGGTAAGGAAAATGCTGGCCGAAGAGGGGACCCGAACCATATTCAACCTCGTCGGGCCGCTCCTCAATCCAGCTCGTCCAGAGTGTCAGTTGGTCGGCGTATGTGATCCCGACATGGATTCAGTGTTTGCAGATATTCTTCAACGTTTGGGTCGTGACAGCGCATGGGTGGTGCATGGCAGCACGGCTGATGGAGGCCCGGTGGATGAAGTAAGCCTGCTCGGGCCAACGCGTATTTGTAAATCAGGACGTTACCAGTCTCCAGTTGATGAAGAGGTGAATCCGGAGGATTTTGGCATGTCTGTTTGTAATGTTGAGGATCTCATGGGAGGAGATGCTGATGAGAACGCCGTTATTCTCACGGGCATACTCAGCGGAAAAATATCAGGCCCCAAGCGTGAGATGGTGATGCTCAATGCGGGTGCCGGTTTGGCTTGCGCCGGATTGGCTGACACCATGGAGGAGGGCGTTCAGCTGGCCGGCGAACTGATCGACTCTGGTCAGGCACTGCAACGTCTGCACCGTTTGCAGGAGGTTTTCGGTGCTTTGACAGTATGAATGTGTTCATGAGGCCTTTGCGGACGATCCCCTTGATTCGGTCTGTGATTCTTCCTGTCCTATCTGCTGATTAGATTAAGAGTTAAAAAATATTATGAGTGCGCACGTCAAACCGACCAAGATCCCACAGGAGAGAGATTTCACCGGGGGGATGATTCATACCCAATCCTGTTCGTTCATTGGTTCCACCGGTGAGAAACAACTCGACGAAAGACTCATGGCCCTGGCCAGTGAGATATCGGGAGGCGAGGATGATTGCCTGCTGGCGGAGATGCTCATTTCAGCGATCAGAATTGCGCGCGGGGCAGTCACCCAGGGGGACTTTAAGACCATGAACCGGGCCCTTCGTGAGATGCGCGTGGCCAATGAGGTGTTTTACCCTTACCGGAATTGTCGCAAAGTTTCCATTTTTGGCTCTGCCAGAACTGACCCCGAGGAGGCGGAATACAAGGCGGCTGTGGAATTTGCAGCGAAGATTCGAGATGCCGGTTTCATGACCATAACCGGTGCGGGCCCCGGTATCATGGCGGCTGGTAACGAGGGTGCGGGCAGGGAAGACAGTTTTGGGCTCAATATCAATCTTCCCTTTGAGTCAGCGGCGAATGCCTTTATCGCCGGGGACGAGAAACTGGTGGATTTCAACTTCTTCTTTACCCGGAAGCTCTCATTCGTCAAAGAGTCTGATGCCGTGGTTGCCTTCCCGGGTGGATTTGGCACCATGGATGAAATTTTTGAAACCCTGACCCTTATCCAGACCGGTAAGACGAGGATCTATCCGCTGGTGCTTATTGATGCCAAGGGGGGTACTTACTGGAAATTCTGGAAGCAATTCATTCAGGAGCACTTGAGCAGGTTGGGCATGATCTCGGAGAGCGATTTTTCGCTCTTCAAGGTGACCGATGATATTGAAGAGGCGGTCGAGGAAGTGAGGCGCTTTTATGCCAACTTCCACTCTTATCGCTATATTGGTGACAAGATCGTTATTCGTCTTCAGAAAAAACCTACCGAGGCTCAGCTTAAAAAACTACAAAAGGAATTCAGTGATGTGCTCAAGAGTGGAAACTTTGAACAGAGCGGGCCACTCCCAGCCGAGGAAGACGAGCCCCAGCTTGACGCCCTGCCCAGACTCGTGTTCAGGCATCAGCATCGACACTTCGGTAGGTTGCGTGACTTGATTGACGCGCTCAATGGCTTCTGAACACCTCTCAAGGCTCTCGAGCCTTAGCTGATGAGCGCTGGCCAGTCTTCAGTGTGGAAAAACTCACCCTCTGGCTTGTCGAGTCGCTCGTAGGTGTGAGCACCAAAGAAGTCTCGCTGGGCCTGAAGTAGATTGGCGGGCAGGCGTTCGCTGCGGTAGCTGTCATAATAAGCCAGAGAAGCACTGAAGCTTGGGGTGGGGATGCCGTTGAGGGCGGCAAGCGAGACCACCTCACGCCAGTTTTGCTGGCTCCCGGCAAGGATATCGGTGAAGAAGGGAGCGAGCATCAGGTTGGCAGGTGGGTTGGCAGCCTTGTAGGCTGCTGTGATGTGGTTGAGGAAGCGTGCACGAATGATGCAGCCGCCGCGCCAGATCTTGGCGATTTCGCCTAGTTTCAGGTCCCAGCCCTTCTCCTTGCCTACCTTGCTGATTAGATCAAGACCTTGGGCGTAAGAGACGATTTTCGAGGCGTAGAGCGCGTCGTGCACCTTGCTCACCAGCTGTGCTTTGCTCAGTCCGGCCAAGTCAAAGTCGGCAATGGTAGGTCCGGAGAGAACGCTTGAAGCAGCGAGACGTTGCTCGCGCATGGCAGAGAGGATGCGGGCTTCGACCGATGCCCCGATACAGGAAAGCGGCACGGCATGTTCAACAGCCTCCATCATGGTCCAGCGCCCGGTGCCCTTTTGTCCTGCCTTGTCAACGACGAGGTCCACGATATGTTGGCCAGTTTGAGGGTCTGTTTGCTGAAATATGTTGGCTGTGATTTCAATGAGGAAACTCTCAAGATCGCCAGCATTCCATTCGGCAAAGATGTCGGCGAGCTCCTGGTTGGAAAATCCTGCTGCCTTGAAGATATGGTAGGCTTCACAAATGAGCTGCATATCACCATACTCGATACCATTGTGCACCATTTTGACAAAGTGTCCGGCTCCACCCTCTCCAATATGAACAACACAGGGTTCTCCATCCACTTTTGCCGAGATAGCCTCAAAAATGGGTTTCATCACCTCCCAGGTGCTGTGAGGGCCGCCCGGCATGATGGAGGGGCCTTTGAGTGCGCCCTCCTCACCACCAGAGACGCCCGCGCCTATGAAACGCAGGCCATGCTCAGCACACCATTTGTCACGGCGCTCCGTATCGGTGTAGAGTGAGTTGCCTCCATCGATAATGATATCATCCTTGTCGAGAAGGGGTATGAGGGACTCGATGACGGCGTCAACGGGGCCGCCGGCTTTGACCATGATTTGAATTTTGCGTGGGCTTGCAAGTGAGTCGACAAATTCCTCAAGAGTTTCACAGCCAACCAGTTTTTTACCCGGATTCTGAGCGATAAATTGAGTCATCGTCGACGTCGTGCGATTATAGACGGAAACTTGGAAGCCGCGGCTTTCGACATTGAGCACAAGGTTTTGGCCCATAACAGCAAGGCCAATGAGGCCGAAATCAGATTTTTCCATAGATGCGATGATTGGTAGAGCGGGGATTATTCATGTGTGGCGGCTGGAAGCAACTGCAAGTTCATCAAATCGTGCCCCAGATTATTTCCAGACACCTTCAAGGATGCCGTTGTCCATGCCGTGGTTTTTTCGTAAGGCTAGGGTTGCCCTTGTCCGTGACTTTGACCATATTAATCGAGTCCTCAAGAGCACTGGTATTGCCACAGCATCCTGATTCATGAATTTACCCAATACGATCACTCTCTTTCGCCTTGTTCTGACGGCTGTCTTCTGCACCGCAGCTTCTGCTGAGGGTACAGTTGGCTATGCGATTGCCCTGTGTGCCTTTGTGCTTGGGGCGATCTCGGATTGGCTTGATGGTTATCTGGCACGGAAAATGGGCCTCGTCACCTCACTAGGCAAACTTCTTGATCCGCTAGCAGACAAGATATTGGTTTGCTCCGGTTTTGTCTATTTGTCTGCTGAAGGGTTGTGCCCGGTCTGGGTTACCGCGTTGATTCTCTGTCGTGAGTTTCTCGTCACCGGTATCCGCCAAATTGCCATTGAAGAGGGTAAGGTTCTCGCAGCCGATCATCTCGGGAAGTGGAAGACGACCTTCCAGCTTATTTTCATCATCACCGCACTTGTTCATCTTACCTTTGAATCGGTCGATTCCACAAATCCTGTGGTTGCGGGGTTGAAATATATTGCCCACAAGGATCATTTGTTGTTCCCGCTTTCTCTCTGGCCAGCTGTTGTTCTTACGGTCATTTCCGGCTGGTCTTACTTCTGGCAATCCAAGGAGATGATCATGGGTAAAGACCAGAATGGCTAAAAACCGTCTACGCGCATGAGGCTGATCATCAGTAATGCCCATATTATCTCCCCTGATCTCAACCTCCCGGGAGCTTCTGTTGAGATTGAGGCAGGAGTAATAAAAGCCCTGCATCAGAGGGATATTGTGCCTGCCGCTGCAGATACGGTGATTGATGCCGGGGGACGTTACCTCATGCCTGGTTTTGTTGATATTCACGCGCATGGTGCTGACGGCAAGGACGTCTGTGATGGCAGCGGGGAGAGCATTCGACACATAGCCAGGCGCAAGCTGGGTGAGGGGGTGACAACCTGGTTGCCGACAACTCTCACCCAACCCCAGGAAGTATTGGAGGAAATTGCGGAAACCTGTGCCCAGTACATGCACAGTCAGGAGTATGTAAAAACCCCTGGCCTGCACGTTGAGGGGCCTTACATCAATCGAGATAATGCGGGCGCCCAAAACCCGCAATATGTCCGGGAACCAAGCTGGGAGGAATTGAGCCGCATTCACCAGATTGCTCCAGTGTCAGTGGTATCCCTTGCTCCTGAAGTAAATGGTGCACTTGAATGTATTCGTGACGCCAAATCAGTGGGCATTACTTCTTCGGCAGCACACTCATCAGCCACTTATAAGCAGGTAATGGATGCCAAGCATTCAGGTCTGACCCACTTGACTCATTTCGGCAATGCCATGAGTAGGCTACACCACCGTGAAATTGGCATGGTTGGGTCCGGTCTTCTGGACCCTGACCTGAAAATGGAAATGATTTGTGATGGTATTCATCTTTGCCCCGATTTTGTTCGCCTGGTGTTTGAGGTGAAGCTTATCGATCAGGTCATGCTCATTACAGACTCAATGAGTGGATCATGGATCGAGTCTGGTGTGGTGCAGTTGGGTGGTCTGGATGTAGTGGTTGATAAGGGTCAGGCAAGGCTGAAGGATAGTGGAGCGCTCGCTGGCAGTGTGTTGCGCTACAATGAGGGATTGCGCAATGCATTCGAGTTCACAGGCATTGCTCTGAGCGAGCTGGTCAAAACAACATCCTGGAACCAGGCCCGCTCTCTGGGGCTGAAGGGGATTGGGAAAATTGAGGCCGGCTACTGTGCGGACATTGTCATTCTGGGCAAGGATCTCGGAGTTTGGAAAACACTTGTCGATGGCGTTGAGCGTTACTCCGCATGATTACTGCGGAGACTCTCAAGGATCTGATGGTTTGCATGATAACACTGATTTGAGTATCGTTTACCCTGCAGACATTGAGAATGGATGAGATGACAAGAGTTTGGGCGCAAGTAGGCTTTATGGTTCACGATCGTAGGGTGAGGTGGCTGTCGCTTTTTTTGGCGCTGGCATGGCTTTTGCCAGCTTGCACAAGCAATAAGGTAAAGGCTAAACCGGTATACCCAGATCAGGACAAGCGTCTTGCCGGGCGCATTGACCGTGTGGTGGAAGACTCCCGCTTTGTACTGATCCGTAAGTACGGAAAGTGGTCGGTTCTCGAGGGTGAGACGGTCCAGAGCATGGGCGAGGGTCGCAGTGCTAACTTGCTGCCGACGGGTGAGGAACTCGGTGAGCATGTCGCCGCTGATATACGTTCAGGCACGGCGAAGGTCGGTGATGCGGTTTATATTCGCAAAAACCATACTAATTAGGGAGGGGGAAAGTCTGTTTCCGCCTATAGGCATGGCTGTTTGATAATTGTGCTAATGGTATCAAAAAAAGGCTTTAGATGCTTAAAAGTACAAAAAGAAAGAATCTATAACCACTTTTTGTTTTAAAAAACAAAAATAAAAACTTGAACACACTTGATCTTTTATGTATTTTACCTGCGCAACTGTGTTCACATTGGTGATAACCAAAACACTAATAGACACAAAACAACATGAAAACTAGTCCCTCCAATACTAGCTCCGTAGATACCGATCGCCTTGCAGACTTCGTTCTGTTTACGCAGCGTTCTTGCATCCTTAATTTGTCCAGCGAGTTGAACCGCGGAAATATCTCATTTCCACAGTTCTTCCTGATGGCCTACCTCTCTAGCGAAGAATATCTGACAATGTCAGACATCGCCAAGAAGATGGGTCATTCCACCGCGGCCGCAACCGGCCTCGTAGACCGCCTGGAGAAATTAAGCTATGTTGAACGAGTACACGCAGCCGAAGATCGTCGCAAGATCATGGTTCGTATCACCCAAAAGGGTGCAGAGTTAGTTGCGCGTATGCGCCGTGAAATCGCCTCCAATCTCTCTGAAATCATGTCAGATATGGATGAAGAGGAATCCGATACCGTGGATCATGTGACCAGAGCTCTCAGCGGCCGGTCTCAGTAAGACACTAGCATAAAGCCCTCAAACCCCCGCCTCGGAGGTTGAGATAGCTTGCACAATGGGGCATTTGCATTAAGGCTCACAGCCAGTGATGCAAATGCCCCGTTTTTTATCTTCGTTTTCCCGGCATGAAGGAGTTTGTGCTGAATTTGTTGAACGTGTTGAAGGGGTTGAGGTGAGCTGTGACAAGGATGAGGTTGTGGCGAGGCTAAAGCCTGCTCACGAAGCTGCCGTGAGAGATCTCGGCTTCTCCTGGTCCCAACTTCATCTCGCGGAACAGGTTCATGGAGCAGATGTCGCGGTCGTGGGGAGGGATGATGTGGAGCAGCTATCGTTGGGTGTCGATGGCCTGATCACATCAGAACCCGGTGTGTTGCTCGGCATTTACGTGGCTGATTGTGGAGCCGTTTATATTCACGATCCGGTTTGTAAGATAATCGCGCTTTTGCACTCTGGCAAAAAGGGTACGGAGGGTAATATTACGGGCCGGGCTATCCAGATGATGGTCGATGAGTTCGGGGCATCACCTCAGGATATCCGTGTAGCTCTTTCTCCGTGTATCAGGCCCCCACACTATGAGATTGATTTTGCAGCAGAAATTCGCCGACAGGTTCTCAGTGCCGGTGTTCCTGCAGATCAATACATGGATGCGAAAATTTGCACGGCGAGCGATGCCAAATCCTATTACAGCTATCGAAGAGAAAAGGGAAAAACGGGCAGGATGCTGGCTCTGCTGGGTATGCCTTGAGCACGGCAATCATTCGATGATGACGAGCATGGGGCGGTGATCGCTTGCGATTTCCCAGTTCTCAGGATCGAGCAGTTTGCTGGCTCCTTTGTTGATGCGAGGTTCGAGCATGGAGTTGGCCATGACGAAATCAATGCGGGAGTAGATGTCCTCATGCTTCCAATGGTGGGTCCAGCTTTGAGCTCTCTTGTCCAGCAGCTCAATGATTCTCATGTGAGCATCGCTATTTGAGCGCCCTCTGATACTGGATACTGATTTGCTGTTTCTTGTGTCATTGAAATCACCGTAAAGCAGCAGCTGGGTGCCTGGATTGTGTGTGAGAATTTCCTCAATGTGTTGCCGCAAAAGAAGGCTTTCATTACGCCGCATCAGGGCCTGGTCCGCTTCGGGAACGGGTCGCTTTGATTTGAAGTGAACTCCCAGCAGACGGATGGCTCCGTGTGGGAGTTGTAAAGTGGTGTCGAGAATGCCACGGCTGATGCTGAAGGGAGTTCCGTCGATGGTATAGTCGGTTTTTTTGGGTGTGCTCCTGCCTACGATCGGGTAGCGCGAGAGCAGCCCAAGTGCGCGGGTTCGGTCCGAGCCGCTGACGCGGTGGCTATGGGGAAGATTGACGCCAGCAAGCTTGAGGCGTTTTTGCAGATCCTCCAAGTCAGCGTGGGTGCCGATTTCACACACGCCCAGGATGTCCGGTTTCGCTGAGCTAATGATTTGAACAAGGGCATCAATTTCTTCTCGTGGCTTATGCCTATAGACGGCCTGGCCGTCGATGTAGCGGCGCATCGTGAGATAATTCTTCAGGTTGTACGCCAGGAAGCGCACAGGCGCCTCGTTTCCTGATCGTTGAATCTCTGCTGAGCCGGACGATGTGGTGTTGCGTTCATTGTGAGCCTGCTCTTGGCTTTTGTCAGGGTCAGGAAGGTTGACCCAAGTCTCCGTGGAACGGTCCGCTTGCCTGCAATGGCTGGTGAGAAGGCATAAAAATACCCCGATAATAATCGGGGTATACTTGGCAATGAGGGATTGTCTGGGTAAATCCATGAGGATGCCTATGGAGACAATCAGGCGTCTTTCTCGTCGCGAGCCTGGCTCTCTTTGGACACGGTTGACTTGGGGGTAGTGTCATGAGTGACTTCGTCCTCGGCCTTGGTGATCTCGTGTTCAAATTCATCTTTGGCTTTTTTGAATTCTCCCATGCTCTTGCCCAAGCCACGCGCGAGCTGCGGGAGTTTTTTAGCGCCAAAGAGAAGAAGGATGATCAGGAAAATGACCACCATTTCTGGATATCCGAGAGGTCCCATGAGTTTGATTTTGGTTGGAGTTGATGCCCTAAGGCGTTTTTACCCTAATACCCGAATGAGCTTTTGGCAAACGGAATCGGGATCATGGCGTATTTAAGCACTAGATACGTCGGCAATCGCCAAGGCTTTCAAGATTCTCTGGCGATCTCCCTTGAACGCTCGGATGCTGCGTGCACGCCTGCTGCAATACTCGCTTCAAAGCCGTGTTCTGTGAGTGCGGCAAGGCCCGCAAGCGTGGTGCCGCCCGGAGAGGTGACTTGTTGAACCAGTTCCCTGGGGCTCATGCCTGTTTGTTCTACCATTCGCGCAGCTCCGATGACGGTTTGTGTGGCCAGCTTGAGAGCTTCATCGGCGGGGAGGCCCTCTTTTTGTGCCTGCAGGCTCATGGATTCGATGAAGGTGTAGACATAGGCTGGACCACTCCCGGATAAGCCGGTGACAGCGTCAAGCAGCGCTTCCTCGGTAACACTCACCAGACTCACAGATGCTAGCAGCTTTCTGGCAATTTCAAGATCTTGCTCCGTGGCATGGCTTCCCGGGGCGATGGCAGTGGCTCCAAGGCCTATGAGTGCCGGGGTGTTGGGCATGGCCCTGATGATGCGGGTTCCCTCAGGGCATGCAGCCTCCATTTTTTCCAAGGTGACTCCAGCGGCGATCGATATGAGCAGGTGGTTTGGAGTGAGGTTGGAAGCGATTTCACTGAGAACGGTAGAGATATACTGAGGTTTTACCGCCAGAAGGATGGTTTGCGATTT